>NZ_JBJKOD010000013.1:15914-91194 GCF_045765065.1 Winogradskyella sp. 4-2091
GTGTCATCATAACGTTTGTAGTAGCTACTCTGGCGACACCTTCTGCCATCCCAATTAACTCTAACATTGGTTTTACAACTGAAGGATAATTACGAGAATAACCGGTAATAACAGCATCTGCATCACCTTCATTTACCATCATTGCAGCATAATAATTACGCTCGCGCATTTTCTTTTCTGCTGAATAGATGGTTACACCTTGTCTTTTTCGTTTTTCCCAATAGGCTTTTGCATATCGATTTTTACGCTCTAGTTCTTCATCAGACTTAGGGTCTATGATTTGTACATCAGCATCGAACTCAATTTCATCCATCAGCTTAACAATCGCATCTTTTCTACCTAGTAATATAGGAATAGCGACACCTTCATCATGCGTAATTTGTGCTGCTTTTAAAACATCTAATTGATCTGCTTCTGCAAAAACGACTCTTTTAGGGTTTGTTTTTGCTCTACTTAAAAGCATTCTCACCAATTTATTATCAGAACCTAAACGCTCTAACAACGAATTTTTATAACGGTCCCAGTCTTCAATTGGCTCTTGTGCCACTCCACTTTCCATAGCTGCTTTTGCTACTGCAGGTGGAACTTCTGCAATTAATCTTGGATCAAACGGTTTTGGAATTATATAATCTTTACCAAACGTTAAGCGAGTTTCTGCATACGCAATATTCACTTGTTCTGGCACTGCTTCTTTTGCTAATTTAGATAACGCTTTTACAGCTGCCATCTTCATTTCTTCATTTATTTTAGTAGCTCTTACATCGAGAGCTCCTCTAAAAATAAATGGAAATCCAAGAACATTATTAACTTGGTTAGGATGATCACTACGACCAGTTGCCATAATAATATCTTCTCTTGTATCAATTGCTAACTGATAATTTATCTCCGGAACCGGATTTGCCATTGCAAATACAACAGGATTAGCAGACATTGATTTTAACATCTCTGGAGTAACTATATCTGGTTGAGATAAACCAATAAACACATCAGCATTTTCCATAGCCTCAGTTAACGTATCTATTTTACGATCTGTAGCAAACTCGGCTTTTTGAGTTGTAAGGTTGTCTCTGTCATCTCTAATAACACCCTTACTATCTAGCATTACTATATTTTCGCGACGCGCACCACAAGCTTGATATAATCTTGTACAAGAAATAGCTGCTGCACCAGCACCACTAACTACTATTTTTACATCCTCAATTTTCTTTTCTGCAATCTCTAATGCATTTATTAATGCTGCCGCAGAAATAATGGCTGTTCCATGCTGATCATCATGCATTACAGGAATGTCTAATTCTTCCTTTAATCTACGTTCTATTTCAAAGGCTTCAGGCGCTTTAATATCTTCAAGATTAATACCACCGAAAGTTGGTGCTATATTTTTTACAGTTTCTATAAACGCATCTACATCTTCTGTGTCTACCTCAATATCAAAAACATCTATATCAGCAAAAATTTTAAAGAGCAAACCTTTTCCTTCCATTACTGGCTTAGAGGCTTCGGGTCCAATGTTTCCTAACCCTAAAACAGCTGTTCCGTTAGAGATCACAGCAACTAAATTTCCTTTAGCTGTGTATTTATAAACATTATTAACGTCTTTTTCAATTTCTAAACAAGGTTCTGCTACACCTGGTGAATAAGCCAAAGACAAATCGCGTTGCGATGCATACTTTTTTGTAGGTACTACTTTTATCTTTCCAGGAGTTGGTTTAGCGTGATATACTAAAGCTTCTATGCGTTTGCTTTGTTTGCTCATAATCAAAAAGAATTAAGCTACAAATATAAGTAAATGAATGTCGGCTGTAATGGTCAATACTTATAAAAATTGTTTAATTTTCTAGACCTATTTCAAATTCAATAAATGAAAAAGTTATTAATTTTATTTGTCTTTTTTGTAAGCTTAGCTGCAAGTGCTCAAACTTTAAAGAAATTTAAACTGATTGATAGCGCCACAAAAGAGGTCATTCCCTTTGCTAATATTCTTTTTAGTAAAACGGATTTTAAAGGAACATCTTCAGATATTGATGGCGTTTTTTACATTCCGTCTCATCTTAAAACGATAACGATAAGTTATGTTGGTTATGAGACCAGAGTTGTTAATGTAGCGCAATTAAGGTCAGAATTGATAGAACTGACCTCAAAAGTTAGTCGATTAGATGAAGTATTTATAGATAGTGAAAACCCAGCACATAGAATTATTAAAAATGTAGTCAGCAACAAAGCGCTAAATAATCCTGAAAATTTAAACTCATTTACATATATCTCTTACGACAAAATATATGTTGACATGGATGATACCAAGCCACAAAGTGATACTTTAAAAACGACACAATCGGCATTTAAAGATTCTTACTTATTTATAACTGAAACAATAGCCAAACACAAATATTTAAAACCAAGGTTTACTGAGGACAGTATTATTGCGACTAGAACATCTGGTTTTAAAAACCCTAATTTCGCTCTATTAGCGAACAGCTTACAACCCTTTTCTTTTTATAAAGAACATCTTAATTGGTTTGAAATAAATTATCTCAATCCTATTTCTAAAGGAAGCACCAAAAAATATAAGTTTCGTCTAAAGGAAGAATTTATAAAAAATAATGATACCATTTTTGTAATTTCTTTTGAACCTAAAGCCAATCGAAATTTCGATGGATTAGAGGGTTTACTCTATATCAACTCCAACAAGTATGCTTTAGAAAGTGTAGATGCTAGAACCGTAAATTCCGGTAAAGTTGAGTTTAAACTACAACAAAAGTATAGTTATATCGACGGGAATTATTGGTTCCCAGAACAACTAAATTTTGAAATTGTTATTGGCGAAGGGTTTGGTAGTTTTAAATACATAGGTAAAAGTTACTTGTCAGAAATTAAACCAAATGCGTCATTATCTAAAAAAGATTTCCCTTTAGTTTCTCTTACATTATCTAAAAATGTTGGTAATAAGAATTCTAAATATTGGGATGAATATAGAAAAGGAATATTAGATAAAAAGGAATTAAGAACCTATGTATTTATTGATAGCATTGGAGACAAAGTAAATTTAGACAAGGTATTGGCTTTACCTCAAAAGTTACAAAAAGGACGCTTCCCCTTAAAGTATATAGATATTGATTTACTCAACATTTTTAGAGCTAATAAACATGAAGACACAAGACTAGGATTGGGTGTCTATACCAACGATAATATTCTTAAAAATATTTCTTTCGGTGCCTTTGCTGGCTACGGAATTAAAGATAAAGAATGGAAATATGGTGGATCTATTGCATTTGATGTCCCAGGAAAAAAAGATATTTCTATAGCTTTAGACTATAAAAATACAATTAGAGAAGTTGGTACGTTCTCTGGTAATGAAATTGAAAACCCATTTAATCCTCGCAATTGGATTGCTCGTGAAATGGATGCTGTAGAAAGCATTAGTTTTAGAACTGACATGAAATTGTTAAGAAACATTAACTGGTTTATTGGCTTCAATACAGCAGAAATTAAACCGCTCTATGATTATACTTTTAACCAGAATAATATATCAATTACTAACTACAATAACACTGAAGTTAATATTGGTATTAGTTACCATGTCAATGAAAAATTAATCAATAATTTTGGCATTATAACTCGTCTACCAAGTAATGCACCAATTTTAAATTTAATGTATTCAAGAGGGTTAAATGGCGCCTTAGATGGAGATTTTAATTATAACAAATTAAAATTTACACTTGATGATAGTTTTATAATTAAAGGCATTGGGGAAACCACTTATAAATTAGATTTGGGTTATATAGATAGCACTCTTCCATTTGGTTTATTGTTTACAGGAGAAGGCACTTTTGATAAAAAACTACCATTTATCGTTGAGAATTATTTTCAAACTGTAAAGCCTTATGAATTCTTGTCAGATAGATATGCACATTTATTTACAACACATAATTTTGGTAGATTATTTAACAACAAGGGCTATTTTCAACCAGATGTATTATTACACAACAATATTGGGATTGGTAGCTTAAAAGCAGCTTCTGATCATCAGTTCATAGATTTCTCAACAAAGGAAGAGTTGTTTTTAGAAACAGGTTTAGAACTTCAAAATATCTTAAAAATCCCTTATTTAAATATAGGTTATTTAGGACTAGGGTTTGGTGCTTTTTATCGTTACGGTTATCATCATTTAAATAATTCTAATGATAACCTTGCATTAAAATTATCTTTTGGGTTTAGCTTTCGATAGAAATTATTTTAAAAACTTAATATTCCTTTCTAAACCAGAAAACTTAGTGCGTTTCACTGCAGATTTCTGAAATACTTTTTTAAACGTATCTTCTGTGATTTCCTCCCAATCCTTTTTAGTCATATCTAATAACTCAGGATGTGGATTAAACAAAGGTTCGTTATGCGATTTAGAAAAACGATGCATAGAGTAAAATTAATGCTAATCGCTACTTAATATTATACAGTTAACGTTTTAAAACTTCTCTAAACTGATAAAAAAAACGTTCTATCAATCTCAAATCTTCTGTAATAATTTCGGCTGAACCACGCATTTCATGTTTGAAGTCTATTTCCTTTTTATAAGAAGTTATCATTTTTTCAGGAAGATTAACATCAACAAAGTATAATCCGTCTTTATCTGGTATAAGAGATATATTTTTAACTGTTCCATTCAACACACCAAATTCAGTATCTGGATAGTTTTCTAGTTTTATATTTACACTTTGTCCTGCTTTAATTTTACCAGAATTTTGAGATGGTGTAGTAAGCTTCGCAATATATGAACTATTCTCACTCGGAATTATAGTAAACACTAAATCTCCTTGATTAACCGTTTGATTAATATTCCAGTAATTTAAGAAAGAAACCTTGCCATTAATATTTGAACTTAACACAAATTGAAATTCCCAATCTTTAATGGCTTTTTTGAGTTGATTAAATGATTGAATCACATTTTTAAGCAATATCATTTCTTCCTTAACACGATTGATTTCTGTTCCTTTTGAAGTCATGTTGGCATTACTAATTCCTTCTCGAATTTGGGATATGGAAGCTTCAAAGTTTTTATAATTACGCTCTGCTTGTGCGTATTGCAATTGCTTATTTTCATAGTCTTGTGCCGAAATCACACCTTTTTCGAATAATGTGGTTTGTCTGTTTAGATCTTTTAAATTGAATTCTAATTCTGTTTTATTAAGATCGCGTTGTGATTTTAGACTTTGTAAACGTCTGTTGAGTTCTGATATGGAATATCGATTTGCCAAAGCTTCATTAGAAAACGGTTCTAATTCTTTATTTAATTTATATTGAATATAACTATTCTCAAACAAGGCAAATTGAGATTCTATATCTCCTAAAAATAAAATGGGTAAACTATCTATTGGAAAGTAAAAAGATTTACTATTTACTGTAATAGTGTCTATTATAGATTTTAGCTTAAAAACATCTTTGTAATTGGCTGTATTCTCCAATATCGCTAGTGGTTGATTATCTATTACACTTTCATTATCTGTTACTAAAAGCGTATTCAATTTTCCAGTAATTTTCGCATATTCTTTCTGCGGTGGCACTTGGGTTGTTACCAACGCTTCAGAAGCTATAATATCTGGGTATTTTACAAACCAAGACAAAAACAATACCATCAATATTAAAGATAAGAACAACACATTTCCCCAACGTATCATCCAATGTGGTACTCTGGTAAGTATTTCTTGTACTTCTTCGCTTCTCAGCTCTATATTATCTAGTTTGTTTTCCATTTATTCCTTTTTGACCTATCAACAAGCACCACTAATGTCCCCTCAAGGGGACAATCCTCCGTTTCAACTTCCATCTTATGCCTTCAAGCTTCCCTCGATTAACCAAATAATTAATTTCCAAGTTCTAACTGATTCTTAACTAAATGAAAGTAATTTCCTTTCTGCTTCACTAAAGCATCGTGATTACCTACTTCCACAATTTTTCCTTTATCTAAAACTACAATTTGGTGTGCATTTTTTACTGTACTTAAGCGATGGGCAATAACCACAACCGTTTTATCTTCAAAAAAGGTATTAAGTTTTTCCATAATCACTTTTTCGTTATTAGCATCTAAAGCTGATGTAGCTTCATCAAAAAACAAAAAATTAGGGTTTTTATAAACCGCTCTAGCTATTAACAATCTTTGTTTTTGTCCTGTGCTCACGCCAACACCTTCCATTCCAATTTTGGTATTGTAGCTTAATGGTAAGTTTTCTATAAATTCTTTTATATTGGCAACATCTACCGCATGTGCTAATTTTTTTTTATCTACGTAATCTTCGCCAACCGCAATATTATTAGCAATAGTATCATTAAAAATATAGCCTTCTTGCATTACCACACCACACTGGTGCCTCCATGTTTTTTGAGATACGTTTTGCAAATCGTGATTACCTATTTTAATTTGTCCACTGTTTGGATCATAAAACTTTAATAGCAGTTTCATTAAGGTGGTTTTACCGCTTCCACTCACACCAACAATTGCCGTGACTTTATTGGATGGAATGGTTAAATCTAAATCTTGTAAAACCATTTGGTCTGAGCCAATATAACGAAATGATACTTTAGATAATTCTAAGTTAGCTTCTAAAGGAATGTCTGTAATCTTCTCAGTATCTTGTTGTTCTTCATCTTCTTTATTATGGATTTCCGATAAACGGTCTAAGGATATTTTAGCATCTTGGACTTCTCTAATGAAGTTAATGAGTTGTGCAATTGGCGAGTTTAATTGCCCAACGATATAACTAATGGCTAACATCATACCCAAAGTTATATCACCATCAATAACCAACTTTGCAGATAATACCGTAATTAGTATATTCTTAACCTCATTTATAAAACCTGAGCCTACACTTTGGTATTGTTCTAATGCCAAACCTTCTATAGAGACTTTAAACAAACGTGCTTGCACAAACTCCCAAGACCAACGCTTTTGTTTCTCTGCATTATGCAACTTTATTTCTTGCATACCATTGATGAGCTCTATGACTTTACTTTGTTCTTGGCTAACTTCTGAAAAGCGTTTATAATCTAAATCTCTACGCTTTTTTAAGAAAATGATAATCCATAAGAAATACAAAAAACTACCAAATAGAAATATCCCAAACAGAATTAGATTATAATATGCTAATACAAAACTGAATACCAATAAATTTACCATTGAAAACAACACATTTAAAGACGATGTAGTTAATATCTGCTCAATACGTTTATGGTCATTGATGCGTTGAAGAATATCACCTGTCATACGCGTGTCGAAAAACGCAATAGGTAAATTCATTAGTTTAATAAAAAAATCTGAAACTAAGGAAATATTAATACGTGTACTGAGGTGCAATAAAATCCAACTTCTAATAACTTCAATGGCTGTTCTACCAATAAATAACGCTAATTGTGCAAATAGGATTAAATAAATAAAATGAATATCTTGGTTTTCTATACCAACATCTACAATACTTTGGGTTAAGAATGGAAAAATAAGTTGTAGTAAACTGGCTGCTATCAAGCCGATTACTAATTGCCATAAAAAGCGTTTGTATTTGAATAGATATTTTGAAAGAAACTTAAAACCAAATTCTGTTTTGTCCTTGTCAAAATCTGTTTCGTAAAATTTTGCTGTGGGCTCTAATAATAATGCGATGCCCTCCTCTGTATCTTCTGTAGCGTTATTACCAATCCAATGTTTTAAAAATTCTTTTTGGTTGTATTTTAAGAGGCCGTGAGCTGGGTCAGAAATATAAAAGGTGGAAGTTTTAATTTTATAAATAACTACATAATGGTTTTTATTCCAGTGAAGTATGCAGGGGAGTGGGGCTTCTTTAAGGTCATTAATAGTTATTTTAACACCCAAACTTCTAATTCCTAATTTTTCTGCTGCATTACTTAAATTAAGTAAACTACTACCGCTTCGAATTGTTTCAGAAATGTTTCTAATGTATTGTACAGAAAGAGTCTTTTTATAATGCTTTGCAATAATTTTTAAACATGTAGGGCCACAGTCTTTAAAGTCCGGTTGTTTGTAGTGAGGAAAATTTTTAATCATTCTTTTTCACTAATTCTTGCATTTCATAATGTTTAATAGCTTTTTGTTTTAATGGACTTGTGCTCCACTCTTTCCCCTTATTTGCATAAGGGCTATAACCACATCTTAAAGGTTTAGAATAAGTATTTTTAGGATTTTCTTTATACGCCCTGAAATCTGTACTAAAATATCTAATCTCGCAGTCATTGCAAACATCAATTTGATCTTTGGTTATATTCCAATATTTTTTAAAGTTTTTGATTAACACCTCATAGAGATTAGTTTTTTCAATATGTCCAAAATTTTCTTTCATTGATGGACAGTTTTTAATAATTCCATTTTTTCTATTGAAACTTTACGATTTAAACAGAAATTATGTTTGCCTAGTTAAATTCAGCTTTTAGGGCTATATTGTTCTGATTCAATATGACAATTTCAAAGTCGGATTTATCTAAAACTAATGTAACTTTTTTATCATCAGTCTCTTGTATATCATAAGGAACGGCTTTGCCGATTTTCTCACCTTTTTTGTAGGCAAGTACCAAACATGGGCATTGGATATTTTCTTCAACAAATGATATTTCGACTTCTTTACGATCACCATACACCATCCATTGCGGACGATCGTACTTTTTACTTCTTGGATGGAAAACTGCTATGTCATACCTGAATGTGCCCATAGGAGGTAAATCAATAGAGGTTTTCTTTCGTTGCTGACCAAATAGCTCACCAGATTCATTGACAAAAACACTAGGTCTTTCTAGATCTGTAATCTGATAATACGAGTTTTCGTAATCCCTATTACCCTTTTCAGAATAAATTGTCTGATTTATGGTTAATGGGTCAATTCCTGTAAATTCCGTCAATCTCCCTGCCATCGCCCTTCCCCAATCCATGGAATTGTTAGGCATATCTCCTTCGTACACATGATCAAAACCGCAATGAATTAATATCTTTTCGTTAGGGTATCGATTTAGATAGGATTCAATATTTCTGGCTTGATTAATTTCTCTTTCTTTCCCATTAGCATGTCCACTGCTTTCGTACCCAAATATATTGAACCCCATATCAAAGGCAGTTCTTATTAAATTGCCAAATTGAGGTTCTTGTGTATAATACCCGGAATCAAGAATAGGATAACCATTGGCTTGCATAATTGAATCTGCATGAGGCGTATTAAAATATCCTTCCATTCCTAAGTGCTTAAAGCCTCTTCTTTTTAGTCCTTCAAGTAGTCGAGTGGTAAAAATTCGATGTTGGGGCATTTGATGAGCTTCATTTATGATGACTACTTGGTATTCTTCAGCTTCATTTAATATGTAATCTATTGCATTCATTGGTTTGTAGGAGCCAAAACTATCTCGTTGTTTCTGCGTAAGTTCAACTTCAATTGACTCTTTCGTATCCCAAAACTCATGCATCCTTTTTATGTTTCCGATTTTGGCAAATTCCCATGCTGTTCTATCGACAATTGTAGGAAAGGTATCCCAATATGAAGAAAAATTGTACGGCATCTCATTTGACTCTGTATCAAAATGAAAGTCAAACTCCACAAAATCTAACTTTTTCTGATCTTCGTTTTTCATATTACAGGCAATGCATAGCAAAAAAATAGCAATAATACATAAGTGTTTCATTAATTAGTATTTTTATGTCCTATAAGTTAAATATATTCTCCTTGACTAAGATAAATACACATTAGAAAATGTCTAAAAATATATTAAATTACATAAAATTGATGCACAGTCATGTTCCAGCACGTCTCTTATGATTGTTCTAAAACACCAAAAACTAAATCCATACATTTTGATAAGGATCAAAATTACAAGAATCAATTTTAAAATATTTACCCTCAATTTCTTTAATATTCGAATTGCTTAAACACTGATAGCGGTATTGACAATCTTTGCACTTTTCTATTTTATCGTTTTTAATATACCATAACTTCTTAAAAGATTCGTCTTTCAATAGGTCATGAAAAGATCGGGTTTTAAAATTTCCAAAAGACTCATCAAAGGCAAGATCATTCTTGAAGTTGCCTGCCTTATCAATACAAACTTTTAAATTAAAAAAAGGGTTATGATTTTGAGATTCCAAAAATACATCTTGAGTCGGATAAAAATGTTCTATTCCGTACTTGGATTTAATGCGTAAATCAAAAGAGTCCGAAATATACTCAACAATATCAAATTTATGAGGACTCTCCTCAAGCCACCACCTATCTTTGATTGTTTTATCTTTAGGGGCATCGTAAATTTTATAAACAATTCTCATATCATGCGTTACCTGTTTCAATTCTTTAAAATCTAAATATGGCCTTTTCATTATTACTTGTACCCATTTAGCACGACTCTCTTTAAATATCCCCAATAGTTTTTCAAATTCCTCATGATCGTAAACATCTTCACTTACTATTAGACAAAAAAATTGACAATCAAAAGATAATAAATTTTCAATCAAAGCTTCATAGAGTTGAAGAGATTTAGTATCAAGTTCAATAACAGAACTATATATCCTCTTTACGTTGTTAAACTTTATGTCTAACTGAGGGAAGTTTTCTGGTTCATGAGTGAAAAAGGCGAAATCATTATCAATTAAAAAATTAATGAGTTTAATTATTGGCTCTTTCCATTGTTTATGGCTTTCCAAAACCTCATCATATGTATCAATTAAAAACCGAGATTCATATAGCATAGCAAATTGTAGCGAAATATCAATGGTTCTACTCTTAAACAAATCATACACTAATGCTTGAGTTGCTCCTTTTACAATAAAACAATTGCCATGGAATCTAAAATATTTCATATTTAATATTCTATTATTTTCTTATAAGGGTTTCTTACGAACATGTCTGCATTATATATCTTACAAAATTCTACAGGTATCATGCCCTCACTAATATCTTTTTTAGATTGATCTTCCTCCACGGAGATCAACGAATAGTTCAAGGGCAGTTCATTGCCCTTTTTTAGTGTAAGTTTACTGTCTTTCATGAAATTGTATCATTTTTTTAGCAATATCATCAGAAATTTTGAAATTGCACGCGCTATTAATAAAACCATATTGTCCGACTGGATTAACCTCAAGGAAATAAGTCTTACCATCTTGCCCTATAATAAAATCCAAAGATCCTGTATTTAGACCCACGACTTTCATCAATTTTATGATTTGCGATTTTGTCTTACTATTTAGATTATATGGTACAATCCGGCTTGGGTTTTCCATATCCTCACGTCGGTAATCTACATGTGAGGTATTGTTAGTTTGAGATAAGATAGCAGCGGAATAACATTTTCCGTCCAAGAAAAAAACGCGGACTTCGTAAGCTTTTTCTATGTTCTGTTGAAAAAAAGCAGGAAAGCAATGTTCTGGAATCATTTCTACGTCTTCTACTGGTTCAGTGTAAGACTTCAATATGAATCCTTCATCATTCCCATTATAACTTGGTATTATTGCATACAAAGATTTTGTTATTATATTCTCGTTACATTCTTGAAAAAATTTAATTATCTCTTCTCTATCGCCTGAAACTAGTGTATTAGGTACGTCCATTCCCAATTCTGACGCTTTTATAAGCACATCCAGCTTGTTAACTCTATGATCAATTTTGCAAATGGTATAATTGGGATTATTTAGAACTATCTCATAAAACCTACTTTGGTGTGTTAGGTAATTAGTTTTGAGTAATCGAAAATACCTTGAATCTTTTTTGAAGTTTGGATAAACTATATCTGTTTCCACTAATTCCCTTTCTAAAAGAAGGCTTATTAGTGTAGGTATGGGCCTGCGATGATAGATAGCTAATTTATTTCCTTTTATAGAAAGTTCAGAGTTTATAGTAATTTTCAGGCTCCGAAAAAAACCTGAAAGCTCTTTAAGTTGCGTTTCGTTAAAATCTTCGTTATAGCGGTTAACCTCTTTGTCATAAAAGAGAAGTCGATCTATAATCTCGTTTGTCTGTTTATCATCTTTTTCAGAAAATATAATATACATATCTTGGTTAATAAATGATCAAAAATTATAAATAATTTTAAAAAACATTACACTATCTAGAATACTAAATTGACTGCTAAGCATCTTAAACCACAAGAAATAGTATCCAATTAATTAGCAGTCAACATAAGTAAGATTTATATAGTCAAAAACTACATAATTTACGCCATAGCTAATTCGTTGCTACTTCTGTCATCCCAACTCCAATCATCATCACACCCTCCATTACTAGCTGAAGCATGAGATGCGGTTTTACAGTCACTTGCTCCTCCTACAACTTGACTAATCTCGGTAATTTCACAAATCTTAAAATCGTCTAATTTAAATTTCATAATATTTAATTTTGATTTTACCTACTCTATTTAATGGCTTTTCGGTTAACGCCTATTTATTGCGCAATAAATATTTTTAATTTTGTTATATTTTACCTTTGAAATATTAATTAACAGTCTCAAATTCATTCAAATTGAATACATTTTTTGTGTTAAGAAATATTTAACCCTAAACCAGGACAGTACTGAATTTTATTCTTTATTTGTTCTGTAAATGTAGACATTGCAGCTTAAATAAAACTACATAAATCCTCACATAAAGTAAGCAAAAACGGAAATCTAAATAAACCCCTTAGCTCTAGCGGCCAAAACCAAATCACGGTCACTATTAGTATCCATACCAAACTTTACTTTCAAAAGACGTTTTCGCTTATCTATACCTGATTTAGATAGATGAATTAATTTTAATAAGTCATTCATCTTTGCGCCATTAGCAAGTTCTTTTAAGATAAGAATATCATAATCGTCCAGATTGATTTGATTTGAGGATTTTTGCTTAATGGCATTAATAATGGTCTGACTGTAATGTAGTTTATTGTTCAAGACATCATTAATAGCGGCTACAAAACCCTGAAAATTAACGTCTGCTTTATTAATAAACCCTAAAGGGTCAAACGCATTGAGTATTTGCCTTAACTTATAGCTATTGACATGCATAGTACAAACCAGAATTTTAGTATTTGGCAACCACTTTCTTATTAAGATACCTAAATCTTTACCACAACTTATTTTAAGACTCTTATCCATAGGTAAACTAATATCTAAAATTACCAAATCCAAATCTTGACTCGTAGTGTAATTTTGTAATTTATCATAAGCTGTTTTGCAACAAGTTGAGCTATGCGTTCTAAAACTCATAGTACCAGATTGATTAGCAATGAAATGTAATGCACGTTCAAAACCGTCAATAACAAAAGGATGATCGTCTATAATTAAGACGTTGTAAGTTTTGTGCATAGCAAAGTAGTTTAGGTCAAATTAGGGTTTGACAAGTTTTAACGATTAAGGATTCGTTACAATAAAGGGATAAAAAGCTACTAGAGGGTATTCAAAAATATATTTTTATTTTAACAAAAAAAATAATTTTACATTAAAAAAAAGTATTTTCTGACAACAAAATAACTTTTAATTACATTCTTTATTGTTCTTCAACAACATAATTAATCCTTCAAAAACTCAACATTCCGCCCCAAACCAGAAAACTTAGTTCGTTTCACTGCAGATTTCTGAAACACTTTTTTAAACGTATCTTCTGTTATTTCCTCCCAATCTTTTTTGGTCATATCTAATAACTCAGGATGTGGATTAAATAAGGGTTCGTTATGAGGTTTAGAAAATTTATTCCAAGGGCAAACGTCTTGGCAGATATCACAGCCAAACATCCAATCGTTAAATTTTCCTTTAAATTCTGTTGGAATATTTTCTTTTAGTTCTATAGTAAAGTACGAAATGCATTTGCTACCATCTACCACGTATGGTTCTGTAATGGCTTCAGTTGGGCAAGCATCTATACAAGCCGTACATGTTCCGCAATGATCCGTAACTGGTGTGTCATAGTCTAGTTCTAAATCAATAATTAATTCGGCAATAAAATAGAATGAGCCTACTTGTTGTGTTAAAAGGTTAGAGTGTTTTCCAATCCAACCCAAACCAGATTTTGCAGCCCAAGCTTTATCTAAAACTGGAGCAGAATCTACAAATGCGCGTCCTCCAACCTCACCTATTTCATCTTGAATGAAATATAACAGCGACTTTAGCTTATGTTTTATAACATGATGGTAATCGTTTCCGTAGGCGTATTTAGATAATTTATAAGAGTCCTCTCTTTGAAGCTCTGAAGGGTAATAATTTAACAATAGAGACACCACACTTTTAGAGCCTTCTACTAATAAGGTTGGATCTAAACGCTTGTCAAAATGGTTTTCCATATAACGCATTTCTCCATTGTTATTTTTATTTAACCAGCGCTCTAGCCTTGGTGCTTCTTCTTCTAAAAAGCCAGCTTTACTTATACCACAAGACAAAAATCCGAGACGCTTGGCTTCGGATTTAATTAACTCAGTGTATTTGGCTGTATTATTATGCATTAGGTGCGCTCTTCAAACTTTAAAAAAGCGTTTTTTGGTTTTAGTGTAATTAAAGGCGTTATTTCTATGGCTTCAAAATCTGGAATAATTTTATAGTTTGATACTAATTCCGAAATGGCAATTATCATCTCAAACATGGCAAAATTGTTTCCAATGCATTTTCTTGGTCCTGCTCCAAACGGAAAATATTGTGATGAAAACTTTCGGCTTCCTTCGCTAAATCGTTCTGGTATAAATGTGTCTGGTTGTTCCCAAAGTTTCGGATTACGATGCATCTCGTAAACTGAAAACAGTAAATTTGATCCAGCTTCAAATTCCATAGCATTAAATGTATCTGGTGCTTTATTTACGCGATCTATAAAGTAAGCTGGTGGATACAATCGCATAGCTTCTTCTATAACTTGTTGACAAATTTTAGACTTCGTTACTACATCCATTAAGTCATCCGATTCTTCTTCTATTACCTTACGTTCGTTATAAATTTTGTCTTGCCATTCTGGATGCAATGCTAATAATTGTGTTGCAAACGTTAATGCGTTAGATGTGGTTTCATGGCCTGCTGCAAACAAGATTAAAATTTCGTCTACAAGCTGCTCTTCTTCCATAGACGAACCATCGTCGTACTTTGCATCTAACAGCATGTCTAACAAATCGTGCTCTTTTGTTTTAGAAACACGTCTGTCGTTTACAATGCGTTTTAAAATTTGTCTAGCTTGGTCTGTTAAATCTGTATGCTTTTTAATTTCTCCACTTAAACTAAACCACCAACCCAAATAAGGTTGACGCAATTCCTTAACCAACATTTTTTGTGTTTCCTCAGTTATATTTTGAAGGTCATTAATATCTTGCTTTTTTACAGCGATACTAAATAAAGACTTTACGACAGTTTGAAATGCTAAATCATTAAGGATTGGAAAAATGTCTATTACAGAATTAGGTGTAATTCTTTTATATTCCGTTTGAATAGCATTTTCTATGTTATCTAATAGATTTACTAATTGTTTTTTATGGAATGCAGGTTGAATTAGTTTTCGTTGTTTTTTCCAGTGGTCACCTTCAGATGTTAGTAATCCTTTACCAACATACTTGACTAAATCTTCAGTTTGAATTTTAGATTTTGTGTAATTCTTCTGATTTTTTTGAAGTACATATTCTGCCAAAGACGCATCACGAACAAAAATCACACTATTATTAAATCCTATTTTTAATCGAAAAACATCACCTTGTTCTACAAAGTTCTGATGATGAAACGGCAGAGGATTCTTTAATATTTCTAAAGAATGTTTGAAGAATTTACTAAGTGGAACTGCTGGTATATTTTGTTCTTTTTTCAAATTGAGGCTTTATTTTAAAACAAACCTCCTTGCGTTGGTCCTTTAATTTTTCCTAAATGTTTGTACGCTTGTTCTGTTACTTCGCGTCCACGAGGTGTTCGCATTATAAAACCTTGTTGTATTAAAAATGGCTCGTAGACCTCTTCTACCGTTTCTGTACTTTCACTTACCGCTGTCGCAATTGTACTAATACCTACAGGTCCTCCTTTAAATTTTTCAATGATTGTGGTTAAAATCTTGTTATCCATTTCATCTAAACCGTAGGCATCTACATTAAGCGCTTTTAATGCAAACTTGGCAATTTCGATATCTATTTTGCCATTACCTTTTATTTGCGCAAAATCTCTAACACGTCTCAATAAAGCATTCGCTATACGAGGTGTTCCTCTACTTCTACCTGCAATTTCTATAGCAGCTTCCATAGTAATTGGCATATTTAAAATAGAGGCACTACGCTGTACAATAGTCGTTAATAATTCCGTTTTATAATACTGTAAACGACTACTAATACCAAAACGCGCTCGCATTGGTGCTGTAAGTAAACCAGACCTTGTGGTTGCACCAACTAAAGTAAATGGATTTAGATTAATTTGAACAGTTCTAGCATTTGGGCCAGACTCTATCATTATATCAATCTTATAATCTTCCATTGCAGAATATAAATACTCTTCTACAATTGGACTTAATCGATGTATTTCATCTATAAATAAAACGTCACGATCTTCGAGATTGGTAAGTAATCCGGCTAAGTCACCTGGTTTGTCTAAAACAGGGCCTGAAGTCACTTTAATACCAACATCTAATTCATTAGCTAAAATATGCGCTAACGTAGTTTTACCTAAACCTGGCGGTCCATGAAATAATGTATGATCTAAGGCTTCATTTCTAAGATTTGCCGCTTTCACAAAAACCAGTAAGTTTTCTAATACTTGATCCTGACCTGTAAAGTCTTCAAAAGTTAAAGGTCTTAATTTTTTTTCAACATCTAATTCTTCAGGTGTGAAGTTGTCGTTGTTTGGATTTAGGTTTTCGTTCATCTTTAGTTCCCTCGAAAGTTGGAATCTTATTTAATTAATATAAAGATTCTGAAACGAGTTCAGAATGACAACATAGTCAAAACAAATATAACGAAAAAGCCTTTCTGAAAACAGAAAGGCTTTGATATTGTGAATCTCTATTATGAGATTTATATTCTCTTGAGAATATTAATGTTGTAATTCCTCTTCTCCTTCTTTTAAAGGCACATTTTGAGGTACAAAATCTACATCATGTCCTGGCTTACTATAGTCATAAGACCAACGGTAAACATGAGGAATAGCTCCTGGCCAGTTACCATGTATATGCTCAACTGGTGTAGTCCATTCTAAAGTTGTAGACTTCCAAGGGTTTTGTTCTGCCTTTTTACCAAAAAACATACTTGCAAAGAAATTGTATAAATATACTATCTGAGCAACACCACCAATGATTGCAAAAATTGTGATAATGACGTTTGCATTAGCTAAATCATCAAATAATGGGAAGTTTGAATTTGTATAATAACGTCTTGGTAAACCTGCCATTCCAATAAAGTGCATTGGGAAGAAAACTCCATAAGCACAAACTGCAGTAATCCAGAAATGTAAATAACCTAAGTTTTTATTTAACATACGACCAAACATCTTAGGGTACCAGTGATAGATACCAGCAAACATTCCGTAAAGTGCAGATATACCCATTACTAAGTGGAAGTGAGCAATTACAAAGTATGTATCGTGTACATTAATATCTAATGCTGAATCTCCTAAAATAATTCCTGTTAATCCACCTGTAATAAATGTAGATACAAAACCAATAGAAAATAACATGGCGGGATTCATCTGGAGATTACCCTTCCAAATAGTCGTTATCCAGTTAAATGCTTTTACTGCCGAAGGTATTGCAATCAATAATGTTGTAAATGTAAATACAGATCCTAAGAAAGGATTCATACCTGAAATAAACATATGGTGACCCCAAACTATTGTAGATAAGAATGCAATTGCTAAAATCGAAGCAATCATCGCTCTATAACCGAAAATCGGTTTACGCGAATTAGATGCCATAATTTCAGACACTAATCCCATTGCAGGTAATATTACAATATATACTTCTGGGTGACCTAAGAACCAAAATAAGTGTTCAAATAATACAGGAGAACCACCTTGGTAGTGTAATACTTCACCTTGGATAAAAATATCTGATAAGAAGAATGACGTTCCAAAACTTCTATCCATTATTAATAATAAAGCCGCCGATAATAATACTGGAAACGAAATTACACCAATTACTGCTGTTACAAAGAATGCCCAAATTGTTAAAGGTAATCTTGTCATTGACATACCTTTTGTTCTCAAGTTAATTACTGTAACAATATAATTTAGTGAACCCAATAATGATGATGCAATGAAAATAGCCATTGACACTAACCATAATGTCATACCCATTCCAGAACCACCTGATGCCATTGGTAATGCAGATAACGGAGGATAAATTGTCCATCCTGCTGCTGCTGGTCCAGCTTCTACAAACAACGAAATAACCATGATTACACTAGACAAAAAGAATAACCAATAAGACACCATATTCAGGAATCCTGAGGCCATATCTCTTGCGCCAATTTGAAGTGGAATCAATAAATTACTAAAGGTACCACTTAAACCTGCCGTTAATACAAAGAATACCATTATTGTACCATGTATAGTAACTAATGCCAAATAAATATCAGCATCCATTACACCTCCTGGTGCCCATTTTCCTAATACTGCTTCAAAAAGTAAGTTAGGCTCTTCTGGCCATGCAATTTGCATACGGAACATAATAGACATCAGTACACCTATAACTCCCATTATAGTACCAGTAATTAAATACTGCTTAGCGATCATTTTGTGATCAATACTAAATATATACTTAGTTATAAATGTTTCTTTATGATGATGTACGTCGTGATCTTCTTCGTGACCGTGTGTATCTATAGTTGCTGACATAATCTCTAATTATCTTTTTCTTAAAAAAATTGTATTAATTTAATGAGTTTGGAAAGGTTTTCTGTTCTTTCAACCATGCATCATATTCCTCTTGTGTTTCAACAATTATCTTCATCTGCATGTTATAGTGAGACTTACCACATATTTTATTACATAATAAAAGATAATCGAACTCATAAACAAGATCTTGACCTGCTTCCTCTATTTCTGCCTTTCGTTCCAATCTTAAAGCATTAATATTTTTTACCTTTTCAACCATATCAGGACTCTGTCTCATATCTGCAGTTGTAATTGTAGGTGTAAAACCAAATTGAGTTACCATACCAGGTACACAGTTCATCTGAGCTCTAAAATGAGGCATATAAGCTGAGTGTAAAACATCTTGTGATCTCATCTTAAAAACAACTGGCTTACCAACTGGTAAGTGAAGTTCTGTAACGATAACATCATCTGCAGCATTAGGATCATCTTCATCGACACCTAATACGTTCGCACGATCAATATCAATTAATCTTACATTAGCTTTACCTAATACATTATCTGCACCACTGTAGCGAGCTTTCCAACTAAATTGTTGTGCATATAATTCAATTACCATAGGGTCTTCATCCTCATCGATATTCATAATATCATTCCACGTAAATAATCCATAAATAATTAAACCTGCTAATACAATTACAGGAATCACAGTCCATATAAACTCTAAAGTTGTATTGTCTGCGTAGAAAAGGGCCTTTTTACCTTTTTCTCCTCTATACTTATAAGCAAAATAATGCAATATAAATTGAGTTAAGGTTTGAACTATAAAAATGACAACCATTGAGATAATCATAAGATTATCTACCTCTACACCATGTTCTGATGCAGCGTTTGACATTAGAGGTAAATCTCCTAAATACCAAAAACTAAGAATAGTTATTAGATAAATAAAGATTAGGAATCCTATCATTAAATAGCCATTGATTTTATTATCATGGTCGTCTGCAACTTGAGAATTTGTTGTGCCAACCTGAGCCAAATCAAAAATCTTTACCATTTGCCATAAGGCAACAGCAACAAAGAGTACAATTATAATCGTTAATAAAGCAGTCATTATCGTTTCTGTTCTTATTTAAAATTAATAATGGAAATGTTCACTTTCCTTAATGAAAGGGTTTCCTTTTGCTAATAATGGGTATTTACCAAGTGCTGTAAAAACAACCAATAGAAATAGTCCACCAAATAATAAAATTGATCCAATTTCTGGAATTCCAATAAACCATCTATCGCCAACAGTTGCAGGCATAATCATATTGAAAATATCTATATAGTGACCACATAATATTACAACTCCAGCCATAACTACAAACCAAGGAATACGTTTGTAATCGCTATTCATTAATAATAATAAAGGGAATATAAAATTAAGTGCTAACATACCAAAGAATGGTAAGTTGTAATCTTGAATTCTTGTTACGAAGTAAGTTACCTCTTCCGGAATATTAGAATACCAGATTAACATAAATTGAGAAAACCATAAATAGGTCCAGAAAATACTAATACCAAACATAAACTTAGCTAAATCATGTATATGGCTATTATTTACAAATGTCAACAGACCCTTAGACTTTAAGTATATTGTAATTAAAGCTATTACTGTAATGCCACTTACAAACATACTTGCAAATACATACCATCCAAATAAAGTACTAAACCAGTGAGGATCTACACTCATTATCCAATCCCATGACATCATTGATTCAGTATAAATATAAAATACTAGGAAACCAGCAGAAATTCTAAAGTTCTTTTTGAAGTTTCTGTTATCATTAATATCAGCATTATCTTGAGCAACTGAAAATTTCCTCGCGAAGATACGGTAAACCGACCAACCAGCTAAAAATATTAAACCTCTAATCATGAAGCCAGTTTTGTTTAACCAACCTGCTTTTCCTTGAATAAGTGCATCATGTGCAACTACGTCTTCATCCATCCATATAAAAATATGACTATCGGCAAAAAACGCAATAAGTAAAACAATTAAACCACCAGGTAGAACATATGCAGTAATTCCCTCCATAACTCTAAATAAAACTGGAGACCAACCTGCCTGAGCAGCATATTGAATAGCATAAAAAGCTAATACTCCTAAGGCAATCATAAAGAAAAAGAATGCCGCAACATATAAAGCTGACCATGGCCTATTATGTATTTGGTGTAATACATGCTCTTCATGACTCATTGAATGATCTTCTTCTGCATGCGCAGCTCCATGAGCTTCCTCTCCATGAGTATCTAATTCATGATGAGTAGCAACATCTTCATGAGCTTTACCATGACCTTCTGTAGCATGTGCACCATGATGATCTTCGTTTGCTAAAAATTCAGTTATATTCTCTTTAGTGACACTACTAGCATCCATAAAGCCGTAACCTACTCCTAGCACTCCTAAGACTATTAAAACAATAGCACCTATTTTTAATCGATTTGAAATTTTATATTCCATTTATATAATCTTTATCTAAATCTTATTTTTCTAAATCAGCCTTTAGCTTTTCAACATAAGCAACCACTTGCCAACGTTCTTGTTCGTTCAATTGATTCGCGTAAGAACCCATAGTATTTTTACCATAATACAAAGTATGATAAATACTACCAGTTGTAATAGCTCTACCTACATCTGCATAACTAGGAACACCTAGTATCTTTTCGCGTTGAACCAACTTTCCTTTACCATCTCCTTTATTTCCATGACAAATACCACAGTAAATTTCATATAGTACTTTCCCTTCAGCATAATTTACTTGAAGTGAATCTAAAGGATTTTTAAGGTTTGCTTTCGCGAATGCATAACCTTCATTTGTGTTTTCTATCTCAAAAGGCATAAAATCACCTCTTGGAATTGATCCCTCAGCAGGTAATTGCGCCTCTAGTCCATTACCAAATGCATCAGATTCTTGGTAGGTTTCATAACCAACAGACTCATACATATTTGGCATGTATTGATAATTTCGACTAGAAGTCTTTTGGCAAGATACAAGACCTACCAATAGGACTAATACTGCGCTATATTTTAAGGATGTCTTCATATTAATGTGCATCTTCATCGTTATCAACAATATTTATCTCAACTGCTCCTGTTTCTCTTAACAGGTTAGTTAATGATTCTTCATTATTATGTACTGCAATTTCCATTAAGAAATGGTCATCTGTAGTTCTAGGATCTGGATTTTCAGCTTTTTTAAATGGCCACATTCTACTTCTTAAGTAAAACGTAATTACCATTAAGTGTGCCGCAAAAAATACCGTTAACTCAAACATAATTGGAACGAACGCAGGCATATTTTCTAAATAACTAAAACTTGGTTTACCACCAATATCTTGTGGCCAGTCTTTAATCATTATAAAATTCATCATTGTAATGGCCACTGTTATACCAACGCATCCATATAAAAATGCTGTAATTGCTAAACGTGTAGGTGCCAATCCCATTGCCTTATCTAGTCCGTGAACCGGAAAAGGAGTGTATATTTCTTCAATGTGATGCTTTTGTGCCTTTACCTTTTTAACGGCTGACATTAATACATCATCATCTGTATAAATAGCATGAATTACTTTCGAAGCTTCCATAGACTATATTAGTTGTTTAATAAGTTTTTAGCTTGTCCAGACCAATCATCACGTTCTGCTCTTCCTGGGAAAGAACCTGTAATTGAATCTAACAAATCATATTCTTTTTTCGTCATTTTACTTACCTGAAGGAAAGTATAAATACCTATACTGTTAAGAACTTCTTCCATTTTAGGACCAATTCCATTTACAGTTTTTAAATCGTCAGCTGTTTGTGTTGACGCATCAAATTTACCGATACCTTCAAATAAACTATTGAGCTTTTCATCATTACTACTTGGTAATTCTGCCGGCTTTTCTGTAGTTGTTGTAGCAGTCGATTTAAAAGCTACAGGATGCGATGTTCTAGCATCTGAACCTGTACCGACTAAACTATCGCCACGCTCTCTAATATTTTTGTATCGTTCACCAGAAGATTTCAATATTGTTTTAACCTCTGCTTGCGCAATAACGGGGAATGTACGTGAGTACAATAAAAACAATACAAAGAAGAAACCAATTGTTCCTATAAATATTCCGATATCAACAAACGTTGGAGAGAACATAGACCAAGATGATGGTAAATAATCTCTATGTAATGATGTTACAATAATTACAAAACGCTCAAACCACATTCCGATATTTACTACAATTGAAATAAAGAAAGAGAACATAATACTCGTTCTTAATTTCTTAAACCACATAAACTGAGGAGAGAATACATTACAAGACATCATTGCCCAATAAGCCCAAGCGTAAGGCCCTGTTGCTCTATTTAAAAATGCATATTGTTCATATTCTACACCAGAATACCATGCAATAAATAACTCAGTAATATATGCCACACCTACTATAGAACCTGTAAGCATAATTACAATATTCATTAATTCGATGTGTTGAACTGTAATATAATCTTCTAGGTTACACACTTTTCTCATGATGATAAGTAAAGTGTTTACCATTGCAAATCCTGAGAATATAGCTCCTGCCACAAAATACGGTGGAAAAATCGTTGTATGCCAACCAGGAATAACTGAAGTCGCGAAATCAAAAGATACAATAGTGTGTACTGAAAGTACTAATGGTGTTGCTAAACCAGCAAGTACTAAAGATACTTCTTCAAAACGTTGCCAATCTTTAGCTCTACCTGACCAACCGAAACTTACTAAAGCATAAATTTTCTTTTGGAAAGGTCTAACTGCTCTATCTCTTAACATTGCAAAATCTGGCAATAAACCAGTCCACCAGAATACTAATGAAACAGACAAATACGTTGAAATTGCAAATACATCCCAAAGTAATGGTGAATTAAAGTTTACCCATAACGAACCGAATTGATTTGGAATTGGCAGTACCCAATACGCTAACCATGGTCGACCCATGTGGATAATTGGGAATAAACCTGCTTGAACTACAGAGAAAATTGTCATTGCTTCTGCAGAACGGTTAATTGCCATTCTCCATTTTTGACGGAATAATAAAAGTACCGCGGAAATCAGTGTTCCTGCGTGACCAATACCAACCCACCAAACGAAGTTAGTAATATCCCAAGCCCAGTTTACAGTCTTGTTAAGACCCCAAACTCCAATACCAGTAGATACTGTATAAATAATACAACCTATTCCCCAAAGGAATGCTACCAAAGCAATACTGAAAACAATCCACCATGCTCTGTTGGCTTTGCCTTCCACTGGTCTTGCTACATCAACTGTAACATCGTGATACGATTTTTCTCCAGTTACTAAAGGTCTTCTAATAGGTGCTTCGTAATGAGACGCCATAATTATATACTTGTTACTTTAAATTATTTATGCTTTTGATGTGTTTCTCACCTTTGTTTGATAGATAACGTTAGGCTTTGTTCCAACGCTTTCTAACAAGTGATACATACGATCATCTTCTTTTAATGCTGCTATTTTACTGTCTTTATCATTGACATCTCCAAATATCATTGCGCCATTTCCACATGCTGCAGAACATGCAGTTTCAAACTCTCCATCTTTAACTAAGCGTCCATCACGTTTAGCATCAAGGATTGTTTTTTGAGTTTTCTGGATACACATAGAACATTTTTCCATGACACCACGAGAACGAACAGTTACATCTGGGTTTAATACCATTCGACCTAAATCGTCATTCATGTAATAATCAAACTCATCATTCTTGTTATATAAGAACCAGTTGAATCGACGTACTTTATAAGGACAGTTGTTTGCACAATACCTTGTACCTACACAACGGTTATAAGCCATATGATTTTGACCTTGACGACCGTGTGCAGTTGCTGCAACAGGACAAACTGTTTCACAAGGTGCGTGATTACAATGTTGACACATTACAGGTTGAAAAGCTACTTGTGGATTATCTGCAGGATTTTCCATTTCACCGAAACCTCCTAAAGATCCATTATCTCCAAATAAACCTTCAAAACCATCTTTCTTTGCATCATCAGCTTCAAATGAATCTTGATGAGAGTAATATCTATCAATACGCAACCAATGCATATCTCTACTTCTTCTCATTTCAGATTTACCAACAACTGGAACGTTATTTTCAGCGTGACATGCTATAACACAAGATCCACATCCAGTACAAGCATTCAAATCAATTGATAAATTGAAGTGATGACCAACCGAACGGTCAAACTCATCCCATAAATCAACATCTGGTGATGTTACTGGTGTCTCAACATGATTAAGTGATACTTGAGGAATTGCATTCCAATGTTTCTTATCCTTAGTATTGAATACTTCTAAAGTAGTTTCTTTAATGATGTCACCACGACCCATTAGAGTATTATGCAACTGAACACAAGCAAACTCATGTTCTCCAGCAGCTTTTTCAATAGTAACAGATTGTATTGTATTAAAATTTTGGTATAATGGGTAAGCATTAACACCGGTTTTCATTTCTTCTTTTAATGCCTTAGACGTTCTTCCGAAACCAAAAGATAATCCAACTGAACCTTTTGCTTGACCTGGCTGAATGATAACTGGTACTGTAACAGCTTCTGCTCCGTTAACCGAAACTTTAGCATAACTACCATTTAATCCACCATTAGCAACATTCCAGTTTTTTAATTCTAGTTTATCGGCATCAGCTTGAGACACTGTTAAGTAATTATCCCAAGTTGTTCTTGTTATAGGATCAGGAAATTCTTGTAACCAAGGGTTATTAGCCTGCTGACCATCTCCCATTCCCGTTTTTGTATAAAGTGTTAACTCCATACCATCAGAAACTTTAGTTTTAGCTAAAGCTCTTGCCGCAGCTCCTCCAGTCAATACTGAAGTTACGTCAGCATTATTAGTTCCTGCATTATTTACTGTTGTAGACGACGTAGTTGTTACATATTCGTCTTTATCTTCATCTTTAATACCAACACCTACAGCTACGTCATGTATTACGCCACCTAAAAATGTTCTATCTTTTTTATCTTTTAATTCAGTCGAAGACGTTTCAATAGTTGTAGAAGATCCACCAACACCTTTACTACTTCCAGCAGAACGTGTTACAAATACACCATCTTGAACGGCTTTATTGAACGAAGCGCCATTTAAAATGTCTTTTGTCCATACTGATTTTAAATAATCTCTGTAAGAACCTGTAGTTCCTACCCAACTCATAAGTATTTCTTGAAATTGTTTAGTATCAAACAACGGACGAATAGTAGGTTGCATCATAGAATAATGACCTGACTTCAATTCGTAATCTCCCCAAGACTCTAAGTTGTGAGGTGCAGCAGCAATATATTGACAAACTGATGAAGTTTCATCTTGCTTCATTGAAAAAGCAACTGACAATTCTGTTTTAGCTAATCCTTCTTTAAAATCTGAAGCATTAGGTAATGTATACACCGGATTTACACCTGCCATAATAAGTGCTCCCACTTTACCAGCCTTCATATCGGCCACTAATTGAGATACAGCTTTGTCGCTACCTTGTCTTGTATTAATAGTTGTATTAGGATCAAAAGCAACACTTCTAAGGTGTGCATTAATTTCTAATACTGCAGTCTGCGCATTAACATCTTGAATGCCTGTAACTACAACAGCATTTCGTCCAGCTAAACTAATTTCTTTAGCTGCTGCTTTTACCGCTGCATTTAATCCATCAGAAAGTTTTACACCTCCTGCAGAATTACCTGTTACTTCACTATATAATTTAGCTAAAGCTAATTTTTGTTCGCTTGGCGTTAATGGTACACGCTTATCAGCATTAGCACCAGTTAATGACATATTAGATTCAAACTGAATATGTCTAGACATTTTGCCATGATCAGGAATACGCTTTGTAGCATATCCAGATTCAAAACCTCCACCTTGCCAATCTCCTAAGAAATCTGCACCAATAGAAACTATAGTCTTTGCTTTAGAGAAATCGTAGTTAGCCATCCCTCTTTTACCATACTTCGCCTGATAAGCATCTAATGTAGCAGATTCAGAAATTGCATCATAAGCAACATGTTTTACATTACCATACTTAGCTTTAAATTCTGCTATTAATTTATTAGTAGAAGGACTAGGCATTGATTGTGTCAATAACACAATGGCTTTACCATTTAATCCTTTTAAAGTTGTTGTTGTTTCAGATAAAAAAGTACCCCAAGTTATTTTAGAACCATCTTTCATTGGTGCTTTAACTCTAAGGTTATCATACAATCCTAAAACTGAAGCATTCACTCTCGCATTAGCTATACCATTGGTAGCCGCATCAGTATTGTTTTCAATTTTAATAGGACGTCCTTCTCTAGTCTTTACTAAAACACTAGCAAAATCAAAACCATTAGCTATTGTAGTAGCATAATAATTTGCAACACCTGGAATAATTTCCGTTGGCTGAACAATATAAGGTATCGATTTAATCACAGGTCCTTCACAAGCAGCTAACGAAGCGGCAGCAGTACTAAAACCAACGTATTTTAAGAAATCACGACGCGAAGTTGACGAAGACTCTAAAGATTCTTTATCTCCTAAAAACTCATCTGTTGGAATTTCTTCCACAAATTCATTTTGTTGTAGCGCCTCAACAATAGAGCTATTTTCGTTTAGCTCTTCAACACTTTTCCAGTATTTCTTGTTTGATGACATAGTGTTTATTTATGATTTTTTTGACTTACGACCTACTCTAAATAAAAGCTTTTAAATGAAGCTTGTCGTATTTCTTTAAATTTATTCTATTTAATTAATAATGACACTTACCACATTCTAAACCACCCATTTGTGCTGCAGTTAACTGCTCAACACCATACTTTTTAGATAGTTCCTCATGAATTTTAGTGTAGTACTCGTTATCCTTAACTTTTACATTAGTTTCTCTGTGACAGTTAATACACCATCCCATAGTCAATGGCGCATGCTGATACATAATCTCCATTTCCTCAACTGGACCATGACATGTCTGACATTCTATACCACCAACAGTAACGTGTTGTGAGTGATTAAAATAAGCAAAGTCTGGTAAGTTGTGGATACGAATCCATTTCACAGGTTGTGCTTCTCCAGTATAAGCTGTACCATCCCATCCTACTGCATCATATAATTTCTGAATTTCAGCATCATAATTAACTCCAAACTCTTCACCTTCAGCTAAAGTTTCTGGTGCTACTTCTGAAATTGATTTATGACAGTTCATACATACATTTAAAGAAGGAATACCTGAAGTTTTACTAACTCTTGCAGAAGAGTGACAGTATTTACAATCTATACCATTATCACCAGCATGTATTCTATGTGAATAATGAATTGGTTGCACAGGCTCGTAACCTTGATCTACACCCACTTGCATTAAATAACCGTAAACAAAGTATCCACTAGCTAACAAAAAGAAGATTGAAGTCACTAATACCAAGAATTGATTTTGAGCGAAAGCCTTCCATATTGGTAGTCTTTTATTTTCCGTTACAACATCGATACCTTTAGCATCTGCGAAACGATTTAAAGTACGTCTCACTAACACAAGAGCCATTGCCAATAATGCAAACAACAATGCCAAAGCACCTAGAATAAGATTATTTGAAACCCCTCCTTGATCCACAGGTTCTCCTTTTGGACCATCTACCACAACAGGAGCAGGAGCTGGAGCAGCAGTATAAGCTAAAATATCAGAAATATCTTGATCACTTAATTGCGGAAATGCCGTCATAGCAACTCCATTATACTCATTGTAAATTTTATTAGCATATGCATCCCCAGCTTTGATAAGCGATGAGCTATTTCTAATCCATGCAGAAAGCCATTCTCTATCTAAACCTTCCTCATCAGCTAACCTTGCCTCAACATTACGTAAAGCAGGACCAGTCATCGGCTTATCTAATTTATGACATGCAGCACAATTTGAATTGAATAGCGATTTACCATTAACTGGATCACCTTCTTGAGCTATAAGTGTAGTTGAAAACGTAAGTAAAAGTACAATACAAAGACTATATATCTTTGAGGTTAAACCACAGTAAATCACCTGTTTCATATTATTAGTTGGATTATCTTCTAAACTTTGGTACGATTTTTTCATTAAAAATGTAAAAAAAGATCTTTATAAAAACTCAGGCAAAAGTAACATTTAAAGTCGATTTTGAAAATCTTAGAGAACTGTTAATATATAATTTATACCAATTCTAAATAATGTAAATGTAAAATTTTCATGTATGAATTTTCGTTATTTATATATCGACAACTTGAAGCGCAATTAATTACAATTAGAATGTCTATAATATTTCAGAATAATTTCTGTGAATACTTTACATTTGCAATAAATACTAATCCATGAAAATTAACAATAAAACC
This sequence comes from Winogradskyella sp. 4-2091, assembly GCF_045765065.1. Lineage (NCBI taxonomy): Bacteria > Pseudomonadati > Bacteroidota > Flavobacteriia > Flavobacteriales > Flavobacteriaceae > Winogradskyella > Winogradskyella sp. 4-2091. The sequence goes on from NZ_JBJKOD010000013.1 coordinate 45,059, forward strand.
ATTTTTCTTATAATTTTAAGTCTATCGTTAGGATTATCATTAAACGCTCAAGAAGGCGAAGTTAAGGTAAGCCAAGACAGCGACATAGACAAATTATTAGAGTACAAAAAAGATATTAAAACGTCTAAAACTTATACTATTCAAGTGTATAACAGCACAGATCCTGATAAGGCAAAACGCGAAAAATCTAACTTTCTTAATTCTTTTGGTGAGTGGAAAGTAGAAATTGTTTGGAATACGCCTAATTATAAAGTTTGGGTTGGTAATTTCGCAACCCGATTAGAAGCTGATCGTGCTTGGGCCAAAATAAGAAAGAAATACATGAATGCTAATGTTATTCAGCCTCGATTAGATTAAGTATTCATTTGAGCATATAAAAAAACCGACAATTTCTTGTCGGTTTTTTTTATATCAATACGTTGCTTTTATTTCAACTTTTTCTTGACTTCTACTTCTTGGAATGCTTCTATAACATCGTTAATTGCTATATCATTATATCCTTTAATCTGCATACCACAATCGTATCCTTTTGCAACCTCTCTTACATCATCCTTAAATCGTTTTAAAGCCTCAAGAGAACCTGTATGCACTACAACACCATCTCTAATAATTCTAATACCAGAATTTCTAAAGATCTTACCATTCATAACCATACAACCTGCAATATTACCAACTTTAGATACTTTGAATATTTCTCTAATTTCAGCTGTACCAGTAACTTCTTCTTTAACCTCTGGAGATAACATACCTTCCATGGCATCTTTAAGATCGTTAATAGCTGCATAAATAATTGAGTACGTTCTGATATCAATTTCTTCCTTATCTGCAATCATTCTTGCATTACCTACAGGACGAACATTAAATCCTACAATAATAGCATCTGATGCTGTTGCTAATAACACATCACTTTCTGTGATGGCACCAACACCTTTATGTATAATATTAACTTGAATTTCTTCAGTAGATAACTTCTGGAAAGAATCTGTTAATGCTTCTACAGAACCATCTACATCACCTTTAAGAATAATATTAAGCTCTTGGAAGTCTCCAAGTGCAATACGTCTTCCAATTTCATCTAATGTAATATGACGTTGTGTTCTTACAGATTGCTCACGTTGTAATTGTGTACGTTTAGTCGCAATTTGTTTAGCTTCTCGCTCGTCTTCAAATACATTGAATTTATCACCTGCCTGAGGTGCTCCGTCTAAACCTAAGATAGATACTGGTGTTGCAGGACCAGCTTGAGCAACATCGTGCCCTCTCTCATCTTGCATGGCTTTTACCTTACCACTATTTTTTCCTGCCAATACGTAATCTCCAACTCTTAAAGTACCTGCTTGTACTAAGATCGTTGACACATATCCTCTACCTTTATCTAAATAAGCTTCCACAACTGTTCCGCTTGCCGCTTTGCTAGGATTAGCTTTTAATTCTAATAATTCAGCTTCCAGTAATACTTTTTCAAGTAATTCCTTAACACCTGTTCCCATTTTAGCAGAAATATCATGTGATTGAATTTTTCCACCCCAATCTTCTACTAAAAGATTCATTTGTGCCAACTGCTCTTTTACCTTCTCAGGGTTAGCATCTGGCTTATCAATTTTATTTATTGCAAAAACAATAGGTACTCCTGCTGCTTGTGCATGAGAAATTGCTTCTTTAGTTTGTGGCATTATAGCGTCATCAGCAGCTACTACAATAATTGCAATATCTGTTACCTGAGCACCACGAGCACGCATCGCTGTAAAGGCTTCGTGACCTGGTGTATCTAAGAAGGCTATTTTTTGACCATCTGACAATTCTACACCATACGCTCCGATGTGCTGAGTAATTCCACCAGATTCACCAGCAATTACATTTTCTTCACGTATATAATCTAATAATGATGTTTTACCATGATCAACGTGTCCCATTACAGTAACGATCGGTGCTCTTGGTTCTAAATCTTCTGGTTTATCCTCTACTTCTTCTATTGATTCTTCAATACCAGCTGTGATAAACTCTACATCGTAACCGAATTCTTCAGCAACTATAGTTAAAGTTTCTGCATCTAGTCTTTGGTTCATGGTTACCATCATACCTAGAGACATACATGCTGAAATAACTTGTGTTACACCAACTTCCATCATAGTAGCAATTTCACTAACAGTAACAAATTCAGTTACTTTAATAGTTTTACTTTCTGCTGCAGCAATTTCTTGATCGATTTCAGATTGTTCTCTGTGTTGATCTCTTTTATCTCTTCTGTATTTAGCACCTTTACCTTTATTAGATTTACCCTGTAATTTCTCAAGAGTTTCTCTAATTTGTTTTTTCACATCTTCTTCAGTAGGCTCTTCCTTAACAACTTTTGGTCTCGTATTACCTCCACGTCCTTTTCCTCCTCTTCTATTATCAAACTTAGGTTTTCCTCCAGAGTCATTGCCTCCTTTACTAATTCTACGTCTTTTACGTTTATTAGCATCACCACCTGTTGATTTTTCTTCTTTCTTCTTTTTAGGCTTATTGAATTGCGATAAATCAATTTTCTTACCAGTAATATTAGGTCCTGATAATTTTTTGTATTGTGTTTTAAGTGTTTCTTCTACAGGCTCAGATGGCGTTGTTGCTTCTGGTTGCTTTTTAGCCGGTGCTTTAGTTTCGGTTTTTTCAACTTTATCTGTCTTAACAACCTTTTCTACTTTAGCTACATCTTCAACCTTTTCTACCTTCTTAACCTCTTCCTTTGCTGGCTTTTCTTCAACCTTAGGCGCTGCCACTTTAGGCTCTTCCTTTACCTCAGGTTTTTTAGGTGTTTCCTTTTTCTCTACTTTAGCCTTTTTATCTAAGTCTATCTTACCAACTTGTTTTGGCCCACTTAATTCAGCTTTTGCCTTAACGATTGATTCTCTTTCGGCTTTTTGCTTTTGCTTTTCTTCAATTTCGCGTTCTCTTTGTTCACGAAGCTCTTCTTTTTCCTTAAGTTTTGCTTCACTAACCTCTTGAGCTTTTTCACGTTTAGATGCATCCGTCTGAAATTCATCAGAAAGCGTATCATAAACATCTTGCGAAATTTTAGTATTAGGACTTTTCTCTATCTCGATACCTTTGGATTCTAAAAAATCCACAGCACGATCTATAGAGATGTTTAATTCCCTTAATACTTTATTTAATCTTGTCATTTGAGCCATAAACTGCCTGTAAAATACTTAAATATATGTTATACCAATTCAACTTCAAAATGAATCCTAAAATTCATTAAAAATTTAACTGATATTTAATCTTCAAATTCTTCTTTTAGAATTCTGATAACGTCTAAAATCGTTTCTTCTTCTAAATCTGTACGTTTCACTAAATCGTTAACGTCTTGTTCTAAAATACTCTTAGCTGTATCTAAACCAGCTTTACTAAATTCTGATATTACCCAACCTTCAATTTCATCAGAGAACTCTTTTAATTCAACATCTTCCTCTGCACCTTCTCTAAACACATCAATTTCGTAACCTGTTAATTGACCAGCCAAACGAATGTTGTGACCACCTCTACCAATAGCTTTAGACACCTCTTCTGGTTTTAATAAGACCTCAGCACGCATGTTTTCTTCATCTAACTTTAATGAAGTTACTCTAGCTGGACTTAAAGCTCTTGTTACAAAAAGTTGAACATTGTTAGTATAGTTAATTACATCAATATTCTCATTTCCTAATTCTCGTACGATACCATGAATTCTAGAACCTTTCATACCCACACAAGCACCTACAGGATCGATTCTATCATCATAAGAATCTACTGCTACTTTTGCTTTTTCTCCTGGAATACGAACTACTTTTTTAACCGTAATTAAACCATCGAAAACTTCTGGTATTTCTTGCTCAAATAATTTCTCAAGAAATATTGGAGAAGTTCTAGACATTATAATTGCTGGTTTACTTCCCTTTAATTCTACACTTTCAATAATTCCTCTTACGTTTTCTCCTTTTCTAAAGAAATCTGAAGGAATTTGTTTGTCTTTAGGTAAAATAATTTCATTACCATCATCATCTAACAAGATTATTGCTCTATGGCGAATATGATGTACTTCTGCTGTATAAATCTCACCTTCAAGCTCTTTAAAGTGCTTGTAAATGTTTGTATTATCGTGCTCATGAATCTTAGATATTAAGTTTTGTCTTAATGCTAAGATAGAACGTCTTCCAAGATCAATTAACTTCACTTCTTCTGCAACGTCTTCACCTACTTCAAAATCTGGTTCTATTTTCTGCGCCTCTGTTAATTCGATTTCTTGGTTTGGTTCTTCAACCTCACCATCAGCAACAACGATACGATTTCTCCAAATTTCTAAATCACCTTTATCTGGATTTATAATGATATCAAAGTTATCATCATCACCATATTTCTTCTTCAATGCATTACGTAATACATCTTCAAGAATAGCCATTAGCGTAACTCTATCTATTAATTTGTCGTCTTTGAATTCTGAAAATGACTCAATTAACGCTACATTTTCCATAATTGATATGAATTAAAATTTTATTTTAACTTTTGCTTCTTTAATATTTTGAAAGGCAACAGTTGCCGTTTTAGTTACTGTTACTTTTCCTTTACCTACCGGTTTTGGCTCTCTTGCTTTCCAGCTTAGCACCACTTCTTCGTCATTTACCTCTTTAAGCTCACCCTCAAAATTCTGACTATCTAAAGTTTTAACTTCTAAGCTTCTACCAACATGTTTAGTATATTGCCTAGGCAACACTAATGGTGTTGCAGCACCTGAAGATAATACCTCCAATGAAAAATCGTGTTCTTCTCTATCAATGTTGTGTTCTATTGCTCTACTTATAAACATGCAATCCTCTACTAAAACTCCATTATCTCCATCGATAATAATTTTAATAGCATTATCACCAGAAATTATAAAATCTATTAAAAATAAATCTTGCCTCTCTTCTAGTGCTGTTTCTAATAAGTCTTCTACTATTTTCTTAAACATTTTTTGATATAAAAAGAGAGGACTTTTCGTCCTCTCGCTTATTCATTTTTAGTAAATAACTGTGCAAATATACGACATTTTTATTAAATTATCCAAGCTTCGTAATGTGGAATTATTTTCTTAAATTTATTACAACTAAATAAACCAATTACATATGAACAAAATATTAGTTCCAACGGATTTTTCGGAACAAGCCGGAAATGCATTAAAAGTAGCTGCTATGCTCGCTAAAGCGCATAATGCTGAGATCTATTTATTGCACATGATGGAGATTCCATTGCAACATAATGACCAAGGTAGTTCACAAAGTGATATTCCTGAAACCTTATTTTTTATGAAATTAGCTCAGAAAAGATTTGAAAATTTAATGGCTGAAGACTACCTAGAAGGCGTTACTGTGCACGAAACTGTAAAGGCAGATGTGACATTTAATGAAATTAAAGATTCTTGCAAGGAATTTGATATTGATTTAATTGTAATGGGCTCGCATGGCTCATCAGGTCTTATGGAAATGTTTGTTGGTTCTAATGCCGAAAAAGTAGTAAGGACTTCTGATGTACCTGTATTAGTTATTAAGAATGAACATGAAAGCTTTGAAGTATCGGATTTTGTGTTTGCTTCAGACTTTAAAAATGACAATAGAGAAACCTATAAGCAAGCTGTTAAATTCGCAAAAGCTTTTGGTGCAAAAATTCATTTACTTTTAGTTATTACTTCCAGTAACTTTATGACAACTTATGAGGCTAATGTTAGAATAAAAGATTTTATTTCTGGACAAGATTTTGACAACTACACTATTACCATTCATAACGATACGACAGTAGAACACGGCATTCTAAATGTTTCAAAAGATATTGATGCAGATTTAATAGGAATAAGCACACATGGTAGACAAGGTATTGCTCATTTCTTTAACGGAAGTATTAGTGAAGATTTAGTTAATCACGCCAAACGACCAGTAATTACTTTTAAAATTTAGAACTAAGAACATGTATATAAAAACAAAAAATCCTAATCAGTTTTGATTAGGATTTTTACATTTTAGTTGGCCTACTAGGTTTCGAACCTAGACTCTTCGGTACCAAAAACCGATGTGTTAGCCAGTTACACCATAGGCCAATCTCTCAATTGAGGCTGCAAATTTAATACAAAGTTTCATTTAGACAAAAAAAAATGACAAAATTATTTAAAATACTTAACGTTAACTTAAAACTGTAGGGTTTTAGGTAATAATTAGTAAATTCGCCAGCATTATTAAGCAAGGTTTTCATGACAGATTTTAACTTTAAAAAGTGGAACAACATCTTAGGATGGTTTGTTTTTGCAGTAGCAGTTGTAGTTTACGGACTCACAATAGAACCAACCGTTAGTTTTTGGGATGCTGGAGAATATATTTTAACTTCATCAAAACTTCAAGTAGGTCATCCACCTGGAGCACCATTGTTTCAAATGTTTGGAGCTTTTTTCTCCATGTTTGCTTTAGAGCCTTCGCAAATTGGAATGATTATGAATATGATGAGTGGTGTTGCTAGTGCATTCACTATTCTATTTATGTTTTGGACCATTAGTTTATTATTGGTTAAACTCGTAAAATATCAAAAAGAAGATAGCCCAAGCAAGGCTTATGCTATTTTAGGAAGTGCTTTAGTTGGTAGTTTAGCTTTTACGTTTACTGATTCATTTTGGTTTAACGCCGTTGAAACTGAAGTATATGCGATGGCTACGTTAATAATGGCCGTATTATTTTACTTAGGACTTCGTTGGGAGCAAGAAATGAACCAACCTAGAGGAAATCGTTGGTTAATACTTATTGCTTTTGTAATTGGTTTATCTTTTGGTGTTCACTTTATGGGTTTACTTACCATACCAGCAATAGGGCTTTTATATTATTTTAAAAACTACAAAACCATTACGGTCAAAAATTTTATTATTGCTAACATAGCTTCTGCAGCTATTCTACTCTTTATTTTTAAATTATTATTGCCTTCTACGCTTAAACTTTTTGGTTACCTAGAAGTGTTCTTTGTAAACTCTATTGGCTTACCTTTTAATTCTGGTACAATAATTACTGGGTTAATGGTTATTGGTTTATTCTATTTTGGACTGAACTATACAAGGAAAAAAGATTACAAACACGTGAACACCTTAGTACTCAGCTTAATGTTTATTTTTATTGGTTTTTCATCTTGGATGATGTTACCAATTCGAGCAAATGCGCAAGTTGTTATTAATGAAAATAACCCTTCAGATGCTAGAGAACTTTTAGCCTATTATAATTTAGAGCAATACCCAGAAACACATCTTTTCTATGGTCCTCAATTTACTGAAGCCTATTCTGGTGCAGATAAAGACGAACCTTTTGTTGACGACAAGAAGAATTTTGAAAAAGACGAAGAAAAAGGTGAATATGTCATTATCAATGACTGGGAAAAAAGTAGACAAAACTACAACCATGAGCATGCTTCTATTTTACCTAGAATGTGGAGTTCAGAACATGCTGAAAACTATATGATGTTTACTGGTTTAATAGACTTTAAAGCAGATCCTTCCTTACAATCTCGTGCTTATAATGAAGCGATGAATGCGGGCTTATCGGAAGAACAATCTTCTCAATATGCATTGCAAGAAAAACAGCAGATAGATCAATTAGTTAATGACTTTAAAATGCGTGTTGCCAATCATGAGATTGATTATGAAGATTACCATCAGTTCTTAAGTCGATATGGCCAACAATATTTAGAGATTGAAAAACCTTCATTTTTTGATAACACAATGTATATGTTTCAATACCAATTTGGTTATATGTATTGGAGATATTTTATGTGGAATTTCACAGGAAGACAAGACGATATACAAGGAAGATATACTCACAAAAATGGTAATTGGATTTCGGGCATTAATTTCATAGATTCAATTCATATAGGAATGTCTCAAGACAACTTACCAACTGATGTTTTAGAAAATAAATCTAGAAACACTTATTATTTTTTACCACTCATTTTAGGATTAATTGGGTTTTTCTTCTTGATGTATTCAGATTTAAAACGTTTCTGGGTTTTACTAGTATTCTTTCTACTAACAGGACTAGCAATTCAATTCTATACCAACATTAGACCTTTTGAGCCTCGTGAAAGAGATTACTCTGTGGTTGGTTCTTTTTACGTGTTTGCAATCTGGATTGGCTTTGGCGTATATGCCATTTATGATTTATTAAAATCTAATTTTAAAACGAAGCTATTAGCACCAATCGTCACTTTAGTTTGTATAGTATTGGTACCTGGTATTTTAGCTGCCAACAATTGGGATGATCACGATCGTTCTGGGAAATATACCACAAACTCTATGGCTCGCAAATATTTAGAATCTTGTGCACCAAACGCTATTCTATTTACTATTGGAGACAACGATACTTTTCCGTTGTGGTATTTACAAGAAATAGAGGGTGTTCGAAGAGATGTTCGTGTTGTAAATACAAGTTTATTTCAAACCGATTGGTATATAGACCAAATGAAGCGTAAAGCTTATGATAGTGACCCAATTCCTTCGCAGCTTACACACAAGCAATATAGAGGCGGAACCAGAGATGTGGTTGCCTACAAAGAGATTAATGAGAGTATTGCAAGAGACACATTAGATATTAAACAATTTATGGATTTTGTATCGAGTGAGAAACCTAATACAAAACTAAAATTCGTGGTTGAAAACCAAGGTGATGACCCAAGTCGTTACCCAAAACACTTATTAAATTCTAATTACTACCCTTCTCGTAATATTAGTATACCAGTTAATAAAGAAATGGTTTTAAAGAATGGTATCGTAAAACCAAAAGATGCTGATAAAATAGAAGATTATTTATTTACAAGAATAACTGGAGGCTATCTGTATAAGAACCGACTTTTAATGCTAGATATTCTTGCAAACAATAATTGGGAACGACCAATTTATTTTACAGGTGGTGCTTTTGGTGCAGAGGACTATGTTTGGTTAAAAGATTACCTACAATTAGACGGTATGTGTTATAAACTGGTACCAATAAAGACAGCTGTTGACCAAGCGAATCCTTATGACATGGGAAGAGTAGATCCTGATTTAATGTACGACATGGTTAAGAACTGGGAATGGGGAGGAAGTGGAGAAGATATGTACTATGACATTGAAACTCGAAGAAATGGTATTACGTATAGAGGAAATTTGGCACGTTTAATAGAACAACTTATTAATGAAGACCAATTGGAGAAAGCAGAAGAAATTGCAGACATAGCTATGGAAAAAATGCCTGTAGATAAGTTTGGTTTTTACTCTTTACTTGAGCCTTATGTTAGCGCATATTATGAAGTTGGAAACAAGGACAAAGGCCGTATGCTCTATAAAGATGTTGCTAAAAAATATCAAGAAAACTTAGCCTATTATAGTAGTTTACCATTAGAAGACCAAGATAAGGTTGTAGGTGAAGATATTTACTTAGATATTCAGCGCTATCGATCTTTAATAGATATTTTGGTAATATATAATGATCAAGAATTTGCCTTACAAGAAACGAAGACCTTTAATAGCTACCTTAGCTTATTTGATGATTTAATGGCATTATATGGTAATGACACATCACAAGACATACCTAATGATATAGATATTCAGCGCGCAATTAAAGATACTATTGATAAAATTGCTCCTGAAAATTAAAATGGTATGCAAATTATTCCAGCTAAAACACCAGACTTTGTAAAAGCATTGTTCCCAAATTTTATCTGGAATATTAACACCAAGAACAAGGAAATCTATTTAACTTTTGATGATGGCCCAACACCAGAAATTACAAATTGGGTTCTAGATCTGCTGAATAAGTTTAATGCGAAAGCCACGTTTTTTTGTATTGGTAGCAATATTGATAAACATCCTGATATTTTTAATACCATAATTAAAGAAGGGCATTCTATCGGCAACCATACTTACAATCATTTAAAAGGCTGGAAACATAAAACGAAAGTATATCTTAATGATATTGAAGATACTCAAGCTTTAATTAATAGAAACATTTCTTTAATTGCTAATAAGGATGCTAATTCCCTTTCACGTGTAAAACTATTTCGCCCTCCATACGGCAAGTTTAAGTCTAAACAGAGTAAACTCATTCAAAATATGGGTTATAAAATTATTCTTTGGGATGTATTATCTTATGACTGGGACAAGTCTATTTCTGAAGAAGCTTGTTTAAATAATGTGATTACAGCAGCAAAGGAAGGTAGTATTATTGTTTTTCATGATAGTATAAAGGCTTTTCCAAATCTAAAATATGCCCTTCCTAAAGTTTTAGAGCACTTTAGTAATCAAGGCTTTAGATTTAAAAGAATTAACGAAGCTGAATAGATTAAGCAAATTCTTGAATAATTTCAATAAGTCTATTGGTGTTTTCCTTTCCACTATGACGCCATTTCATTTCGCCATTTTTATAGATAATAAGTGTTGGTAATCCTTTTACACGCAAGGCTTCTGCGAGTTCTTGGTTTTTATCCACATCTATCTTTATTACTTTGGCCTTATCTCCTAGCGCAGCAGCAACATCACGTAATATAGAATGCATGGCTGTAGATTCTTCATTCCCTTCGGTATAAAAATCCAAAAGAACAGGTATTTCAACATCTATTAATTCTCCAAATTTTGACATATGCTATCAGTTTTAGTCAAACAAATAAGTACTTCAAACAACTAATTTTAAAAGCTTATCGGTTTTAATAAAGTACGTTCTATTATAAAAATACGGAATTCTTTACAATTAAGCACTCTTAGATTCTTTTTTGAGTTCAATAACTGTGATTTCTGGCCAAATACCTACGCGTCCTGGATAACCTAAATAACCAAAACCTCTATTAACGTTGATGTGCTGACCAAGTTCTGTATAAATCCCAGCCCATTGTTTGTACCTCCATTTTGCAGGACTCCATTTTATCCAACCTGGTATTTCAATTCCAAATTGCATGCCATGCGTATGTCCACTGAGTGTTAAATGATAATGATTAGGATCTTTTAGAACTTCTGCTTCCCAATGACTTGGATCATGAGTCATTAAAATTTTAAAATCATTTTTTTCAATTAGCTTGGTTGCTTTGTTCAAGTCGCCCGCTTGTTTAAATCCACCTGTGCCCCAATTTTCTACACCAATTAATGCTAATCGTTCTCCATTTTTTTCAAGATAACGGCTTTCATTCAGCAATAAATCGAAACCAATATCTTTTTGAATTTGTTTTAAGTCTTCTAGATTTTGAGATTTTTCTTCTGGCGAATTCCAATCCACATAATCACCATAATCATGGTTTCCTAATACCGAAAATTTACCATCCTTAGCTTTAAGTTTGCTAAAAGATTCTTTCCATGGTATCATTTCAGAAGCTTTATTATTTACCATATCTCCTGTAAACAATAGCACATCAGATTTTTGTTCATTTATAAGATCTATTGCATATTCTATTTTCTCTTTATTATCAAAACTACCAGAATGAATATCACTGATTTGAGTTAGTCTGTAACCGTCAAAAGCTTCAGGTAAGTCATCAAAATGAAGCGTATAATTAAGTACTCTAAAATTATATTTTCCACGATACATGCCATACAACAATGACGAAAACGGAATAGCAGCCAAACCTAATGCTATTTGGCTAACAAACTTTCTGCGCGATGGCAAATGGAAATTAGCATCTTTAGTGGTTAGCTTTTCATATAAACCAATGGCAGATCTTATAAGGTCTTCACCTAATAATATTGGCACTAAAACAACATTAAAAGCCATAAAAGTGAGTAAAAAACCGAAAGCATAACTTTTCTCTAGTGTTAAAGTTCGTCCTTCACTGCTAATTGCAAATTGATACAAGAAATTACTTACGACTATAAAAGCGACTATAAAAAATACGTAGTAAACCCAAGTTTGTTTGGTTACTGTTTTTATAGCTTGAAAACCATAAATAGTTAATACTAAAAAAAGAACAGCAAATATTATCCAACGAATCATGTAAATTATTTAAGGTCACAAATTTAACGATATGTAATTCTAGTTATCTTATGAAAGTGTTAAAGGTTACTACACATTGAAGAAATTAAGTCTTAACGTTTTCGTTATGTAGCGTCCTCAAAATCTATTTAATAAACTGAATAGCAACTAATACTACATTTTAAAATACCACAGAAAATATGTAAATTGTAGGAAACTAACTAATAATTCCTTGCTATCTTGAAATATTTTTACTTCATTTTATTGCTAAGCCTCTCCTGTGTTTTACATTCTCAATCAAATTCTAATCAACATAAAATTATAGATTCCTTAATTAACATTGTAGACACTTATAATGATGATTTTGAAAAAATAAGAGTGCTTACCAGTAATGCAGGTCAGCTTCGATACTCTAAAGATACACGTGTTTTAATTGATAAGGCCATTAAGATTTCTAAAGCAAATAATGACAATAAACAATATGCAAATTCTTATTACTCTTTAGGGAATTTCTTCTTTTATAATAGCCAGCTAGACTCTTCCGATTATTATTTAGATAAATCCATAACTTATGTTAATGATGAAACCATGCCTTTTTTACGCGCTACGAGTTTAATGACAAAAAGTGGTATTTATATAAAGCAAGGCAACGTTCCGTTAGCTCTTGCCACTGCATTAGATTCAAAACAAGCACTAGATAAAATTGATACTTTAAAACTAGATGAATCTCAACAACGAAAGTTTAAAGGAGAAAGTTCTGTACTCAATAATTTATTAGCCAATTTTTATAATCAAATGGAAGAATTTGATAAAGCTTCTGTTTACTACGATAACGCTTACGAAGCATCATTAGCTCTAAAAGCTTATATAAATGCAGGCATTATTATTTCTAATAAAGGTGACATGCTCTTAAATCAAGGCTATAATCAAAAGGCCTTAGAACATTTTGAGGAAGGAAAAAAATTCAAAGAAAAAGGAAAAGCTCCTTTACGCTTTTTAATGAGTTCATATTTAAATATAGGGAATGCTCATTCTAAATTAAAGAATTACGAGGAAGCATTATCAAATTTAAATGAAGCGCATAATTACTATGAAAAAGCAGGTATTACAGAGAACTTAACTATTGCTAAAAATTATTTAGGCAACCTTTTTATTGAAACAGAAAATTACGACTTAGCCATTAAGAATTGTAATGAAGCTAAAGACATTGCTTTAAAAGTTGGAAATATAGAATTAACCTCTCAAGCTTGTGAATGTCTTGCTAAAGCCTATAAAGCTGCTGGAAAATATGATTTGGCATTAGAAAACTACGAACTCTACACTAAAACCAATGATTCAATTTTTAATGAGAAGAACATTAAAAAACAAACACAGCAAGAAATGCAGTATGAGTTTAATAAAACAGAAGAACTTAATGCTGCAGCGCTTCAAGCTAAGGAAAAACAAAGCAAACTATATTCTTATTTAGCAGCATTAGGCTTATTATTGGTTTTAGTTTTGAGTTTCTTCTTTTACAAAAATAAAAAGCAGAGCATTAAATTGTCTAAACAGAAAAAATTGTTAGAAGCATCGGTAGACGAAAAAAATATATTGCTCAAAGAAACGCATCATCGTGTAAAAAATAGTTTTCAGATTGTGTCTAGTTTATTGTATTTACAATCTGAAAACGTAGAAGATAAAGAAGCCAAAATTGCTATAAAAGAAGCCGAAAACAGAGTCCGTTCTATGGTCTTAATACATCAAAGACTATACAATAAAGACGAATTAATTGGAATAAATACTAAAGATTATTTTAATGATTTGGTCACTGATATTTTTGAAAGTCATCAGTTTAAAACTCAACCAATTTCTTACGAACTTGACATTGAACCTTTAGTTTTAGACATTGAAACCACAACACCCATAGGACTAATTTTAAACGAACTTATTGTCAATACACTCAAACATGCCTTTAATGAAGTTACTGAAGAAAGTAAAATACATATAGAATTCTACAAACAAGATGAGAACTTAATCCTTAAAGTTATAGATAACGGTAAAGGATTTGAAGGCGAAATAAAAAACACGTCATTTGGTATTACACTTATGAAAGCCTTATCTAAAAAACTTAAAGCATCCTTAAATTATCAATCCGAAATGCAAAAAGGTACTACAGCAACGTTAATAATAACAAAATACAAATTACTTTGAAAAAAGCATTCACTAAAAAAAGTATTATACTCACTAAAAAAAAATAATATTAAAATATTGAATCTGTAGTTTAAATTTCTAAAATAATTATAATTTGAAATCCCTTAACATTTATATTGTTGAAGACGAACCATTAATTGTATCTACAATTGAAGTCGCCTTGCGTAAACAAGGTTTTTGCGCCATTGGAGATGCAGAAGATTTTACAACTGCTTTGCGTGACATAAAATTATTACAACCAGATTTAATTCTTATTGATATCCAACTCAACGGAGAAAAGGATGGTGTGGATCTCGCTACAGAATTAGATAAAAAGAACTTGCCCTATATGTTTCTTTCTTCCCAAACGGATCCCAATACTATTGACCGCGTAAAGTATGTAAACCCGTTAGGTTATATTGTTAAACCATTTACCGAAACTAGTTTAAGAACTAATATTGAATTAGCTTGGCATAATTACAGTGAATCTAAGCAACATTTTATTGTCATTAAACACGAAGGCAGATTACATAGAATAAATCAAAACTCCATTAGTTATCTAAAGGCCTTTGACAATTATTGCTATATCATCACAAATACAAAAACTTATTTAGTTCCGCATACTTTAAAGCACATTTCAGAGCAACTAAAAGGAGACAACTTTATAAAAGCACATCGTTCTTACGTGGTAAATTTAAACCACATTCTTAGTGTTGATAAAAACACTATTACACTTAAAAATGATAGTATTCCTGTAAGTGCGTCGCAAAAAAGCTTAGTGGTAAGTAAACTGAAAACTTATAAATAAAATTTTACTCCATTCACTAAATAAAAGTGAGCATTCACTAAAAAAACTCTTTTACCAATAGTTATAAAAATAGCTTTACACTGCTATTAATTAAAGATATACCATCAATTAAAAGATGGTAATCTGACGTAAAATTTAACTAAAATGAAAGTATGTTTTTATGCAATTGTGTCATTGTTTATGGCATCATTAAATGCTCAAGATACTGTAGATTTCACAAAAAAAGGACGAGATTGGTATGTTAGTAAGTCTACTGGGTCAGGTAAACTTGGCACAAAAGAACAACCAGCCAAAGACTTAGGCAATATTATCTACTTATTAAAACCAAACGATATTATTCATATTGCAGAAGGCGTTTACAAGAGCAAAGGTAAGAGTGGTTCAGACGAAATAAATGTTCCTGTTCAAATTTATGGCGGTTATGATGTTACATTCACCAAACGTGCGCCTTGGACAGATCACAAAACCATATTTATGGGTACAAACGAATACAAAAAACTAACAACACCTCGGCTTTACATTCGTACAGACCAACAACGCGCTAAAAACGGACAACTCGCAGAAGGCGGATTAATAATAATCGATGGTATCATTGTAGACAATGGACCTAGAAATCGTTATCATCATGATAAGGACTTAGCCATCCGCAGAAAAGCAAGTCCTAAGAGCCAACAAAATCCATCACCAGAATCTGGCGGTATCGTTGTTGTGGCAAGTCATTATATGAATGTTGGTGTGCAAAATTGTGTCGTTATGAACACAGCACCAACGGAAGGCGCCATTTCCGTACGCGTAAAAAAAGGAGGAAAAGGTTACATTCGCAATAATTTATCAATAAATAACACAGGTTATGGTATCCATGCGCGCACAGGATATGTTGGCAATGACCCAAAATTAGTTCCGCAATTTGTCATTAGTAATAACACGTCTTTATTTAATTGGAAACACGATCCTGTTGCCTCATATGGAGGGAACGCTTTGGCTTTAGATAAAGAATTAACTGCCACTATAACCAATAATGTTTTTGGCTTTGGACACTTTGGTGGCATTTACAATAAAGGTGCAAATATTGTGCTGAGTAATAATCTCTTTACAGGAAACTCTAAGTACGATTATAAAGAAATAAACGACGAAATGATTGTAGATGATATTGTGGACGAAGCCGAACGTATAGATGCAAGCTCAACTGGAAATAGCACTGCTCTACTGCAAATTTCGGTAGCTGAACGTTGGGCCAAAATCTATGGTAATCGTAAGGAGTTAAGCAGAGAAGCTGTTGACGCCTCTGTAAGTGCCGCAAACTCGGGTGCAAATCAATTGCGAGGCATGCTAGGTCTTAATCTTCAAGGCAATACTACTACAATGGATGCAGAAATATTTTTACCACGTCTTCAGATTGACGAAGCCATACCTGTAGGCCTTAAAAACTGGAATGGCATTGGCTGTGCAACACCTAGATATAAATAAATCAATTACAGTAAAAGAATATAATATATCAGAAAGACAAGACTAGTTGATTTCATTTATAAATCTATCAATTACAGTTCTGCAATTAACGCTTATGCATGCAACCAAGCTAGAGATGTAGCAGATAAACTTATTGAGGCTTGAGAAAGAGAAAAATCTAAGCGCAAACAAAAATCAATCAAATTCTCTGCTTCTGAGACAGTTCAAATTGTAAAAAACAAACGGAACATTATTGCAAGAATTAGTACTACGAAAATGGAACCTCTAAAATGTTTCTTAACAAAAGCACAGTAAAATATTACTCAATAAAAAGCTTATAATCGAGGTTGAAATGTATTCACTAAAGAAAAAAAACCGTTTACTAAAAAACAATGACTAAAACAATGGTTTTGAGCTAGTTTTACGAAGCTATTAATCAGTCATTACGCTTTTTAAAACAACTTCTCTACAGATTATATACCTTAAGTTGTTTTGAAGCGGACTTCTCAAAACATATAAATTATGACCGTTCTAAACCTACGTATAAGCTTATTGTTTTCTGTTATTATTTTTACCATAAATGCCCAAGTAGGTATAGGTAACACAAACCCACAAGCTACACTAGACATTGAAGCGACTAGCCCTACAAGTCCTGCTAACAACGATGGTATTTTAATCCCTCGAATGAGTGTTTTTCCTAGTGCTCCAGGCACAACTAGAGATGGTTTGCTAATCTTCTACACTGGAGCTTCAGCATCTGGCAAAGGGTTTTATTATTGGAATGATGGTACAGGTTGGACATTCCTTACTGGTGCAAAAAATATAAATGATCTTGAAGATGGAAAATCTGACACTGATGGCTCACAAGATGGATCTTCTATATTCCTAGGTATCAATTCAGGAGCCTCAGATGATAGCTCAGATAATAGAAATGTGGGTATTGGGTATCTCGCTTTAGAAGACAATACTATAGGTTCACAAAATACAGCAATTGGTTACAACGCTCTTTTAAATAACACGGAAGGAGATTCCAATACAGCAATTGGCTCGGCAAGTTTAGATGCAAACACAACAGGCATTTGGAACACTGCTGTAGGACAAGGCTCACTTACCAACAATATTAGCGGATCCTATAATACAGCCTTAGGAAGAGGCTCACATGTTAGTAATAATTCTGGAAGTTCAAATGTAACTATTGGAGTTTGGGCATTGGGTAATAGCGCCTCAGGTAATTTTAATACTGTTATTGGTTCGGAAGCTGGAAATGCTTTATCCGGAGAAAGTAACAATACAATCATAGGTAGAAGAGCAATGAACTCATACTCCGCAGGAGGCGAAAATGTAGCCATTGGTGCTGCAACCGGGTATTATGGTAACGGCATTCAAAACACGTATATTGGAACTTCCGCAGGCAACAGTGTAGGCACAGGAGAAAGGAATGGGAGCGTTTTTTTAGGCTATGCCGCTGGTTCTTTAGAAATGTCTAGTAATAGATTATATATAGAAAATAGCTCGAATATAACACCGTTAATTTACGGTGAATTTGATAACGATATTCTTCGTGTCAATGGAGAATTACAAATAGGAGATCCTACTGCAGGAGGTTATAAATTACCAACAACAGATGGCGCGAATGCTAGCGAAGTATTAACAACTGATGGTAATGGCACACTTACATGGTCTACTCCAACGGCTACCGAATTAGATGGTGACGTAACTAATGAGCTTCAAGATCTCACTTTAGTTGGCGACGAACTACAAATCTCTAGTGGTGCACCTGCAAGTATGCGCGCTTTTATAAACCCTAAATATCCAGATGGTTTTGAAAATATAGATCCTATATCACGTGGTAGTCTCGCAACTTTATCAGGAAGTCCATACACTGTGCCTACTGGTAAAAATTTATACATTACGAATGTTTTTATGCCATATATATCAGCTCAATTAATAGTTGATGGCATAACCGTTTTAAGAGGACGACAAAATGCAAATAATTATCAAACATTGACTAGCCCTATTATAATAAGTGCTGGTAGTGTTGTAGAATCTGGTAACACAACGATTATCAATGGTTTTTTAGTAGATGCCTATTGCGAACCAGCTACATTTAATACCTCTTTCAATGTACCTTCTGAT
This sequence comes from Winogradskyella sp. 4-2091, assembly GCF_045765065.1. NCBI lineage: Bacteria > Pseudomonadati > Bacteroidota > Flavobacteriia > Flavobacteriales > Flavobacteriaceae > Winogradskyella > Winogradskyella sp. 4-2091. Next base: position 63,563 of record NZ_JBJKOD010000013.1, read on the forward strand.
AAGATTTTTGTACTTCTCAACTTTTGCCCAGTATCGCCGTCAACAAGTAGTTACATACGAATTTCATCACGCACAGTGTACAGAGGAAATGGGTTATATACTGCCAATCCATCATATTCATCATTTTTAAACCCAATATTTGTGGACTCTGGAGAAACCGTCATGCCGGATGGAGTTGTAAATGGTTATTTTATAGATAAGTAAAAGTATTAATTTTTTAGTAATAATTATTATGTTTTTGAGCCTGACTACGCCATGGCTATGTCAGATAATAGAAAAAGCCGCTGTAGGGAGCGGCTTTTTTTCTTTCACTAAAACCACTTCACAGTAATCCTAGCCAACTTCTCTTTAAAACTAGTGTAAGGTGGAAACAACAATTCTGTAACACCAAACGTGTGTTGTTTTAAAACCGATCGTTCATTACTGAACGCTTTAAAGCCAAAAAATCCATGACTTTTGCCAATACCGCTATTATTTGTGCCTCCAAACGGTAAATTGTGATTTGCATAATGCAACACACTATTATTAATACAAGTCCCACCTGCTCTTGTGTTATTCATTATTTTCTTAATATTGGCTTTACTTTTACTATAGATGTAAAGTGCTAAGGGTCTCGATTTTGAATTGATATATGCAATTCCCATATCTAAACTCTCATAAGTTACAATAGGCAAAATAGGCCCAAAAATTTCCTCGTTTAGCAATTTTGCTTCAGGTTTTAAATCTGAAATGATAGTAGGTTCTATATATTTAGTCGCGCTTTCTGTTTGTCCTCCGACTTCAAATTTGGCTTCAAGTATTTTTGCGTTTTCGAGATAAGCATTTAATCTTTTAAAGTGCTTGTCTGTGACAATTCTTCCGTAACTATTTGACGCTTTCGGATTATCAGTATAAAAGGTTTTAAGCCATTTTTTACAAGACTCAATAAATTCTACTTTCACACTTTTATCAATCAACACATAATCTGGAGACACACATATTTGGCCTGTGTTCAAAAACTTTGCCCACATTATTTTCTTTGCCGCTTTATCAATATTTGCTGTTTTATCTACGATAGTAGGCGACTTCCCTCCTAACTCTAAAGTTACCGAAGCTAAGTGATTAGATGCTGCTGACATCACAATTTTACCCACTTGTGGTGAGCCTGTAAAAAAGATATGATTGAAAGGTAATTTTAATAATTCAGTAGAAACCTCAACTTCGCCTTCTACTAAAGCCACCTCATGTTCAGTAAAAACGTCTGCAACTATTTTAGCCATTAACGCTGAAGAATTCGGTGTCATTTCCGAAGGCTTTATAATCGCAGTATTTCCTGCTGCAATTGCAGAAACTAATGGACCAAACGTAAGGTTGAAAGGAAAATTCCATGGCGAAATTATTAAACAAACACCTTTGGGTTCGTACGTAATGTAAGAACTAGAACCCAACATAGATAATGGTGTGTCTACACTTTGCTTGCGCATCCATTGCTTTAAATGTTGCTTTGCAAATTTAATATCTCCTATTATAGCAAAGATCTCTGTGAGCTCGGTTTCTACTACTGGCTTGCCTAAATCTTGTTGTAAGGCATTTTGTATTTCTATTCTATACGTGGATTCAATTGCGGTTTTTAATGCATTCAGTTTCTGTATACGTTGTTTATAAGTACTATTCCCAATGTTATATTGATTCTGATATTGCTTAGAGAATAACTTAAAGTATGGATTATTTACAAATTCTTTCATAAAAAAGTACTGTTTACAGGTCTTTGAAGCTGTTTTTGTGTCGTTCGTCGATAGTTAAAAAATTAACGTGTTTTTCATCCTATAAAATTCAACTTTTAGCACAAATAACACTGATTCTAAAGGGCTAACGAGCCATTTTACGTATTTAGTCGATGATATTTACAAATAGAATCCTGTTATCCATTTATCGACCTGTTTCATCTAAAAATTTTAGTCACATTTAGAATCATCCGTTTCTTTGACTCGAAGTTAAAACAAATTAATTTCTTACTATTATGAAAAAAGGTTTAGTCATCATATTATTTTTAACAATGTCTCTAGCAGGTTTTGCTCAGCAAGATGCAGTTACTAACAATGAAACTGAACTTATTGAAACTGTTAAAGTTGAAAAAGTAGAAGCGAAAACAATTAGTATTTCTGCTGAAGTTAAGGCTAAGGTTTTAAAAATGAATCGTAAAAAGAGTAACGAAATTATCAGTATTAAAGCTTACAGAAAAAGTCTTCAAATTAAAGTTAAGACAGTAAAGCTTTGTTAAGAAAATGAATTAAGACGCTATTAACTATATTTTATTAAAAGACCGAAACTTATGTTTCGGCTTTTTTTTTGATTATATCAGAAACTACAATGAATAATTTATTTATAAAGCACTGATTTATAAATTATAACAAAAAAAATCACTAATTTAGTATCAGCTATTAATCATTGATGACAAATAATCTAAACATTTATTTTTCTAGATTAAGTACTACTATTCTCTTCCTACTATTGTGTTTAGTCAGTTTTAATTCTAGTGCACAAAAACTAACATTTTCTCATTTAGGTCTAAAAGAAGGTTTACCACAAGAAACTATTATTTGTATTACTGAGGACAAAAAAGGCTTCTATTGGTTTGGTACTTCAGATGGTATTGTGCGCTATGATGGTCATGATTTTTATATACCTCAGCCAGATAAACATTCAGGATTAGATATTGGTGGTTTTAGAATTGGTGCTATTTTAGCTAAAGACAATAACATATATATTGGTACTGGTCAAAATGGACTAGTAGCTTACAATATAAGTACTGAATCTACTACACAGCTTGGAGAACCAAACACTAATTGTACACGATTAATTGACTACAAGGGCTTAATAATCGCTGCTAATGCGGACAATGGTATTGGTATTATTGAAAACAACACATATCATAAAACTCATTATTTTAAAGATTATCCTAAAAAAATCACAGGTGTCTCGGTAATGAATGATCAACTTTATATTGGCAACCTTGATGGCGAAATTTATGTTGCATCCTTAAATGGTATAGGCGATTCTGGTTACGACTTATTCTTTAAAAAACTAACGACTATTGAGGCCAGCATTAATAACTTAAAAACAATTTCAGATACATTATGGATTACTACAGATAGTGGACTTTACAATTTAACTAACACTAATTTAGAGGCAAAACCTGTTCAACTTATTGAAAACCAAAGTGCCGTTAAGTATAATGTAAATACACTCATTTATGATAACAGCAGTTATTATATAGGAACAAATTCTGGATTATTAGTGGCAACATATAATAATAAAGACCTAATTGTAAATACACACTACAGAGCTAATAAAAAAGAAAACTTAAACACCGTTTCATTTGATAATATTAATGATCTGTATGTAGACAATAATGGCAACCTAATGATTGGAAGTTTTAATTTAGAAACCACTTCTATTATTAAAGATGCCGTTTTTAAAAACCCAACGCACGTTTTTAATGTAAATGATCCTTCCGTATTTGCTGTTATTGATACAAAAGATTATCTATTTACAGCAACCTCAAGCGGACTGGTTATTTCTAGTAATAACGATCAATCAATATTTAAGGTTTTTCCTAATCATAGAGTAAGAGGTTTTGTAAAAGATACCCATAATAATCTTTGGTGTGCTACTGGTAAAGGCCTATTTATCTTAAATCTCAACACATTAGATATAGAAAACCCAAATTTTATTGCAGTTCCTTCTGAAACCGATTACGCTAATCATCTCCCTTCTCATAACATAAGAAGTATTTTTAAAGATTCTAAGAATACTATTTGGGTTACCTCCTACAATAAGGGTTTTAGTAAATTTATTGGAAATGTTGAAAGTGAAAACTATGACTTTTTAAATTATAGTGCAGAGCAATTTCCTTCAAGACTAACCATTTCAATGCTTGAAGATCATCAAGGCATTTATTGGATGACAACACAAAAGGGACTAAGTGCTTTTAATATTAAAGACAACAAATTTAACCTTATAAAAAACTATGATGAAACTAACGGCCTAGCAACTAGAGGTGTTCTAAGTGCTTTTGTAGATAGTGACAAAACATTATGGATTGCGACCAGAAAAGGACTAAGTAAATACAATAGAGAAACAGACTCGTTTACATCTTTTGGTAAACGCGATGGTTTAACTAACACTTTTATATATAATATTAATGAAGACAATTTAGGGAATTTATGGCTTTCTACTAATGGTGGACTTTTTAGATTTCATAAAAACACACAAGAATTTACCAATTACAACCCTAAAGATGGTGTACAAAGTACGGAGTTTAATCTTGGAGCTGTTTACAAAAACTCAGGTAATGAAAATCTTTACTTTGGAGGCATAAATGGTGTAAACATTTTTAATCCTAATGATATTAATAAGTTAGATAAAGAAGGTCAACTTAGTTTTACACAACTAAAAGTTAAAGATACGCTTGTAACTCCGAGTGAAACTTCAATTTTATCTACAAGTATTATCAATGCAAAACAAATTGAAGTTAACCATAACGATTTTCCTATAAATTTAAGTTTTTCTGGATTAGATTTTAGACCCAATAGCAATGTAAAATACGTTTATAAACTATTACCAGACGACAAGGATTGGAATGCTTTAGACTACAAAAACTATATTCAACTTCTTACCTTATCTCCTAAGGAATACACATTGCAAATACAAGGTAAATCTAGAAACAACTTATGGCAAAAACCGCCTTTAGAATTAAGAATAAATGTAAAACCACCATGGTATAAAAGTAATTTAGCATACCTATCTTATCTGTTGTTGTTTTTAGGTATTGTTTACGCTTTTTATAGAATTAGTTTGCAACGACAAATTGCAGGTCAAGAATCTAAACGCTTACAAGAGTTAGATGATTTAAAATCGAGATTCATTACCAATATTACCCACGAGTTTAGAACACCACTTACCATAATACTTGGTTATCTTGGTAATTTAAAAGAACGATTTTCTGAAAAAGACGATGTCAATTCTTCATTAAATACTATTGAACAAAACAGTAATAGTTTACTGAATTTAGTAAATCAAATGCTGGATTTAGCGAAGTTAGAAAAAGGACAACTCAACCTCAACTTAATTCAGAATGATATTGCAAGCTATTCAAAATATATCGTCGATAGTTTTTTAAGTATTGCTTCAGACAAGAAAATAGATTTAAAATTTAACGCTGATCCAAAGAAAATCGTAATGGATTATGATGCCGAAAAATGGCGTCAGATTCTTACCAACCTTATTTCAAATGCCTTAAAATTTTCTCCAGAAGATTCTCAACTTCAAATTAACTTAAAACAACAAAACAATACACTTTTGGTTGAAGTTGCAGATCAAGGCTATGGCATATCAGAAGCAGAGCTTCCTTATATTTTTGATCGTTTTTATCAAGTAGAAAATACCGAACATAAAGTGTCTCAAGGTACAGGCGTTGGTTTAGCGTTGACAAAAGAATTGGTAGCATTGTGTAAAGGCACAATAAAAGTGCAATCTAAAATTAGTGTTGGTACAACGTTTACGCTTCAATTGCCTATTACTAATAACGCTCTTCATCAAGATTCAGATCTCAAAATTAATCCAATTTCAATCGGAACCGTTGTGCCAGATTTAGATGACGTAATTATTGATGACGATGCTAACACCGTTTTAATTGTAGAAGACAATGCAGATATGGCAAGTTACATTGCCTCTTGCTTACAACCAGATTATAAAGTGAGCTTCGCAAAAGATGGTAAAGCAGGGTTAGAATGGGCTGAAACTAACATTCCAGATATTATAATCACTGATGTTATGATGCCAATAATGGACGGTTTTGAGTTGACGCAAAAACTACAAGCCAATACCAACACCAACCACATTCCTATTATAATGCTAACTTCTAAAGCCATGCAAGAAGATAAGATTGAAGGCATTACAAGTGGTGCAGATGCGTATTTAACCAAACCGTTTCAAAAGGCAGAATTAAAACTCCGTATGCAAATGTTAATTGCTAAGCGGAAAAAGCTTCAGAACAACTATGCAGTAAATACGGTTGTAGAAAAAACCGAACAGAAAAAACCAACAACAGACAAAAAACTCATCTTTTTAAATTCAGTTATAGATGCTATTCATCAGCATTTAGATGACTCTAATTTTGGAGCCACTGAACTCGCAAAATTTATGCTAATGAGTGACTCGCAACTCTACCGAAAACTAAAAGCTATTTCTAATACAAGTACAGGAATTTTTATTAGAAAAGTACGACTAGAAAAAGCTAAAGAATCACTAAAAACCACCGATTTATCCATTTCCGAAATTGCCTATGCCTCAGGATTTAACGATCCTAATTGGTTCAGCAAAGCTTTTAAAGACGAATTTAACCAAAGCCCAACTGAATTTCGTAATTAACTGATAATCAATATTAATACATTCGTTCTGACAAAATAATACTTGTCATTTTTCTTCATTTTGAAGAAATACTACCCTCTTTTGAAAAAATAATCAAGACCGTTTTTTAAGTATAACAATAAGTTTGTGAAGCTATTAATCATTAACTCATTGTATTATGAAAACTTCAACACTTCTCGTTGCTTTACTCATTATTAATTCCAGTTTTTTAGCTGGTCATATTTCCATACAACTCATTGGAAATATTAATCCTTTTATTCTTGGTGGTTCTGAACTCGTTCTTGGCATCTCTTATTATATCCACACCATTTTTAGAGATGTGAGAAATGCCTTTGACGTCGATGTAAAATTATAATCTTAATAAATATTCAAAATCCAACATTATGAAAAACATTACAATCACCATCATATTACTTACGCTTTGCTGTCAACTTTATTCACAAACTACAGCGATTCCAGATGCCAACTTTGAGCAAGCTTTAATTGACGAAGGAATTGACACCAATGGACTTAACGGAAATATCTTAAATGTTGATGCAGAAAACACAACATCTTTAATTTTAACTAATCGAAATATTTCTGACGTATCAGGTATTGAAGCTTTTACCAACCTTACCACATTATATCTTAGCCAAAATAACCTAACTACTTTAGATGTCACTAACAATTTACTATTAGGTAACCTTGTATGTTGGGATAACAATTTATCGAGTATCACTTTTGCAGCTAATACACAATTGTATAATCTGGCTTGCGAAGAAAATAATTTAACAAGTTTAGATGTTAGCAGTCTCACTAGCCTATCAAATTTATATTGTGGTGATAACGCCATTACAACTCTAGATGTTTCTGCAAATACGGCATTGTTAAAATTAGATATTTACAATCTAGCATTAACAGAATTAGATTTATCTAGTAACAATAATTTACAAGATCTGTACTGCGATAATAATCAGCTAACAACGCTAAATCTAAGTGACAAACCTAGTTTTAAAAGATTGTCTTGTAAAAACAATGCCTTAACTGAACTTAATATTAGTAATGGCAATAATACTAATGTCACTTTATTTAGAACGGACGGTAACTCAGAACTTAATTGTATTACTGTAGATGACGAAGCATACAGTACTTCAAATTGGGCAAATATCGATGATCATACTAGTTTTAGCGTTAGTTGCGATGGGTCACTTTCTACAACCGAAATTAATAATGACACATCTATTTCAGTTTACCCAAACCCAGTAAAAGACCAATTAAACCTGTCTTTTCCATCTACAGTAGATTCAATTGTAATTTTCAATAGTCTAGGAGAATTGGTTGCCAAAACTTCAAATGAAAACCACATCGATCTCACAGATTTAAAAACAGGTTTATATGTGGTAAAAATTCAAGTTGAAAACAAAACCATAACGAAGAAAATCCTACACGACTAATCTCAATTGCACAACCTCAAAAATCCAATTATCATGAAAATTATACAATACACAATTATACTTTGTCTAACTTCATTCGCATGTTTTGCTCAAGTAGGTATTGGTAACACAGACCCTAAAGCCAGTTTAGATATTACAGCATCAAACCAAGCTGCACCTGCAAATACAGATGGTATTTTAATACCACGAATAGATGCATTTCCGTCAACAAACCCTACTGTAGACCAAAAAGGAATGTTGGTTTATTTAACAACCTTTGATGGCACTAATCCTAGTGGGTTTTATTACTGGACTGGCGGAGCATGGACAACTACTAAGAACATTTATACCTCATCTAATGGCATAATTGAAAGCAGTAAGAATTTTCGCTTAGGAGGCTCACTTACTAGTGACACTGCTATAAATTTTGATACGCGTTCACTCACTTTCAGAGTCGGTACTTCTTCTAGTAGTTTTAATGTAAGTTCTAATGGACCAACTGTTTTTAGAATAGGGAATGGTTATTCTAATAATACTACATTTGGGCAAGACACGTATTGGAAAGACGGTTCTACATCTGGCACAACATTAGGTCGGTTTTATGGTTCTAGTTCAGGAATTTTTGAACTCTATAATTCAGGATCTCCTTCTGTTCGCCTAATAACTTCAGGAACTTCTTATTTTAGCAATTGTAACTTAGCTATCGGAACAACTGGTAGTGGATCTTCCTACAGGTTAAATGCACATGCATCATCTACTAATTATGTCGCTAATTTTCAACAATTAGGTACTGGTAGTTCGGCTGAAGGAGTAAGCATCAGATTAACAGATATTTCACCTATGACAAACCATAGATACTTAAGCTTTTTTAGAAATGAAACTATCGAAGCTGGCAAAATAACAGGAAACGCATTTGGAAATGGTGTCAATTATTCTACAACCTCAGACCGTCGTTTAAAAATGAATATAGAAAACATAACTAATGCGCTAGGTGTTTTAGACCAAATACAACCTCAACTCTATGAATATATATCATTTCCAGGCCCTAAAGAATATGGCTTTATAGCTCAAGATTTGCAATTAGTATATCCGCAAGCGGTTTCTGGCTCTCCAGACTCAGACCCTTATAAAAACCCTATGATGGTAGACTACGGTAAACTAACACCTATACTCACAGCTAGTGTAAAAGAATTATACCAAGAAGTCTTAAACCTAAAAAAAGAAAATGAAACTTTATTAGAAAGATTAAATAATCTAGTACAACTAGAAGCACGCTTATCTGCTTTAGAACAACATAATTCAACACCGAATTAACCCATAATTGATTGTCTTCAATTATATTTTTATTAGATTAAAAAGTCGGTGTAGGGACCGACTTTTTTTTTGTTTATTATTTGATAATTCATTCTTTCATTTCAAGACTTAAGTTTTGTAATTTTGAAACTACTGTCCTTTAAAGCAGAGTCGAGAATTATTTTTTAAACTTCCGTTAATTTAGAAGACCTTTCGACTGAGCTCAAGGAGATAACACAATTCAAATTTAATCACAATATCATTTTTTGTTTAGGTTCGCTTAAACGTAAAATGATGATTTTTTCAGCTAATGCGAAAAAGAAAAATTAAACATAGACATAGCTACGTTTCATTTTTATTTTGAAGCAAAAATGAAAAAAGGGCATTTTACAAATGCTCACTTAAATAAAAAATGATATAATATGTCAGACCAAAAACGTCTCTTTCTAGTTGATGCCTACGCACTAATTTTCCGTGGCTATTATGCTTTTATAAAAAACCCAAGAATTAACTCCAAAGGAGAAGATACCTCAGCCATAATGGGTTTTATGAACTCACTTTTAGATGTAATAAAACGCGAACGACCAGACCATTTAGCCGTTTGTTTTGATAAAGGCGGAAGTGCAGATCGTGTAGAAATGTATCAAGAATACAAAGCCAATAGAGATGAAACGCCTGAAGGTATAAAAACAGCGGTTCCTTATATTTATGAAATCCTAAAAGCCATGCACATTCCTATCATGGTAAAGGAAGGTTTTGAAGCAGATGATGTTATAGGAACTTTGGCAAAAAAAGCCGAAAAAGAAGGCTACAAAACCTATATGGTAACACCAGATAAGGATTTTGCACAACTGGTATCTGAAAACATCTTTATGTACAGACCTGTTTTTGGAGGTGGTTATGAAACTTGGGGAATTCCTGAGGTTCAGAAAAAATTTGAAGTTACAGACCCTTTGCAAGTCATAGATTTTTTAGGTATGATGGGAGACGCTTCAGATAATATTCCTGGCTTACCTGGTGTTGGCGAAAAAACAGCTAAGAAATTTTTAGCCGCTTATGGCTCTATGGAAAACCTTTTTGCCAATTCACATGAGTTGAAAGGTAAAATGAAAGAGAAAGTTGAAGCCAACCAAGAACTCGGTTTACTTTCTAAAAAATTAGCCACCATTATGCTCGACGTTCCGGTGGAATTTGACGCTAAAGACTTTGAGATGTCGGAACCAGATGTGCCTAAGGTAACTGAGATTTTTCAAGAGTTAGAATTTAGACGCTTAATCGATAATTTTAATAAAACGTTTTCTGCTGAAGCTCAAGCAACGGCAACAGCAACGCAAACTTCAAATAAAGCAGAAGCACCTAAAACCACACCTAAAGAAATAAAATCCGCAGGCGAAGGTCAGTTTTCGTTGTTTGGCGGTGGCGAACCTTCTACAGACGAAGCCATTTCAGAAAACTCCAGAAAAACGACTGCAACCTATTCGCATTTTTATCAAAGTGTAGCGCCTGGTATGGCCACTAAATTGTTTGTTAAAAATCTAATGAATCAAACATCGGTTTGTTTTGACACAGAAACGACAGGATTAAATCCGTTAACCGCAGAATTGGTTGGTATTGCATTTTCATGGGAAATTGGTAAAGGATTTTATATACCATTTCCTGAAGATAAAACTGAAGCACAAGCATTAATCGAAATATTAAGACCGTTTTTTGAAACTGAAACCATCCAAAAAATTGGTCAGAATTTAAAATATGATATTAAAGTCTTAGCAAAATATAATGTTAGCGTTAAAGGCAAATTGTTCGATACCATGTTAGCGCATTATTTAATAAATCCAGATATGCGTCACAATATGGATATTCTTGCTGAAACCTATTTAAACTATACGCCAATTTCTATCACAGAATTGATTGGTAAAAAGGGCAAGAATCAACTCTCAATGCGAGAAGTTCCATTAGAAAAGCAAACAGAATATGCGGTTGAAGATTCAGACATCACATTGCAACTTAAGGAACATTTTGAAAAAGAATTAGGCGAAGCCAATACTCAAAAATTATTTGATGATATTGAAATTCCGTTACTACGCGTTTTAGCCGCAATGGAATTAGAAGGTATTAATCTCGATGTTGAATTTTTAAACTCATTATCAGAAGACCTTAATAACGATATTACGAATCTTCAATCTAAAATATATGAAGTGGCAGGCGAAGAATTTAATATTGCGTCGCCAAAACAATTAGGAATCATCTTGTTTGAAAAGCTTAAACTAGTAGATAAACCTAAAAAGACCAAAACCGGACAATATAAAACTGGCGAAGACATTTTATCTGCCTTAGCCAAAGAGCATGAGATTATTAGAGATATTTTAGAATATCGTGGTCTTGCCAAACTAAAAAGCACGTATGTAGATGCATTACCATTACAGGTAGAAGCAGCCACTGGCAGAGTGCATACAGACTACATGCAAACGGTTGCCGCAACAGGTCGTTTAAGTAGTAATAATCCTAACTTACAGAATATTCCAATTCGTACAGAACGCGGTCGCCAAGTGCGAAAAGCTTTTGTTCCAAGAAACGAAGATTACACTTTACTAGCTGCCGATTATTCGCAAATAGAATTAAGAATCATTGCCGCTTTAAGTGAAGAAGAAACCATGATTGAAGCCTTTAAAAATGGCGAAGATATTCATGCCTCAACCGCATCTCGAGTTTTTGGTGTACCTATTAATGAAGTGACAAGAGCGCAACGAAGCAATGCAAAAACAGTCAACTTTGGGATAATTTATGGTGTGTCTGCCTTTGGACTAAGCAACCAAACCGATTTATCACGTGGCGAAGCCAAAGAGTTAATAGATACCTATTACGAAACTTATCCAAAATTAAAAGCCTACATGAGTAAGCAAGTCGATTTTGCGCGAGATAACGGTTATGTATCTACGGTTTTGGGTCGTCGTCGTTATTTAAAAGATATCAATTCTCGTAATGCCATGGTGCGCAGTGCAGCCGAACGAAATGCGGTAAACGCACCAATACAAGGTAGCGCAGCAGATATTATTAAAATTGCCATGATTAATATTTATAATAAACTTGAAGCAGGCAATTATAAATCTAAAATGCTTTTACAAGTACATGATGAATTAGTATTTGATATCTACAAACCTGAATTAGAAGAATTAACCACATTGATTAAAACTGAAATGGAAAGTGCTTTTAAACTAGAAGTCCCTCTAGATGTTGAAGTGGATACTGGTATTAATTGGTTGGAGGCGCATTAAATTTGATAAAATGAGTAGAAGACTCTGGACAAAAGAAGAATTAATTTTAGCTTTCAATTTATATTTGAAGCTACCTTTTGGTAAATTTCACGCGAGTAATCCTGAAGTTATTAATTTAGCTAATCTAACAGGAAGGTCAAATAATTCAATTGCCATTAGATTATCAAATTTCGCCTCATGTGACCCTTATCATCAAAACCGTGGAGTTAAAGGTTTAGTTGGAGGCTTAAAGCAATGTCAACCAATTTGGGATGAATTTTTTCATGACCAAGAAAAGCTGATTTATTTAAGTGAGCAAATTTTAGCATCTAAAGAAAAGGTTTCGATTGAAGAAAAATTTAAATCTGAATTAGGAAATCTCAGTCACTTAACAGGAGAAAACAGAGTTAGAGAAGTTAGCACCAGAGTCAATCAATCTATTTTTAGAAAAATAGTTTTAATGAACTATGATAATAAATGCGCTATTTCAGGTATTGATGTTCCAGATTTATTGGTTGCAAGTCATATAATTCCTTGGTCTCAAAACAAAAAGGAGAGATTAAACCCGCAAAATGGATTATGTCTTAATTATTTACACGACAAAGCATTTGATAGAGGCCTTATAACTTTCGATAAGAATTTCAAAATGGTATTATCAAATAAATTAAAGAGAAACGGCAGTGAAAACATGAAATTATATTTCCATAAATTGGAAGGGAAATCTCTGAAATTACCTAAAAGATTTATCCCAAATGAAGATTTTTTAGAATATCATAAATTAAATATTTTTCAGTCTTGAGTGATAAAACGGAAACATTATTTGCTATATATAAAAACGATATACATTTAGGGAATGAAAAAGGAAAAACAGTAAACGACGCTATTAAAAATTACCTCAAAGCTGCACTATTTCAAGAGTCTTTAAATGATTCAGAGTTTATTTCTCTTTATAAAGGAAGAGTTGCAATTAAAGATATTCATTTTTAACGAATCCACTTTAGCTGCAAATCTATCTCTTTCAAACTTTCTACTCAATTTCTAGCTAAAAAATCATCGACAGTTTCAAAATGTTCAATAACACGTTTTTCTTTAAACTCAAATACCTTTTTAGAAAAACCATGTTAATGGTTTAATAAAAACATTGGTTTTAAATTGGTTTTGTAAACCTACATATTTTACACCCCTAAAGTCCCCTCAAGGGGACAATCCTAACCAACAAACCAGTGTTTAATAAATAATATTTAGTACTACAAAACATAATTAAGATTCAATAAATTCTTGCTTTTACTTTATTAAACGTCCTCTCAACGAAATAATACTTATTAATAAAGTTATTAGTAAAAAATATAAATCTGGAGTACTATTCTTATTCGTTAGTGCTATCCTTATAACCTACAAATACAGTAATCCCTTTCTATAGTATTTTCTTTTTTAAACGTAGAGGACAATTGAAAACCCTTGAAGTATTGTTTTGTCCTTTATCAAATGTCCCCTTGAGGGGACTTTAGGGGTGTTTTCAACTTGCTCAGTTAACTCCTTTACCTTTTCTTCAATAACTAACAACACACTAAACATATTTTTCTTAACCTCTTCATTGGAAAACCTTAAGAAGGTAACGCCATAAGCTTCGATTTCTTTTTGTCTCTTAACATCGTACAAAAAGCTATATTCGTGACTGTCTCCATCAATTTCTATGACCAACCCTATTTCATGGCAATAAAAATCTGCTATATATTCTAACATTGGTACTTGCCTATGAAACTGAACGCCATAAGCGCGTTGCTTTATATTTTGCCAAAGCAAGACTTCTGGTAAAGTGCTATTTTTTCTTAATTGCCTGGCTAGGATTTTTAGTTTGGGATTGTATGGGATTATTTTGTTTTTCATTAGTGGTAATTCCGGCTGTTCTTATACTCCTTTACACCCCTAAAGTCCCCTCAAGGGGACAATGTAGACTGAGAAGCTTTCTTTTAAAGATAATAATCTCTATTTGTATTACCTAAAATACAATATTTTTGAATTGAGAATTACAGTAAATAAGAAAGAATAATAAACGGTCTACAACAGAGATTAATCGTCTTATTAAAGTATCAAATGATACTATCAAACAACCTACAAATCCAAACCTTTCAAACTCTCAACTCTATTTCTGGCTAAGAAATCATCAATCGTTTCAAAATGTTCTATAACGCGTTTTTCTTTAAATTCAAATACTTTTTTAGAAAGGCCTTGTAGAAAATCTCTATCGTGAGAGACTAATATTAAAGTGCCATCAAAATTTTGTAGTGCTTCTTTTAATACATCTTTAGACTTTAAATCTAAGTGATTGGTTGGCTCATCGAGAATTAATAAATTAACAGGTTCTAGTAAGAGTTTTACCATCGCTAATCTGGTTTTTTCACCACCAGATAAGACACTGACTTTTTTATCAATATCCTCACCTCTAAACATAAAACCACCCAAAATATTTTTTATTTGAGTACGTACATCACCTTTTGCAACTTCATCTACGGTTTGAAAAACCGTTAAGCTTTCATCTAACAAAGCCGCTTGATTCTGCGCAAAATAACCCACTTGCACATTATGGCCTAAAGTACAAGTGCCTTCTACTTCAATTTCGCCTAAAATGGCTTTAATCATCGTGGATTTTCCTTCGCCATTTCTACCCACAAAACAGACCTTCTCACCTCTTGCTATAGACATATTAGCATCATTAAACACTACATGCTCATCATAAGATTTAGAAACATCCTTTACCGTTACAGGATAATCGCCAGAACGCTGTGTTGCCGGAAAACGCAAACGCAAAGCAGAGGTATCTACTTCATCTATTTCTATACGCTCTAGTTTTTCGAGCATGCGCTCTCGTGAAGACACTTGGTTGGTTTTAGAATAGGTACCTTTAAAGCGCTCAATAAACTGCATATTATCTGCAATAAATTTCTGCTGTTCTTGGTAGGCTTTTATTTGGTGTGTGCGTCTATCTTCTCGTAACTGTAAGTAATGCGAGTAATTGGCTTTATAATCGTAAATACGGCCCATAGTGACCTCAATAGTTCTATTGGTAATATTATCAATAAAGGCTCTATCGTGGGAAATAACCAAAACCGCATTGGCTTTGTTAACCAAAAAGTCTTCTAGCCAAATGACAGATTCTATATCAATATGGTTAGTTGGCTCATCTAAGAGAATTAAATCTGGCTTTTGAAGTAATATTTTTGCCAATTCTATTCGCATTCGCCATCCTCCAGAAAATTCATTAGTTGGTCTTGTAAAATCGTTTTGCTTAAACCCTAAACCTTTTAATGCTTTTTCTACTTCTGCATCATAATTAACATCTTCTAAAGCATAATATTTTTCGCCTAAATCTGATACACGTTCTATGATTTTCATGTATTCGTCAGATTCGTAATCGGTTCTGGTTTCTAGTTGCTTGTTGAGCGCTTCCATTTCATCACGCATTTTAAACACATGTGCAAAGGCTTTAGACGCTTCTTCAAAAACCGTAGCATTATCTTTAGTTAATAAGTGCTGAGGCAAATAGGCAATGACTGTATCTTTTGGAGAACGCACATGACCACGTGTTGCATTTTGAACACCAGCAATAATTTTCATCATGGTAGATTTTCCTGCACCATTTTTACCCATTAAGGCAATTTTATCATTCTCATTAATAGTAAAAGACACGTCCTTAAAAAGTGTTTGTCCACTGAATTCTACAGCTAAATTATCTACTGAAATCATGTTCTCAATTTTAAAGATGCAAAACTACTAAAAGGAACGGGTTTTATGTTTTTGAATGTATAGAAAATATCGTTTCTAATTATTTCAGTTAATTCTAATAGTGATTACGCTAAGCTAAACCCAGTCTATTACATAATTTTATGACAAACAAAGTTTAACCATTAAATAAAACATTATGATTATTACAAAAGTATTAGGTTTAACAAGTGCATTTACAAAAAGTAAAAAGGCAAAGATTGCTATTTTAGGTTTAGAAATGGCTGTATTAGGTTACGCGCTTTATCAGCAGAAACAAGAAAAGAAAAATAAGCGACTAAAATCTAAGTAATATTAGATTGTAGTCGCTTACCATTTAAATTATATTGAATGCGCATTAGTTTTAATGCTCTTAATCCGTTAGCTAATGAAAATATAATTCCAAAAACTCGATTAAAATATTATCGAACACTATTTCGTAGTTACCAAAATTACACCATTTGCTCCTCTAACACCATAAGATGCAGCTTCAGAACTCTTAAGTACATTTATGTTTTTGATATTGTTAGGTGTAAGATCTCCAAATGCAGCTGTACTCGTTGGATGTCCATTTACAATAATCAAAGGATCTTCATTACTAGAAAGTGTGGTATTATAAGACCCTCTAACTCTTATTTCATTACTACCCGAAACTCTTACTTGCGGAACCTTAACCCTTAAATAGTCATATATACTCGTAAAATATTGTTCCACTTCGGGCTTACGTTTTTTTACTTTTTTTAAGGCCTCTAATTGAAAAGCTTTTCCTTTTTCTTCACTGGTGCTATCAAACTCAATAGTTACCTTATTTTCATCAAAATCTTCAGAAGAACTCAAACCATAGTGTTCTGAGAAGGCATATATAGTTTTGGGAGTCTCCTTAACTTTAATTTTAAATTCTCCATCCTTATTCGTTGTCTTTTTTACAGACGAGTCTTCAACATATACAGTAGCTTCATTCACAGGATTACCTAAAGAATCTTTTACCACACCAGTAATAACAATTTTTTTCGATTTCTTTTGAGCTGAAATATTTGTAGTAAATGCGAAGGTAAAAAGAATAAGGAATCCAAAGTATTTGATTTTCATAGTTCTAATATTTTTAATGTTAGGTACTTAGCAATATACAATAAATTTTAACTAGATCTTATTATAAATTGACTTAAGCACATTTATTTTATTGAAATTTTAACAAAGGTTAAAAATGTCGGATACTTTATTATAATTTCAATTAATTTTGTCCTCTATATTGAATTATGAGTATTATTTCTAAAGACATATCAAAAGCAATTCAACTTTTAACTGATGAAAACATTGTAGCTATTCCAACGGAAACGGTTTATGGTTTAGCAGGAAATATATACAGCAAAAAAGCGATTACATCAATTTTTGAAACAAAAAAGCGACCATTTTTTAATCCACTCATCGTTCATATTCCATCTATAGATTCGCTTTCAACTATTGTAGAAAACATTCCTGAAAAAGCACAATTGTTGGCAGACGCTTTTTGGCCAGGACCAATAACATTGGTGTTGAAAAAGAAGGCTATAATTCCAGATTTAATTACAGGAGGAAAAGATACCGTTGCGGTTAGAGTACCAAACCACCCAACCACTTTAGAGTTATTAAAGCAACTCGATTTCCCTTTAGCAGCACCAAGTGCCAATCCGTTTAGTAGTATTAGTCCAACCACAGCACAACACGTAGAAACGTATTTTAAAGACACACTTAAAATGGTATTAGATGGTGGTGCATGTAAAAGTGGTATTGAATCTACAATCATTGGTTTTGAAAACGATGAACCTATTATTTACAGGTTAGGCTCTACTGCTATAGAAGACATTGAAGCCATTGTTGGCAAAATTGAAATAAAAAACACGGTTACCGAAGCGCCTAAACAAAAAACCATACCAAATGCGCCAGGTATGCTCGCGCGTCATTATGCACCAAAAACCAAAACGGTTTTAACAGATAATATACCTAAAGCATTAGAGCAACACCAAAACTTGAGGATTGGTCTTTTAGTTTTTGATACTGAAATTGAAAACGACGCTATAAAAACTCAAATTGTTTTATCTAAAACAGGTAATTTAAAAGAGTCCGCTTCAAAATTATATGATGCACTTCATCAATTAGACACTTTTGATTTAGATATAATTATTGCAGAAAAATTTCCTGATAATGGTTTAGGGAAATCTATTAATGACAGATTAAATAGAGCAACTAAATAAGCGGTAATTTCATTCGCAATAATTAAAACTAGTTATATTCAGAGTTGAAATTATCAATTATCTAGACAAACATCTTTTTCCACTAAATAAAACTTATTTCTTATATTCTAAATTTAAGCCTTATTTTTATAAAAAAAACGCTGTTAAAAAGATGAATGCTTTAAAAGTAATCATATACTTTTCAATTTTTAAATACCCTTTAACCAAAGAGGAGATTTATTCGTTTTCTTCTGCAAATCATTTATCTGACACCATACAAGAGCTCAATGCATTAATTGAACAAAAAATTATTTTTCAATTTGGTAATTATTTTTCTGATGTCAATAATAAAGACTTAGTTCAACGAAGACTTAATGGTAATGTAATGGCAAAAGAGATAATGCCCAAAGCATTGAGAAGAGCCAAACTCATCATGTCTTTTCCTTACGTAGAATCCGTTTCTATCTCTGGTGCACTAGCTAAAGGCTATTATGATGATGAAGGCGATATTGATTTCTTTATCATCACAAAACCGAAAAAATTATGGCTAGCAAGAACGTTTTTAATCCTTTTTAAAAAGGTGTTTTTGCTAAATTCTAAAAAGTATTTTTGTGTTAATTACTTTATTAGTTCTAATAATCTTAAAATTGAAGAACAAAATAAATTTACAGCTACAGAATTAATAACATTAATGCCTGTTTATGGTAAGTCTATTATTGATTCATTTATTACAGAAAACCAGTGGGCTTTAGACTTTTATCCAAACCGAACTCTAAATACATCTGTGCTTGCTGATACCTTTAGAAAACCGATTTTAAGCACGGCTATAGAATACATTTTCGATAATAAATTGGGAGAAAAATTAGATTTTTATTTTAGACGTATAACGCTTAAAAAGTGGAAATCTAAATTTAACAATCTCAACAAAAAGGATTTTGAAGTCGCAATGAAATCTACAAATGATGTCTCTAAACATCATCCTAGAGATTTTCAGAGTCGTGTTATTGTATCGTTAAACCAGCGTTACGATGATAAAAACAAAGCATTCAACCTTAACCTAACTATGGAACATGCTTGATGTTGTTTTTTCTCATTCATATTACTATAAATTTGATCCCAAACAGTGGAAAAACAAAACACCTTATCCGCCTTTAGGCACCATTTATGCAGCTTCATATCTAAGAGAAAACAACTATAAAGTTGGTCTGTTTGACGCTAACTTATTAGACGATCCGCAAACCATTGCACCTTATTTAGCAAAACATCAACCAAGTACGTTTGTGCTCTACGATGATGGCTTTAATTATCTCACAAAAATGTGTTTAACCACCATGAGAGAAGCGGCTTTTAAGATGATTAAAATAGCCAAAAAGCAAAACTGTAAAGTGATTGTGTGTAGCTCTGATTCTACAGATCATTTTGAAAAATATTTAGACCAAGGTGCCGATTTTGTCATTCAAGGCGAAGGCGAAATCACTTTGAAAGAACTTTTAGATGCCTTAAAGACCAATGAAGATACCTCTGAAATAAAAGCATTAATTTACAAGGAGGATGATCAAATAATTAAGAATTCTAAACGACCTGTTTTAAGAAACTTAGATGAATTGCCTTTGCCAGCTTGGGATTTAATAAATATGAATGCCTATAAGGCCATTTGGGCAAGTGGCGGAAATGCATTTACCTTAAATATTGCCACAACACGTGGTTGCCCTTTTAAATGTAATTGGTGTGCAAAACCTATCTATGGCAATCGTTACAACTCACATTCCCCAGAATATATTACTAAACACATAAAGTTTTTATCGGAAACCTACGATGTAAATCGATTCTGGATGTGCGATGATATTTTTGGATTAAAACCAAATTGGGTTCAGAATTTTAATTTAGAGCTCAAAAAAGAAAATCTATCCATTTCTTATTACATTCAAAGTCGTGTTGACTTATTATTGAAAGAAGACACTATTGATGCTTTAGCAGAAAGTGGATTAGAAGAAGTTTGGGTTGGCGCGGAAAGTGGCTCTCAAGCCATTTTAGATGCTATGGATAAGGAAACAACAGTAGAGCAAATCTACGAAGCCACGCGCTTATTAAAAGCTAAAGCTATTAGAGTTGCTTTCTTTATTCAGTTTGGTTATTTTAACGAAACAAAAGCAGATATCCTCAAAACAATTGGTATGATAAAGGAACTGCTACCAGATAATATTGGTGTTTCTGTGTCTTATCCATTGCCAGGTACCAAGTTTTACGATATGGTAAAAGACGACTTGCAACTAAAAGCGAACTGGACAGATTCTGACGATTTAGCCATGCTTTTTAAAGGTACTTATAGTTCTAAATTTTACAAGAAACTACAACGATATGTGCATAAAGAATATAGAATTAGTCAAGGTATTGATAATCTAAAACAACTTAATTTATCTAAAACAAAATCGATATTAAAATTAGCCTATTATGTGCCTTCTGCTTTTGTAGACAAATGGCAATTAAAAAGTATGACTCCATAACATGCGTAACGATTTTGACATAGCTGCTGTAAAATATGATGAAACCTTTACGTTTTCAAACATTGGTAAGGCGCAACGTCTTCGTGTTTTTAAGTATGTAAATCCAATAATAAACACTAAAAAAAAGCTTAATATTTTAGAGCTTAATTGCGGAACAGGGGAAGATGCTATTCATTTTTCAAAATTAGGACATAATGTTATTGCTACAGATATTTCTGAAGGTATGATTGCTGTAGCTAATTCTAAAAAACAATCTAGTCACTTGCTTTTTAAAGTTCAAGATATAACCACAATTAATGCAACTACATTTAACCAGAAATTTGATATTGTTTTTTCAAATTTTGGAGGCTTAAATTGTATATCAAAAATACAATTAGAAGCATTTTGTAAAGTTGCTAAAAGCCTACTGAATACAAATGGCAAACTAGTTATGGTAATAATGCCTAAAAAAAGTATTTGGGAACGTTTTTACTTTTTAATTAAAGGCGATTTAAAAAAATCAAAACGCAGAAATACTAATGAAAGCATAGATGTTAATGTCGATGGTGTAAACGTGAAAACGTGGTATTACAATCCTAAAGAAGTTATATCTTTATCAACTAACGACTTTACGATGAATAGAGTAAAACCAATAGGATTGGCTATTCCGCCTTCATATTTAGAAAATTCTATTTTATCTAAACGACCATTATTACCTATTTTTAAAGGTATAGACGCCATTTTAACGGCTTCATTTTTTGCAAAATATGCAGATCATTTTTTAATAGAATTAACCAAAAAATAATTGAGACCATAAAAATGAGTATTGTACTTACACACGCTTATTACATACTCGAAGACCCAAAAGAGCAGCTTATTATGAAGCCTTATGCTCCACTTGGCTTGTTATACATTTCTGCTTATTTAAAGGAAAATAAGATTAATAATCACCTTTACGATTCTACATTTTACAGCAAAGAAAAACAACTTCATTTTATAGCCAAAACCCAACCAAAAGCAGTAGCTATTTACACCAACTTAATGACAAAAATCAATGTTATTAAATTGGTTAAAATCTTGAAAACAGAAAAACAATATGGTTTTCCAAAACTAATTTTAGGTGGACCAGACATTACCTATAATTGTGAAAATTATTTAAAGTCAGGAGCCGATTTTCTAATTATTGGCGAAGGTGAACAAACTACTTTAGAGCTTTATAACGCTATTGATCGCAATCAAGATTTTACCCATATTACCGGAATTGCTTATTTAGAAAATGGGCAAGTGATTAAAACGGCTCCACGTGTAAAAATGAAGAGTTTAAAGGAACTGCCATTACCAAATAGAGCCGCAATTCCTTTTGATAAATATTTAGAAACTTGGAAAACACATCATGGAAAAAGCTCCATGACTGTTAGTACACAACGTGGTTGCCCTTATACTTGCAAATGGTGTAGTACTGCCGTTTACGGACAAAGTTATCGCAGACGACCAGCAGAACTGGTTGCACAAGAATTGAAAATGCTAAAAGACACTTACCAACCAGATAGTATTTGGTTTGTAGACGATGTTTTTACGGTAAGTCATAAATGGATAAAGGAATTTCATGCAGAAGTTTTAAAACTAGATGCTATAATTCCTTTTGAATGTATCACAAGAGCCGAACGTCTTAATAATGAAGTTTTAGAGTTATTAAAAGAAGCTGGTTGCTACCGCATTTGGATTGGAGCAGAATCTGGATCCCAAAAAATAATTGATGCCATGGACAGACGCGTTGATGTGGATGTCGTAAAAAATGCTATTCTGCAAACAAATTCTAAAGGCATGGAAACCGGAACTTTTATTATGGTTGGTTATCCAGGCGAAGATGAGCAAGACATTAAGGAAACAATTACATACTTAAAAGCTGCAAATCCTACGCATTTTACAATTACAGTAGCTTACCCAATAAAAGGAACATCACTTTATAATGAAATTGAAGACAAGATAACGGTTCAACCCAATTGGGAAACCTCAACAGATAGAGATATAGATTTTACAAGAACCTATTCTAGAAAATTCTATGATTATGCAGTAAGACGCATTGTGAATGAGGTTAATTATAATAAAGAAAAATTGAGTGATAAAAACCTAAAAAAAATGATTACATATAAATTAAAATCTACCTTAGCTGGTGCTTTTATGAAACTCTCTAAGTAATATGAAACGCTCTTTTTTTACAATATGTTTTGTTTTATTTTCTGTCTGTTTTTCGTGTTCTAAAAAAGAGCAAGAAATTAATTTAAAATGGAACAAATCGTACAATGAAGATACTTTTGACAGAAGTGTCACAGGTTTAAAATGGGCTTTAGCATATTTAGGTTCTACAATAACAACTGACACTACATTACTTGGTTTATCATATAAAGATTCTATAATTACTCTAAACTTAAACCAACTTGGCTTTTCTGAACACGCTAAAACAGAGTTATCTAAACTTCAATATATTTTTAAAAACTCTGAAGCATATAAAAAAAATAGTGCGCTAGATTTAGGACGATACATTGCCTTAACTTTTGGAAATTCTCATCATTATTATGCTATTACTGATGTACCTAAAAGTTTAAACCAGTTTTTAGAGTTATATACCTTAAATAATAACAAAGGATATATTGATAATTCTAGTGTTTCTAAAGTAGACCGAATTATTTCGTTTTCAAATATTTCTGATAGTAATAGTCAAGGGTTTCTTTCTGCTGAAATTGATTCTATTAGTAATGACACTTTAGAATATGAAACAGTAGAGATCATGCCTAATGGACAATTAAAATTTGGTATTTATGATATTGATGGCGCTTTAAAAGAAGCTGGCAATAGTAAAATCACCAAAGCCGGAAAACCTGCAAAATGCATCTGGTGTCACGAGGTTGTGATTCAACCTTTATTTAGAAAGCAACAAAACCATGAAGGTTATTTAAGCTACATTAAATTTAATGATACGCTAAAATATTTTAATCGTGAATTGCAAGATTTTCAAGATAAACAATGGAATGATCCATCTATTACAAATAAAAAATTACATACCGAATTAGAGCTCCTTTACATTGCCTTTATGGAACCCAATGCTGAACGCATTTCAAAAGAATGGAATTTACCTTTAGCAGATGTAAAGAAAAAATTAGCGCATTTAGAAACACATACGCATCATGAATTTCCGTTTTTAGGAAATCTTTACCGCAGAAAAGATATTGATGCGCTGGCTCCAATTAAATATATCGAAGTCCCTGGAAGTATAAGGGAACAATCTAGTAACGAAGTAAATCTACTCAACTAATGCTTCGAGATAAAAAAATAGTTGTAATTCTTCCGGCTTATAATGCTTCAAAAACATTAGAAAAAACCTATAATGAGATTCCGCATCACATTGTTGATGCCATTGTATTGACTGATGATTTTAGTGATGACAATACTGTGGAAGTCGCAAAGCAGCTTGGCATAGAACACATCATTGAGCATAATATTAATTTGGGTTATGGTGCCAATCAAAAAAGTTGTTACTCTAAAGCTATTGAATTAAGTGCTGATATTATAATTATGTTGCATCCAGATTATCAGTACAATCCAAAGCTAATTCCGTCTATGGCAGATTTAATTGCAAACGATGTTTATGAGGTTGTTTTAGGCTCAAGAATTTTGGGCAAAAATGCACTTTCTGGTGGTATGCCAATGTATAAATATATTTCTAATCGAGGACTGACTTTTATTCAAAATTTATTAATGAATCAAAAGTTATCAGAATACCATACAGGTTATCGTGCATTCAATGCTAAGGTTTTAAAATCTATTCCGTTTAATGAGAATTCTAACGACTTTATTTTTGATAATCAACTCTTAGCGCAATGTTGTTATAAGGGTATTGTGATTGGCGAAATATCTTGCCCAGCGAAATACGAAAAAGATTCTTCTTCCATTAATTTTAAACGAAGTTCTATTTATGGACTTGGAGTTTTAAGAGTGTCAATATCTTATTTTATTCAAAAACTGAAAATTTATAATTTCAAATTATTTAAGCCGAGCTTATAAAGTTAATTACAGATATCAATCTTTTTTAGTGTGAAGGCACCTCGTCTCGAATTTGAATCAGTAAGATAATAAATTTCACAGTCATTTACCAGTACTGGTTTCCTTTTTAAAGAAGGATCTTTAGTGATTTGTCTCCCTTTATAGATTATTTGATAATCTTCAATTACACACGAATATTCATCAAATTTTGAAATTGAAATTGCTGTATTTTCAATTATTTTTCCGCCTTTACCAAGGGCTTTATAGGTTAATTTATTGTTGTTGTTTTCAAAATCATAAATCATAAAATACTCTTGTTGTTCTAGGACATATGAAGATGCATCATCAGTTATTTCAGTAAACATATCTAAATGTAATGGAAACAACATCAACAAACCTAAACCAATGTACATGTAATTTACTTTTTTAGCGACACTACTATAAAACAATACTGCCAAACCAATAGTTAACCAAAGTCTTGAAAACTTAAAAATCAATGGCAAATGTTCTAAACTAGCAATTGGCACATTACACATTAAGAATAACAGCGTAAAAAAAGCAATTTTCTTAAAAGGTTTTATAGACAAAGCAAACACATAAAATGCCGGAATTATCCATAATATTTGAGCGTAAGTAGCAGTCCTCGATTGCACTAAAAACAGTGTAACAACCCAAATGGAAAATAATGCCAATAATTTTTTTTTGTTTGAAAAACTTAAGGATATAGCTATACCAAAAATGATAGATTTAAACACCCATTTTATAAACACGCCTAATTTTACATTACTGAATAAAGCATCTGGATTGTAATATGCATCTTGAACAAATAATGTTTTTAGAAACACATCTATGGATTGTGCATTGTATTGAAAGTTTACAGTGCTTTTATTTTTAATAGCGTTAGGTAAGACTTCAAAAAAATACGTTTCCCATAAGCTAAAACCTGTAAGCCAAATGGATAGTGAGAAAATTACAACTCCTAATACTATAGCAGCTAGTATTGCTTTCCATCGTGATTTAAAAAGCAATGGAATACCATAAGCTACAGGAAACACTTTTAGTAAAGCGCCCAAAACCAACAAACCACCTCCAGAAATAGATTTACGTTTTTCAATCCATAAAAACGCAAAAACAACTAGTGTAAAAACTAAGAAATAGGTTTGCCCAAATAGCATCTGATTTCTTAATGGCACATAAAACAAAACCGGAATTGCGGTTACTAATAAAAACGTTTTTCTACCAAACCTCTTAAATAAAGAATAGATTGCTAATAAAAACAACAAACTACATAATCCATTAAAAATAGCCTTTGCCAAATAAGCATCTTCTATAACTATAAAGGGATAAAAAGCTACGGTATTAAAAGGGCTATTGAGGTAAAAATCTCCCAACACCTCTTTGTAACCTATATTCCAGATATAATTATTGTACTCATAGATATCAAACAAAACGGATTCCGGTGTCGCCGAATTGGCAACAATATGCGCGGGAAAATAGCTATTCGCAAAGTCGTGTAATGGAAACGAAACCGATCTCCAAAATAAAAAAATTAAAAGCAAGAACAGAGGTAAAAAATATACCAAAGTTCCTTTATGCTTATCAATTACGTTTTTCATTGCTTACGTTAAAAGTAAGATTAATCATGAATATATACAGAACTGTTTTATAAATAACTTAAATTGAACATTTTAGTCACATTACTAAAGTTTATTAAAAAGTATTAGTTGCTTTCTTTAGATTAATTTTACACCTATTCCTATTAAATAAATGCAAAAGCAAATAACAAAATTAACATCAAGATTAAAAATTATATCCTTATATGGGTTAGGCCAATCAATTTCTCCGCTTAGTAAACTTGTATTTTCTTATTTTATTATTAAATATCAATCTATAGAATTATGGGGAAGTTTTACCCAAGTAGCCATCTGGATATATCTGATTTTGATTTTTTTATCATTTGGGAATAATGATTTTTTATTAAAAAAATTCAGTACAAATCCATCAAACCTATTCCAATCATGGTTTACACATTTACTCAGCAGAACATTCTTACTAGTTCCATGTGTTTTTATTTTAGTGTTTTCATCTCTTTTTAAAGAAAACCTATACCTATATATGTTATGGCTCTTTTTATTGTTTATAGCACAATCCTATAATGTTTTAATCCTCTATTTTAAAGATTTTAAACTTAATCTTATAGGCGAACTATTATATAGTGGTATTCTTATTTTTGGCATTCTTATTTTTAAACTAAGTATTGATTTAAGTTTAATTATTAAAATCATTCTTATAGCAACTAGCTTAAAAGTCACTTTATATACAACATACTATATTAAGAGAATAACACCTGTTAAAATAAATTTTGACTTTTCCGTATTGCTTAAATCTTTGCCATTTTTTATTCCTGCCGTTCTTGGTACTATAAGATTTAAAATAGACACTTATTTTGCAAATACATTCTTTAGCCTTTCTGACTTGGGTAAATATGAAATATTTATTAGCCTATTGGTATTTGGCCAGACAATAGTGACCTTTTTTATAAACCCATTTTTAAAGAATTTTTTTAGATTAAAAGCCAATATCGTCAAGAAAATTAAAAGTCAGTTTTTGGTCTTGGGAGTTTTGTATAGTGTTCTTTTTACTGGCTTCATATATTTTATAATAACCTACTTATATAAGTTAGATTTCTCTAAGCTTAATTACTTAACTGCATTTGCTTTTATTGTTCCTTTATTTGTTCATATTTTGCTTGTTAATCAGATGTATAAAAAT
>NZ_JBJKOD010000014.1:0-80799 GCF_045765065.1 Winogradskyella sp. 4-2091
AAATCAATGTCAGTTAAGGTTACGTTTCCTGTGTTGCTTACCGTAATCGTGTAATCTATAGTGTCATCTATTAAACCTGGTAAACCAGCCGGAGTAACAGTTCCGTTTGTTGACTTTGTAACTGTAAGTTCAGGAGTTTGTGTAATTTCGAATGGCGTAACGTCATTTGTTGTATCACCATCATTATTATTTCCATTAACACTATCTATATCGTCTGTCTCTACAGTTTCTGGATCAGTTACAATAGTACCATCACCTGTAGTTCCTGTATCTGACACATCAATAATATCATCATTTGGATCTGATGTATTTCCTCCTGGTACTTCCGCTCTTACAGTTGCTGAATTTTCTACACCACCAGCATCTATATCAGTCTGTGTAATTACATAAGTACCACTACAAGTAGTACTTGCTCCAACGGCTAAACTTGTAGAAGAACAAGTTATAGTTCCTATTAAAGGGTCTGTTATAACTATGTCTGATAAAACTTCATCACTTGTATTTGTAACAGTAAATTCATAAGTTATTTCATCATCAATAATACCTGCATTACCTAAAGACGTAACTCCTGTTACGCTCTTAATTAGACTAATACTACAATTAGCATCAGATAAAACAATAGGCTCCAAAGCAACTTCAGCACAGTCCGTATTACCTACATATCTTACAGCGACAGAATAAGAACCTGCTGTTAAACCTGTAAAATTAGGGTCAGTTTGAAAAGGACCAGCTAATCCATTAACACTATATTCTATTGCTCCACCACCATTATCTACAGCAACTACACTAATTGCCCCAGTGCTTGTTAAACATGTTGGTTGAACAGCTGATGTCGCAGGACTAATAGTTGGTGGAGGCGTTAAAAACGCATTATCATACATAATGAATGCTTTTCCATCACCACCATCCTCAAAGTTAGGACCAACATCTGCTGCGCCAGTTTGTGTAACCCTAATTCCCTGTACATCAGTACCTGAAGGCACTAAAGCTGTTAATGGGTAAATAGCTAAATAGATAGTCTGATTAAAATCAGTGCCTATACCTGTACTTATATAATTTGAAGGATCAGCAATTATGACATTTCCTATTGGGTTTAATGAATTATCTAAAGCCTGAATACTTAATACATTATTTCCGTCACGCTCAGAAATTACCACATAACGATTAGAGGCTGCTGCAATTGAAGTGTTATATATAAATTCATTAAAATCTGTAGGATCTATAGTGTCATCCATTGATCCATAATGTCTTAAATCGTTTTCAAAGTTTGCAGCTAATAATGCTGAGTTATAAATTTCGACACCATCATCAATTGTAGCTGTTGTTGATAATTGATCTCTAATATACTGACTAGTTCCTCCTGGATTAGCATACTGATAATTTACATTATTAGGCGCATATATTTGGGTGAATGGGTTTGCTTGACCAGAAACGGTGATAGAATTCAAGACTGCCGGAAATCCTGCATTTGGTCCACTTGTTATATTAAAGCTAACTTCACTCGCCAATAATGCAGCCGTTGGGTTACCTCCAGGAATCGTATCAGGACAAGCATCATCGCTACACTCATATGGCGCTACAACTACATCATTGACAGTTAATGTTCTTGCTGGATCGGCAGAATAAGTTGCCGTTAACGAAATATCATTACCGTTCGCTGGCAACATAACCCCTACAAAGGTATATGAAGGTGCACTTAAACTAGAAACTGGGACTGAATCTGAACCATCTCCAGATAATACAAGATTTCCGGTTGCTGGTGGGTTATTAAAATATACAGTAATATCAGCTGTAAATGTGTCATCTGTAGTATCTAATGGTGTACCATTATCATTACATGTTGATTCGTTATTAGACTCAATATCACATATGTCTGGTACATTTAAAACTATTGGATTCAAAGCTTCTTCTGTACAACTAGGAGAATTAACATACCTAACGGCAACAGTATAAGAACCCGGAACTAAACCTGTAAAATTAGGGTTTGATTGAAAAGGACCTGTTAATCCATTAACACTATATTCTATAGCTCCACCACCATTATCTGTAGCATCAACAGATATTGAACCTTGTAAAGTCGTACAATCTGGTTGTATACTAGAAGTTGTTATATCAATAGTTGGTGGAAGTACCAAGAAACTTGGATCATAAATTATAAAAGCTTTACCGTCACCACCATCACCACCTGATGCCCCAGTTTGAGTCACTCTAATTCCTTGGATATCTGTACCTGAAGGCAAAAACGCCGTTAAAGGATAAATAGTAACAAAAACATTTTGATTAAAATCGGTACCAACACCTGTATCAATATAGTTAGTAGCATCAGCTATAATAATATTTCCAATTGGATTCAAATTATCATCTAATGCTTGTAAACTTAATTCGTTATTTCCATTTCGCTCAGTAATTACTACATATCTGTTTGAAGCAGCGGCAATTGGCGAATTGTAAATATACTCATTAAAATCAGTAGGATCAATGGTGTTATCCATGGATACATAATGCCTTAAGTCGTTCTCTGCATTAGCTGCTAATAACGCTTCGTTATAAATTTCTGGTCCATCTGCAATTGTGGCCGTTGTTGTTAACTGATCTCTAATAAACTGGCTACCAGCCGCTGGATTAGCATATTGATAATTTAAGTTATTTGGTGCATATATAGCTGAAAATGGATTAGGTTGACCAGCTATTGTTATTGAATTTAATTCTGCTGGAAATCCTGCACTTAAGCCACTATCAATATCAAAAGTTACATCTCCTGCGACTATTGCAGCAGTAGGATTATCACTTGGAATAACGTCAATACAAGCACTACAACCAGAAAAATCTGTTTCATCAGTCACAGCTGCATTGGTCCCTAAAGAATAATCAACTCCGGTTTCTGTTACCAAACCAGTATTAAGATCAACTGTTGCAGGATCACTTACTCCAAACTGTCCGCCATCGCTCCCGTCTGCATTGTTATCACTATAAGCTTCGTTTGCATCTGAACAACCATCTCCATCACTATCTGTATTTTGAAAATCGAAACTTCCATCGCTTAAAGTGTCAATTGGAACAATCCCAGTACTCGCTGAAGACGGAATACCTTCAGTACTTACTGTGCCATCAGCAATTCCGTCGTTATCAATGTCTGTTCCTCCTACTTCATCAATATCATAAATTCCATCATTATCAGAATCTAAATCTAAATCATCACTTACACCATCACCATCCCTATCCACACATGGTACAATAACGGCTACGTTCAAATCAGAACGTGCGTTGCCAAAATCCATAATAATAGTAAGATCGTTGATATCGTAAACCTCGATAGTCCAACCCTGAGGGTTACTAGTTGCAGGACCAAATGTAATTGAGCCTACTGCGTTAGACATAATGTTTAAGCCGTTCAATGGATCATTTACTACAAATGTAGAACCTGTAGCCGACAAAGTCCATTGATCAATTCCGTCAAAATTAACACCTGTATTTGTTGCAGGAGAAATAAGGAAAGTAGAAGGATTAGACGCATTAAGGCTCATTGTATTACCGTTATCTCGCAGTGCCACGTTACCATTATTGTCTGTATCCGCAACATCAACAAAACCAGTAGTACTTTGCATTAAAGTTGTATTTAAAACAGTATAGCTTTGCACTGTACTCGACAATCCT
Source organism: Winogradskyella sp. 4-2091 (assembly GCF_045765065.1). Taxonomy (NCBI): domain Bacteria; kingdom Pseudomonadati; phylum Bacteroidota; class Flavobacteriia; order Flavobacteriales; family Flavobacteriaceae; genus Winogradskyella; species Winogradskyella sp. 4-2091. The sequence continues at coordinate 3,655 of NZ_JBJKOD010000014.1, forward strand.
ACAAATTGCATTGGAGCATAATTTTGACATTCTACTACATCTAAAATACCATCATTGTCATCATCTTTGTCACAAACATCAAAATAACCATCATTATCCGAGTCATTATAAGAAATTGTTACAGTATCAGTATTATTATTTAGATCAGTGTCTGTCTGATTTAATTCAATAATTTCCGAATTATATGTTAATGGAAAAGGGAGGGATGCAAAAGACGTTTCAACAGTTAAAACTACGTTCTCACCATCCTCTAGGCCAAAGATTAGCCAATTGTCAGAATTTATATCATAACTCGCAGATGCATTAGAACCAGCAGAAAAAACTGCAGTACTTGAAACATAGTTGAGCCCAGGCGGTATTGGTGCATCTACTTCAAAACTAGCAGCAGTCCCATTATTACTATTATTTGATATAACATTAATTAACTCTACAGTATTTGTTGTACAATAACTCTCCGGAGAAAATATTTGAGATTCAACGCTCAAATCAATTGAATTAAATATAATGCTATCTGTATTGTAGGCAGTAAATGCAATATCAGTATTTCCCGATAAATTATGAACGAAACCTGTTATTTGGCTTGCGTTAGCTAGAGTTATCCCAAAATCACTTAACTTAAAAGATAAAACTCTCAAGTCTCTATATGTATTTATACCAAATGTATTATCAACTACTCCTGTGACTGTATTGACTCTATAAATAGTCCAATCCATGCCAGAGACCACAGATGTAGAAGTAAAATCGACGACTACGATGTTACCCACAACAGTGCCAGAACTATCTACAAAACTAAACGTATCACTTCCTCCTGGAGCACCCGTTTGATTAACAATTATATCAGGAATATTATCTGTTATTGCCGCAGCAGATGGTACAGTTAAATAATCGTATGAAATATCTTGACTATTAATATTGAAAAAATTTGTACCTAATTCTAATCCGTTAGCACCATCTCGAATAAAATTTGCGGGTATAATTGGCGAAAAATTATTAATATAATCCGTTGGAGCATTTGTCTGAAGAGTACCTCCCCAATTATAGGCAACTCCTAATAACTCTTGGGTTGAATAGTTAATAGATCCAGGAGCCGGAAAAGCATGGAAATTTAATGCTGTAAAAGACACTCCATTTGCAGTTAAAATTGAATCATCAACACCCGTTGAATAGGTTTGACCATCTGCTTCAAATCCAATTAAGTTATTGGAATCTGTTGCGGTTGTATTGGTTATAATGGATGATGTAAAAAATCCGCTTTGATCACCATAAATAGTTGTAACCTCCTGCTGAGCACTAATCTTAAAAGAACCTATGAAGGCGCATAAGAAAATAATGATAAACTTAGAGTAGTAAATATTACTTAATATTAAAGACAATTTTAATTTGAGCCCAATAAATTTTGTAAACGAGAATCGAGTAGAGATTTTCATATAGTTAGATGGTTGATGTATAATTCAGTTTTATTGATAAATCGAACATAGCTATCGCTAAAAAGACAAATATATTCGACAAGGTGTGATAAACAAAATATATTGTAAGATAAATCCATATTTCTAAATATTATTAAATCATAGAATTATTTATACGGACAGATTAGGACATCCTAAAAAATTTTAAGTATTAAAAGCGAAGAGATTCTAGCTATTAATCAACTTCAAAAAATTAATCCCCAATTAACATAAGTAAAACTACAAAAAAAATGACAGTTTTTACATATATACGAATTAAGAATTCATTTGGTTTTTCTTTCTTCAGATAAATACCTTAATACTATTATATTTGCAAATCTATTGAAGAAAATCTTATGAGTTTTATAAAAGAAATAAACAGACGACGTACGTTTGGAATCATATCGCATCCTGATGCCGGAAAGACAACCCTTACAGAAAAATTATTACTATTTGGTGGCGCTATACAAGAAGCTGGAGCAGTAAAAAGTAATAAAATAAAAAAAGGAGCTACCAGTGATTTCATGGAAATTGAACGTCAGCGTGGTATATCTGTTGCAACCTCTGTCTTGGCTTTTGAATATAACGGTATTAAAATAAACATTTTAGATACACCAGGTCACAAGGATTTTGCTGAAGATACTTTTAGAACTCTAACCGCTGTAGATAGTGTGATTGTGGTAATTGATGTAGCAAAAGGTGTAGAGGAACAAACAGAAAAGTTAGTTGAAGTTTGTAGAATGCGAAATATACCGATTATCGTATTTATCAATAAAATGGATAGAGAAGGTAAAGATGCTTTTGACCTTTTAGATGAAATTGAACAAAAATTAGGCTTAAAAGTTGTGCCACTAAGTTTTCCTATTGGAATGGGATATGACTTTAAAGGAATCTATAATATATGGGAGAAAAATATCAATCTTTTCTCAGGTAACAGTAGAAAAGATATAGAAGAAACTATTGAAATTTCAGATTTATCATCTACAGAACTAGACAAACTTGTCGGAGAAACAGCAGCAAATACTTTACGAGATGAGATTGAACTCGTCTCTGGCATATATCCTGAATTTAATAAAGATGAATACCTTGTTGGTAACCAACAGCCTGTCTTTTTTGGCTCTGCCTTAAACAATTTTGGAGTACGTGAACTACTCGATTGTTTTATTGAAATCGCTCCAAAACCAAGACCTAAACAAAGTGAAGAGCGTTTGGTTGATCCAGACGAGAAGCAATTTAGTGGTTTTGTATTTAAAATCCATGCCAATATGGATCCTAATCACAGAAATAGACTCGCGTTTATAAAAATAGTTTCTGGAGAATTTAAAAGAAATACACCTTATTTACATGTAAGACATAATAAAAAATTAAAGTTTTCTAGCCCTAATGCATTTTTTGCTGAAAAAAAGGAAATCGTAGATATATCATATCCAGGAGATATTGTCGGTTTACAAGACACTGGTAGCTTTAAGATTGGAGACACACTTACTGAAGGTGAAGTCTTAAACTACAAAGGAGTTCCTAGTTTTTCACCAGAACATTTTAGGTATATTAATAATGCTGACCCAATGAAAGCCAAGCAGTTATATAAAGGCATAGACCAATTAATGGACGAAGGTGTAGCCCAATTATTTACACTAGATTTTAACGGTAGAAAAGTAATAGGAACTGTTGGAGCATTACAATATGAGGTGATACAATATAGGCTCGAGCACGAATATGGTGCCAAGTGTACTTACGAAAATTTAAATGTACACAAGGCCTGTTGGATTAAAACTGAAAATGAAAAGAGCGAGGAATACAAAGAGTTCATTAGAGTTAAGCAACGCTATTTAGCTAGAGACAAACAGAATCAGTTGGTTTTCTTAGCAGATTCTATGTTTTCATTACAAATGTCACAGCAAAAGTACCCAAGTATAACATTTCATATGACTTCAGAATTTGAATAAAAATCATGCATTTCATCGAAAATAATACCGTTCATCGTTATAATGTGCATTTAATCAGTATATTACCCACGTTAAATTATCTTTTGATTGTTTAAAAATTAAGATTAAACCCAACTAATCTACTTATTATGGAAATAAACGAAAACGTTTTCAGTAACGCAGAAATTACTGTTACCTACAAACCACGCTGTTGCTCTAATGCTGAATTATGTGCAAAACAGCTTTCAACTGTATTTAGAAGTTCAGTTATTCCTTGGATTAATTTAGAAGGAGCTCAAACGGATGACATTATTAATCAAATCAAAAAATGTCCATCTGGTGCATTACAATATCATTTAAATCAAAAAGATGTTGCTTAACCAAAATAAAAAAAGCCTTTAAATAAAAATTAAAGGCTTTTTTTATGAATATGACTATACAGAATACAAATTCTTATTTTAAATATGTTTTTAGGAGTTATTTATGAAAAACTATAAAACTATAGGCAAGAAATAAAATTATTCGTAAAAACTATATTTAAATCGATTGTTTTTCATTAATAAAATCAATTATTTTTATTGCATTCATTAACAAAATCAATAACACAATATTTTAAGCTTGACCTGTTGGTCCAAAGTTTAATGGGATAGGTGGTTGTTCATAATCCTTAATTTCTCCATGGGCTTTTTCAAATCTTGTAACGTTATCTGCTAAGGCCTTTAATAAACGTTTTGCATGTTGTGGTGTTAAAATGATTCTAGATTTTACCTTACTCTTTGGTGTTCCCGGCATTATACTCACAAAGTCCACAACAAATTCTGAAACCGAGTGGTTTATGATTGCTAAGTTAGAATAAGTACCTTCTGCTATTTTTTCGTCTAATTCTATATTAATTTGTCCCTTCTTAGGGTTATTTTTTTCGTCTGCCATTTTAAATAGGTTTAATTGAATCTCTTTAATCTGAGATTCATTTATTTTTAATTAAAAAAGCCTTCAAGTAAACTACAAGAAGGCTTTTATTATTTTAATATATTAAAGAAACTCCGAATTAATTAAAATTCATTTCTTCTTTAGCCTTCATCATTTCATTAAATTCTTGTTTAGAACCTACTATGATGTTTTCGTATTCTCTTACACCTGTTCCTGCTGGTATTCTATGACCAACTATTACATTTTCCTTAAGTCCTTCAAGAGAATCTACTTTACCATTTACAGCTGCTTCGTTAAGAACTTTTGTTGTTTCTTGGAACGATGCCGCAGAGATAAACGATTTAGTCTGTAATGAAGCTCTTGTAATACCTTGTAAAATTGGAGTTGCAGTCGCTGGACTAGCATCTCTTGCTGTTACAAGATTTTTATCTTCTCTTCTTAAGCTAGAATTCTCATCTCTAAGATCTCTAACAGTCACGATTTGACCAGACTTTAAGTTCTGTGAATCACCAGCATCTTCAACCACTTTCATTCCGAAAATTTTATCGTTTTCTTCAATGAAATCTGATTTATGAACTAATTGATTTTCTAAGAAAATCGTATCGCCAGAATCAATAATTCTAACTTTACGCATCATTTGTCTCACAACAACTTCGAAGTGTTTATCATTAATCTTCACACCTTGTAAACGGTATACTTCTTGAACTTCATTCACTAAGTATTGCTGTACAGCAGAAGGGCCTTTAATATTAAGGATATCGTTAGGTGTAATAGAACCATCTGATAATGGCATACCTGCTTTCACGTAATCATTCTCTTGTACAAGAATCTGATTAGATAATTTTACCAAGTATTTTCTAATATCACCTTGCTTAGATTCGATAATAATTTCGCGGTTACCACGCTTAATTTTACCAAATGAAACTACACCATCAATCGCACTTACAACAGCAGGATTAGAAGGGTTACGAGCTTCAAACAACTCAGTTACACGAGGAAGACCACCAGTAATATCACCAGCTTTAGCAGATTTACGAGGAATCTTAACTAAAATCTTACCAATTTCAATTTTATCACCATCGTCAATCATTATGTGGGCACCTACTGGTAAGTTGTAAGAACGAATAGTTTCTCCTTTAGAATCTTCAATTAATAACGTTGGTATTAATTTTTTGTTTCTAGATTCTGAAATTACTTTTTCTTGGAAACCGGTTTGCTCATCAATTTCAACTTGGTATGTAATACCTTGCTCAATATTTTCATATTTTACTTTACCAGCAAATTCTGAAATAATTACACCATTATAAGGATCCCATTGAGAGACTACGTCACCTTTCTTAAGTTTAGCACCTGGCTTAACAAAAATATGAGAACCATACTGAATATTATTAGTACTTAAAACAATTCCTGTTTTAGCATCCATTAATTTCAATTCTGAAGTTCTAGAGATTACAACGTCAACTTCGTTTCCTTCGTTATCCTTAGATTTTACAGTTTTAAGATCTTCAATTTCAGCAATACCATCAAACTTCACAGTTAATTTGTTATCCTCTGAAATGTTACCTGCAATACCACCTACGTGGAACGTACGTAATGTTAACTGTGTACCTGGCTCTCCAATTGATTGAGCAGCAACAACACCTACAGCTTCACCTCGTTGTACCATTTTACCAGTAGCTAGGTTACGACCATAACATTTAACACAAATTCCTTTCTTAGCTTCACAAGATAATGGAGAACGCACTTCGATAGACTCTAATGGAGAATTACCGATTTTCTTGGCGATAATATCATCAATATGTCCACCAGCTTCAACCAATAACTCTTCAGTTAATGGATCGTAAACATCGTTTAAAGATGTTCTACCTACAATTCTAGCTTCTAAACTCTCAACGATTTCTTCATTCTTCTTAAGTGCAGCAACCTCAATACCTCTTAATGTTCCACAATCTTCTTCATATACAATAACATCTTGAGACACATCTACTAAACGACGCGTTAAGTAACCAGCATCGGCCGTTTTAAGAGCTGTATCGGCAAGACCTTTACGTGCACCGTGAGTAGAGATAAAGTACTCTAAAATTGAAAGACCTTCTTTAAAGTTAGAAAGAATTGGATTTTCAATAATTTCTCCTCCACCTGCATTAGATTTTTTAGGTTTCGCCATTAATCCACGCATACCAGTTAACTGACGAATTTGCTCTTTAGAACCCCTTGCACCAGAATCTAGCATCATAAATACTGAGTTAAATCCTTGTTGATCTTCACGAATACGCTTCATAGACAATTCAGTCAATTCTGCATTTGTTGAAGTCCAAATATCAATAACTTGGTTATAACGCTCATTGTTAGTAATAAGTCCCATATTATAGTTACCCATAATACCATCAACTTGTTTATTAGCAGCAGCGATCATTGTATGCTTTTCTTGTGGAATAATAATATCACCTAAACTAAATGATAATCCACCTTGGAATGCAAACTTATAACCTTGTGTTTTTATTTCATCTAAGAAATCAGCCGTTTCAGGTACGCTAGTTTTTTTAAGAATACCGTGAATAATTTCTCTTAACGACTTTTTAGTTAATACCTCATTTATATAACCAGCAGCAGCAGGCACTTTTTCGTTGAAAAGTACACGACCAACTGTAGTCTCTATAATTTGTTGAGTTAATTCACCTTCTTCGTTAAAATCCATTGTTCTAACTTTAATACCAGCGTTTAAGTCCACTTGCTTTTCATTGTAAGCAATTGTCACTTCTTGTGGTGAATAAAAAGTTAAACCTTCTCCTTTTATTGGAACCTCTGGTGTAGATTTACGAAGCTTAGTCATATAATATAAACCAAGTACCATATCCTGAGAAGGTACGGTCACTGGCGATCCATTAGCTGGATTTAGTATATTATGTGAAGCCAACATTAATAATTGACATTCTAAAATAGCTTCTGGTCCTAATGGTAAATGCACAGCCATCTGGTCACCATCAAAATCGGCATTAAATGCAGTACACACTAATGGGTGTAACTGAATTGCTTTACCTTCAATAAGCTTAGGTTGGAATGCTTGTATACCAAGTCTGTGTAACGTAGGAGCACGATTTAAAAGAACTGGATGTCCTTTTAAAACATTCTCTAATATATCCCAAACTACAGGCTCTTTTCTATCTATAATTTTCTTTGCAGATTTTACAGTTTTTACAATTCCTCTTTCTATTAATTTTCTAATAATAAAAGGTTTGTAAAGCTCTGCTGCCATTCCTTTTGGCAATCCACATTCAAATAATCTTAATTCTGGTCCTACAACAATTACAGAACGTGCAGAATAATCAACACGCTTACCCAATAAGTTTTGACGGAAACGTCCTTGCTTACCTTTAAGTGAATCTGATAATGATTTTAATGGTCTATTAGAATCCGTTTTTACTGCAGATGATTTACGCGTGTTATCAAATAAAGAATCTACAGATTCTTGTAACATACGTTTTTCATTACGTAAAATTACTTCTGGTGCTTTTATCTCAACCAATCTCTTAAGACGGTTGTTACGGATAATTACACGACGGTATAAATCATTTAAATCTGAAGTCGCAAAACGACCACCATCTAAAGGTACTAAAGGTCTTAATTCTGGTGGAATTACAGGTACAGCCTTCATGATCATCCATTCTGGTCTGTTTTCTCTGTTTTCATTAGAATCTCTAAACGCTTCTACTACTTGTAAACGCTTTAAAGCTTCTGTTTTACGTTGCTTAGACGTTTCGTTATTAGCTTTATGTCTTAAATCATAAGATAATTGATCTAAATCAATTCTTGCTAATAAATCGATAAGACACTCAGCACCCATCTTAGCGATGAATTTGTTTGGATCTGTATCGTCTAAATATTGATTTTCTTGAGGAATAGTATCTAAGATATTTAAATACTCTTCTTCAGTTAAGAAATCCATTTTTTGAATTGGTTCACCTTCAGCATTCATCGCAATACCTGGTTGAATAACCACGTAACGCTCATAATAAATGATCATATCTAATTTCTTAGATGGTAATCCAAGAAGGTAACCTATTTTGTTTGGTAACGAACGGAAGTACCAAATATGAGCAACAGGTACCACTAAATTAATGTGCCCTACTCTATCTCTACGTACTTTCTTTTCTGTAACTTCTACACCACAACGGTCACATACAATACCCTTGTAACGTATTCTTTTATATTTACCACAAGCACATTCAAAATCCTTTACAGGACCAAAAATTCGCTCACAGAACAAACCATCTCTTTCTGGTTTGTGAGTTCGATAATTAATAGTTTCTGGCTTTAATACCTCTCCACGAGATGCTGCTAAAACAGACTCAGGTGATGCTAAACCAATAGAAATTTTATTAAATTTCTGTACTGTATTCTTATCTTGTTTTCTTGCCATGTTCTTTATAGTATTCAGTCTTCAGTCTTCAGTATACAGATTGACTGCATACTGACGACTGCCTACTATTTTTTATTCCTCTAATCTAATATCTAATCCTAAACCTTTCAATTCGTGCATAAGTACGTTGAATGATTCTGGTAGTCCTGGTTCTGGCATTGGCTCTCCCTTAACGATTGCTTCGTAAGTTTTTGCTCTACCAATAACATCATCTGATTTTACAGTTAAGATCTCACGTAAAGTACTAGATGCACCATACGCCTCAAGTGCCCAAACTTCCATTTCTCCAAAACGTTGTCCACCAAATTGCGCTTTACCACCTAATGGTTGTTGCGTAATTAATGAGTAAGGTCCAATAGAACGAGCGTGCATTTTATCATCAATCATGTGACCAAGTTTAATCATATAGATTACACCAACTGTTGCTGGTTGATCAAAACGATCTCCTGTTCCACCATCATAAAGATATGTATGTCCAAATCTTGGAATACCAGCTTCATCTGTATACTCGTTAATTTGGTCTAAAGTAGCACCATCAAAAATTGGTGTTGCATACTTTCTACCTAAATCTTGACCAGCCCAACCTAATACTGTTTCATAGATCTGACCGATGTTCATACGAGAAGGTACACCAAGTGGATTTAATACGATATCAACAGGCGTTCCATCCTCTAAGAAAGGCATATCTTCTTGACGTACAATACGTGCAACAATACCTTTGTTACCGTGACGACCTGCCATTTTATCACCAACTTTTAGTTTACGCTTTTTAGCAATATAAACCTTAGCTAATTTAATAATACCTGCTGGTAATTCATCTCCTACAGAAACTGTAAACTTCTCACGTCTTAATGAACCTTGAAGATCGTTTTCCTTAATCTTATAATTATGGATTAAATCTGCAACTAATTCATTTGTATGATCATCAGTTGTCCATTTTCCAGAAGTTAAATGCGTATAATCATCAACAGCGTTTAACATTTTTAAGGTATACTTCTTACCTTTTGGAATAATTTCTTCCCCTAAATCATTATAAATTCCTTGAGCAGTTTTACCGTTTACAATGTTGAATAATTTTTCAACCACGATATTTTTAAGCTCATCAAATCTATTATCGTAAGCATTTTCTAATGCTTCGATATCCTCTTTATCTTGTGCTCTCTTACGTTTATCTTTAACGGCTCTAGCAAATAATTTTTTATTAATTACTACACCATTAAGCGATGGAGAAGCTTTTAAAGAAGCATCTTTTACATCACCTGCTTTATCACCAAAGATAGCTCTAAGAAGTTTTTCTTCTGGAGTTGGATCAGATTCTCCTTTAGGTGTAATCTTACCTATTAAGATATCTCCTGGTTTGATTTCTGCACCAATGCGAATCATACCATTTTCATCTAGATCTTTGGTAGCTTCTTCAGAAACATTAGGAATGTCATTAGTTAATTCTTCATTACCTAATTTAGTATCTCTAACCTCTAAAGAATATTCATCAATATGAATAGATGTAAATACATCCTCTCTAACTACTTTTTCAGAAATTACAATCGCATCCTCAAAGTTATACCCTTTCCAAGGCATAAAGGCTACTTTCATATTTCTACCAAGTGCTAATTCACCATTTTCCGTCGCATAACCTTGACAAAGAACTTGCCCTTTTGCAACTTTATCACCTTTCTCAACGATTGGCTTTAAGTTGATAGACGTGCCTTGATTTGTTTTTCTAAATTTAACTAAAGGATATGTTTTTGTATCACTTTCAAAGCTAACCATAGCTTCTTCTTCTGTACGTTCGTATCTAATAGTTATTTTTTCTGCATCAACGTATTCAACAGTACCAGCTCCTTCCGCATTTATCAATACTCTAGAATCTGAAGCTACTTGACGCTCTAAACCTGTTCCTACAATTGGTGCTTCAGGTCTTAATAATGGTACAGCCTGACGCATCATGTTAGATCCCATTAATGCACGGTTGGCATCATCATGTTCTAAGAACGGGATTAACGAAGCAGATATTGATGTAATTTGGTTTGGAGCTACATCAGTATAATCTACTTGTGATGGCTCAATTACAGGGAAATCACCTTCTTGACGAGAAATGATTTTGTCTGCTAATATTGTTCCTTTCTCATCAACTTTAATTGTTGCTTGAGCAATTAACATATTTTCTTCCTCTTCTGCACTTAAATATGTTGGTGCATTTTGTATATCTACAACACCTTCTTCCACTTTTCTATATGGTGTTTCAATGAATCCCATAGAATTCACTTTAGCAAATACAGATAAAGAAGAAATTAAACCAATATTTGGTCCTTCTGGTGTTTCAATAGGACATAAACGTCCGTAGTGAGTATAGTGAACATCACGTACCTCGAAACCTGCTCTCTCTCTTGATAAACCACCTGGTCCAAGTGCTGAAAGACGACGCTTATGCGTAATCTCTGCAAGAGGATTCGTTTGGTCCATAAATTGTGATAACTGGTTTGTACCAAAGAAAGAATTAATAACTGAAGATAAGGTCTTAGCATTAATCAAATCAATAGGTGTAAATACTTCGTTATCACGCACATTCATACGCTCACGAATAGTACGTGCCATACGAGCTAAACCAACTCCAAATTGAGAAGATAATTGTTCACCTACTGTACGTACACGACGGTTAGATAAGTGATCGATATCATCAATCTCTGCTTTAGAATTAATTAACTCAATTAAATATTTTATAATAGTTATAATATCTTCTTTAGTAAGCACTTGCTTATCCATTCCGATATCTAACTGTAATTTCTTATTCATTCTGTAACGACCTACTTCACCTAAAGAGTAACGTTGGTCAGAAAAGAATAATTTGTCAATAATACCACGAGCAGTCTCTTCATCTGGCGGCTCGGCATTACGTAATTGACGGTAGATATGCTCAACAGCTTCTTTTTCAGAATTTGTTGGATCTTTTTGTAATGTATTGTGGATTATTGCATAATCTCCTTGTTGCGCACTTTCTTTGTGTAAAAGAATAGTTTTTACTTCTGCCTCAAGAATTTCTTCAATATTGTCTTTGTCTATTATGGTGTCACGATCTAATACAATTTCGTTACGCTCAATAGATACTACTTCACCAGTATCTTCATCAACGAAATCTTCATGCCAAGTATTAAGTACACGAGCCGCAAGTTTACGACCGATAACTTTTTTTAATCCAGATTTTGAAACCTTAACTTCTTCTGCTAAGTCAAAAATCTCTAAAATATCTTTATCACGTTCAAAACCAATAGCTCTGAATAAAGTTGTTACAGGTAACTTCTTCTTTCTATCAATATAGGCATACATTACTTGATTGATATCAGTAGCAAATTCAATCCAAGATCCCTTAAAAGGTATTACTCTAGCTGAATATAATTTTGTTCCATTAGCATGGAATGATTGACTAAAGAATACACCTGGTGATCTATGTAATTGAGATACGACTACACGCTCTGCTCCATTAATACAAAATGTACCACTTGGAGTCATATAAGGTATAGTACCTAAATAAACATCTTGAACGATTGTTTCGAAATCCTCATGTTCTGGATCTGTACAATACAACTTCAATCTTGCTTTTAAAGGCACACTGTAAGTTAATCCTCTTTCAATACATTCTTCTATAGAATATCTTGGTGGATCAATAAAGTAATCTAAAAATTCTAATACGAATTGATTACGTGTATCTGTTATTGGGAAGTTCTCCATGAAGGTGTTGTATAAACCTTCAGTACCTCTTTCTTCTGACTTTGTTTCTAATTGGAAAAAATCCTGGAAGGATTTAATTTGGATATCCAAAAAGTCTGGGTAATCTGTCCTATTTACAATAGAAGAGAAATTAATTCTTTCAGCCTTTTTTGCTAACATTGATGAACGAGATTTTTATTAAATAAAAACTAAAAAATGTATATAACGTTTATATACACAAAATGGTCTAGGTCTTAGAGTATTACTCTAGACCTAAACCTTGTATTGTAGATGGGTTAAGCTTACTTAAGCTCAACTTCAGCACCAGCCTCTTCTAACTGAGATTTTAATGCTTCAGCTTCGTCTTTAGCTACACCTTCTTTGATTGCACTTGGTGCATCATCAACTAATCCTTTTGCTTCTTTTAAACCTAAACCAGTTAATTCCTTAACTAATTTTACTACAGCTAGTTTAGAACCACCTGCCGCTTTTAAGATAACATCGAATTCAGTTTGCTCTTCAGCGGCATCACCACCAGCAGCACCACCAGCAGCAACTGCAACTGCAGCAGCAGCAGGCTCAATACCGTACTCATCTTTTAATATAGTTGCTAATTCGTTAACTTCTTTTACTGTTAAGTTAACTAATTGTTCTGCGAAATCTTTTAAATCTGCCATTTTTCTAATGTTTAATAATGTGTGTTATAATTTAATTTTCTATTGTGTATTCTTAAAAATTATCCTTCTCTTTCAGATAATGTTTTTACGATACCTGCGATAGTACCACCACTTGATTTAAGAGCAGAGATAACGTTCTTAGCAGGTGACTGTAATAATCCTACAATCTCACCGATAAGTTCTTCTCTAGACTTAATATCAACTAATGCATCTAGTAATTCGTCTCCAATGTAAATAGACTCCTCAATAAAAGCTCCTTTTAATAAAGGTTTTTCAGATTTTTTACGGAATTCTTTAATTACTTTGGCAGGTGCGTTTCCTGTTTCAGAGTACATTACAGATGTATTACCTTTTAAAGTTGTTGGTAAGTCACCGAAATCTTTCTCCGATGCATCCATTGCTTTCTCTAAAAGTGTATTTTTTACAACTGCTAACTTTATGTTAGACTTGAAACACGCTCTTCTTAAATTTGAAGTTGTTGCTGCATCTAATCCAGAAATATCTGTTAAATAGATATTTGTATTATCTGCTAACTGTGCAGTCAACTCTTCAATTACTTGGGATTTTTCTTCTCTTGTCATAATATTCTAAGTTTAACTACTATCCTATTTTTGTATCAACTGCAATACTTGGACTCATTGTACTAGACATGTAAATGCTTTTTACATAAGTTCCTTTTGACGCAGTAGGCTTTAACTTCATTATTGTAGATAATAATTCTTGAGCATTCCCAATAATTTTATCTGTACTAAACGATGCTTTACCTATTGGTGCATGAATAATACCAGTTTTATCTACTTTAAAATCAATTTTACCAGCTTTTACTTCAGAAACTGCTTTTGCAACATCCATAGTAACTGTTCCTGTTTTAGGGTTTGGCATAAGACCTCTTGGCCCTAATACTCTACCTAATGGTCCTAACTTACCCATTATGCTTGGCATAGTAACGATAACGTCAACATCTGTCCAACCATCTTTAATTTTCTGTAAGTACTCATCTAATCCAACATAATCAGCACCGGCTTCTTTTGCCTCTGCTTCTTTATCTGGAGTCACAAGCGCAAGAACCTTCATGTCTTTACCTGTTCCGTGTGGTAATGAAACTACACCACGAACCATTTGATTAGCCTTACGTGGATCAACACCTAATCTGATTGCTAAATCTACTGAAGCATCAAACTTAGTATATGTAATTTCTTTTAGTAATGCAGAAGCCTCTTCTAAAGAATAGATTTTATTGCTATCTACCTTTGCTTGTGCTTCTTTTTTCTTTTTTGTTAATCTTGCCATTTCTAAAAAATTTAGTTTGGAGCTTCTCCTCCTTTTACAGTGATACCCATCGATCTTGCTGTACCGGCAACCATTTTCATAGCTGATCCGATTTCAAAGGCATTTAAATCTACCATTTTGTCTTCAGCAATTGCTTTAACTTGATCCCAAGTTACTTTTGCTACTTTACGTCGGTTTGGTTCTCCTGATCCTTTCTTTACTTTGGCCGCTTCTAATAATTGTACTGCTGCTGGTGGTGTCTTAATTACAAATTCAAACGATTTGTCTTTGTAAACAGATATTACCACAGGTAAAACTTTACCTGCTTTATCTTGAGTTCTAGCATTAAATTGCTTACAAAACTCCATGATATTAACTCCAGCGGCACCTAAAGCGGGTCCTACCGGTGGCGATGGATTCGCAGCACCTCCCCGAACTTGTAGCTTAACTACTTTGTCTATTTCTTTTGCCATTTCTTAAAATTTATTACGAATATCTACATTGGAAGCATAGATAAACGCTCTTTACTGTAACAATTATTATACTTTTTCTACTTGCATATAACTTAACTCTAATGGTGTTTTTCTTCCAAAAATTTTGACCATTACTTCAAGTTTACGCTTTTCTTCATTTATTTTCTCTATAGTACCATCGAACCCATTAAAAGGACCATCAATAACTTTAACAGTTTCTCCTTTTGTAAATGGTATTGCTACATTAGCATCAGCTTCTACAGATAATTCATCCACTTTACCTAACATTCTGTTTACTTCAGATTGCCTTAATGGAACTGGATCACCACCTTTAGTTTCACCTAAAAAACCAATTACATTTGTTATTGATTTAATTATATGTGGAATCTCTCCACTTAAATTAGCTTGAACCATTATATAACCAGGAAAATAAACCTTCTCCTTTTGTATTTTTTTACCGTTACGGATTTGAATAACCTTTTCCGTTGGAACTAAAACTTGATCAACAAAATCATTTAAACCTAATCTCGAGATTTCATTCTCTATATAAGTTTTAATTTTATTTTCCTGACCACTTACTGCTCTAACAACATACCACTTTTTTTCAGACATCTTCTTATTGTATAATTGTTAGTGTATCATTTCAAAATAAGCCTTTACCGCTTTACTAAACACAGTATCAACTCCCCAAATAGCTAAAGAAAAAATAATTGAAAAAACAGCTACAATTACTGTAAGTTTTTGAGCTTCAGGCCATGGTGTCCAAGACACATTGTTCTTTAACTCTTCAAACGATTCTTTTATATATTTTACTAATCCTGCCATTTGATTTAAAATTTTATTGAGGTCACAGATGACCTATTTGCATTTTGCACGGGTTGAGAGACTCGAACTCACGACACCTGGTTTTGGAGACCAGTGCTCTACCAACTGAGCTAAACCCGTAAACAATAATCAAGGCATCCCGAAATCTCGAGACACCTTAATTAATTATTTAACTATATTGTTTAGTCTAAAATTTCAGTAACCTGACCAGCACCAACTGTTCTACCACCTTCACGGATAGCGAAACGTAAACCTACGTTCATTGCAATTGTGTTAATCAAATCTACAGTAATTGTCAAGTTATCACCTGGCATTACCATTTCAACTCCATCAGGAAGTGCAATGTTTCCAGTTACATCAGTTGTACGCACGTAGAACTGTGGACGATAGTTGTTATGAAATGGAGTGTGACGTCCACCTTCTTCTTTCTTAAGGATATAAACCTCTGCTTTAAACTTAGAGTGAGGAGTTACAGAACCTGGCTTAGTAATTACCATACCTCTTGAGATTTGAGATTTCTCAATACCTCTTAATAAGATACCAGCGTTATCACCAGCTTCACCTCTATCTAAGATTTGACGGAACATTTCAATACCAGTAATAGTAGATGTTAATTTCTCAGCACCCATACCAATAATTTCAACAGGATCTCCAGTGTTTGCAACACCAGTCTCAATACGACCAGTTGCTACTGTACCACGACCTGTAATTGAAAATACATCTTCAATAGGCATTAAGAAAGGCTTGTCCATATCACGAACTGGCTCTTCAATCCATGCATCAACTTCTTTCATTAATTCCATTACAGTATCAACCCACTTTTGCTCACCATTAAGTGCACCTAAAGCAGAACCTGCTACTACAGGACCATTATCACCATCATACTCGTAGAATGATAATAAATCTCTGATTTCCATTTCAACTAATTCTAATAACTCTTCATCATCAACCATATCCACTTTATTCATGAATACAACGATACGAGGAATACCTACCTGACGACCAAGTAAGATGTGCTCACGAGTTTGTGGCATAGGACCATCTGTTGCAGCAACAACTAAAATAGCACCATCCATTTGTGCAGCACCTGTAACCATGTTCTTTACGTAATCCGCGTGACCTGGACAGTCAACGTGAGCGTAGTGACGATTAGCAGTTGCATATTCAACGTGAGAAGTATTAATTGTTATACCTCTTTCTTTTTCTTCTGGTGCATTATCAATTTGATCAAATGATCTTGCTTCAGATAAACCTGCATCAGCTAATACTTTAGTAATAGCAGCAGTTAAAGTTGTTTTACCGTGATCTACGTGTCCAATAGTACCTATGTTTAAGTGTGGTTTTGAACGATCGAAAGTTGCCTTTGCCATGTTTAATTTATTTTATTCTTATTTAATATTAGTGTTCAATTTTTTTATTCTAATCCGCTTAGAAAAAAGAGCCAATGACGAGATTTGAACTCGTGACCTCTTCCTTACCAAGGAAACGCTCTACCCCTGAGCTACACCGGCATACTACTATAAATAGCCGATTTCGAATTACGATATATAAGTATAAATCCTAACTCGTAAATTTTAGAGCGAGAGACCGGGTTCGAACCGGCGACATTCAGCTTGGAAGGCTGACGCTCTACCAACTGAGCTACTCTCGCATTTATCAAAATTTTTACACTTTGATTGGTATTCATTATTTCAATCTAAAACAAATTCCCTAAGAAATTTATCTTACATTCTCCGTAAATAGTTTTGCAAAAATACACTTTTAAACCTTTACGTGAAAATTTTTGTGGGGAGAGCAGGATTCGAACCTGCGAAGACGTAGTCAGCAGATTTACAGTCTGCCCTCGTTGGCCGCTTGAGTATCTCCCCAAAACTTAAATTCAATATATCAATTTAATAAAAATCTAATTCTTTTTAAATTTAAAAAATTAAACTTTCAAAGAGCCGATGGAGGGACTCGAACCCACGACCTGCTGATTACAAATCAGCTGCTCTAGCCAGCTGAGCTACATCGGCTTTTTCTTACTTTTTTACTACTATAATTAAGCTTAAAAAAAGCCCGCTATTTCTAACGGACTGCAAATGTAAGACTTTATTTAATTATTCAAAACATTTTTTGAAAAAAATTTAATCAACTATGTGCCCTTAATTTTTCTTTTCGTTTTTTAATTTGTCTCCCTAAGGACGCAATCGCAGCATCTGCGCCTTCTTCAAACGATTTGCATTGTTTTTTTACAACAAAACTATCTCCTGGAACGCTTACTTTTACTTCAAAAATTTTATTTTCTTTATCACTTGTGTTCTCAACTTTGAGATACACATCAGACTGAATTATTTTATCATAATACATATCTAATTTGTCCATTCGTTTTTGAATGAAATCTATCAATGAGCTATCTGCCGTAAAATTAACGGATTGGGTGTTTACTTTCATAAATCTTATTTTAAATTAAACATGTAATGTTATTTTATTTGTAACTAAAAATTTTTGGTGGTCTTAATACTATTAAGTCAAAGTTTATTCTCTATTTCTTGGATGTGCATTAGCATGTACCTTTTTTAATTCAGTTATGCTGCTGTGGGTGTAAACTTGTGTTGCAGCTAAACTAGTATGACCTAATAGTTCTTTAACCGTATTTAAATCAGCACCTTTATTTAATAAGTGCGTAGCAAACGAATGTCTTAATACATGAGGGCTGCATTTTGATTTCGAAGATGCTTCACTAAAATACTTATTTATTATTCTGTAAACAAGTTTTTCGTAAATTTTAAGACCATTTTTTGTTAAAAAAAGCATATCACCATCTATAATCTCCGGCAAGTCTTTACGAAACTCTAAATACCGATTTAAAGATTTTTTTAATGAATTAATTAAAGGAATATAGCGTTCTTTATTGCGCTTACCCAATACTTTTATTTGATCATTACCACTATTTATATCATTTAATTTTAAATTGACGAGCTCTATTCGTCTAATACCTGTGGCATACAACAACTCTATTATGAAATGGTTTCTAGCAGTTTCAAAATCTATAATTTCAATAGAATTTTCTAAAACTAATTTTAACTCTTGCTCGGAAAAAGGTAATTGTAACTTCTTCCCAACCTTTAACGCTTTATGTTGTTTGAGGGGATTTGATTCTAATTCTTCGGTCTTTAATAAAAACTTATAGTAACTATTTAATGAGGATACCTTTCGGTTAATTGATCTATTGGATATATTTTTATCTACTAACTCTACTATCCATTGTCTGATCACAGAATAGTTGGCGTTTAATAAATGTTCCGTATCATGATGTTGAATCAAAAATTCTTGAAAATTAATTATATCTCTTGTGTAAGCCATAACCGTATGTTCAGAATATTTCTTTTCTAATAATAAATATTCTGAAAATGCTTTAATACTCATTTTGATTTATTTGATGAAAATAAATATAACTAATAGTTATGGTTAATAGTCATTTCTTTAAATAAAAAATCCTGCATGTTGCAGGATTTTATCTTTACTAATATAAGTTATTACTTTATTGACCAAACCGAATAACTCTTTGGTGGTGCTTGAATTTTTACCCATTTACCAGATTGAGTAGTAAGTTCCCAACTAGAATGACCAGTATAATCCTTTATTACAGTACTAGACCAATTGGTTTCTACCCATCTTTCTTGCCAAGAATTTGAGTTATTTATATAAACCACTAAGCCATTATTATTGTACCCATTCCTTTTTGCAATATATTCATCGTTATCTGCATGCAAAATATTAGTAGAGCCTCCTGCAAGATTATTATGTATCCATATTAAGTTATTTAAACGCTCTTTATTTAACCATTCTTCGTAATCCTTGTAAAAAATAGTTGGATAGCCTTCATGTGTTAAAATATAAGCATACGCTAAAATTTTATTATTTGTTATTTCGTCTGTATCATGATTAGTAACAAATGTCACTGCTCTAGACGCGTTTTGTTTCCACAACATATTATCATTTAAAGCTGCTAAATTATTTCCCATAAAAGCATCTTTCATTTTATAATAACACGCAAAGTCAAAAGCACTCGCTTCAGCTGAACTCGTCCATGAATTTAACAATGACACATTACTATCCCATAATTCACCAACCGAAAATCCACCTACTTCATCCTTCCATGCTTTTACTACCCATGGATCAAAACCTTTTACATAATCAAAACGCCATCCATCAAAGCCAATAACATCTCTGTAATATTTCGCTACACTATTAGAGTTTTTCCATAACCAATCTTGAACATAGGTTTGGTTATGAGATAAATCTGGAAAACCACCAAAAGCACCACTATCATTATTTTGAATATTATTTGGATGAAAATCAGTTGCTGATCGATAGAATTTTCCTGACATTGGATTAAAATCTGTCCAAGTATTTCCTCCAGAATACGGATTGGACTCGCTAGCTCCTCCACTATTATGGTTAATTACAATATCTGCTATAACGCTAAGCCCGTTTTGATGTGCCGTATTTATCATATTAATCAACTCTGTTCTAGAGCCAAAACGTGTTTCAACACTTCCCATTTGGTTGTATTCTCCAAAATCATAATAATCAAAAGGATCATAACCCATAGAAAATGGGCCATTCTGTGCTTTTGAAGCTGGAGGCACCCAAATTGCATCAATTCCTGCATTACTCCAATCAGCTACTTTTGAGTTTACGGTGTTCCACCATGTACCACCTGCAGGTACATCCCAATAGAAAGCTTGCATCATTACACCAGAGCCTATAGGTTTTAATCCATTTTTAGCATTAGATATAATTGGTTTGGTTGGTTGGATGCTTTGATCTTCTGTAACAATTTCATCCTGACTACAATTAAAAAATAATAGCATTATAAATGCTAATACGTAAAATTTAAAATATTTCATAATATTTAATTTGGTTGTACCTAAAACTAGTAAAATATTAACCTAGCACAAAACCAAAATCTATACGAAAACGTTTTCGTGTTGATAAATAACCAAAATATTACACCAAAAAATATGACATCAACAAAAAACCTATCAAAAAATTGATAGGTTTTAATTTTAGTAAGTATTTACTTCCGTGTTTTTAACTTTTGTTATCGAATTCTAATTGTTCTTAATTGAAACAATTAGGTTGCAGGCTTGTAATCTTTATTATCAATTACCATTTTTGCAATAATCTCTTTCAGAATTTCGGATGTTCCACCACCAATTGGGCCTAAACGACTATCTCTAGCCATACGTGCTAATGGATATTCTTCCATATAACCATAACCACCTAAAAACTGAAGGCATTGATAAATTACATCATCAGCCATTTTTGTAGATTGTAGCTTAGACATTGTTGCCTCTTTTACCACATAATCTCCCATATCTAAACGCTTAGCTACATAATAATTAAACTGTTTACATATTTCCATCTGAGTTTCACAATCTGCATATGTATGTCTTAAGGCCTGAAATTTATCAATTGTTCTTCCAAATGCTGTTCTTTCGGACATATATTGCTTCGCATATTCTAATGCATACTCTGCTCTAGCATGAGAATTCACTCCCATTATTAATCTTTCTAATGCAAAATGCTGCATTATATATGGAAACCCTTGACCTTCTTCTCCCATTAAATTATTTATTGGAATTTCAACATTATCAAAAGCAATTTCTCCAGTATCAGAAGCTCTCCAACCTAGTTTATCTAATTTAGTTGCCGATATACCTGGCGTATCTCTATCCATTACAAATATGCTAATCCCTTTATTACCTAGCTCAGGACTTGTTTTTGCCGCAACAACCAAATAATCACTATAGACGCCATTTGTAATAAATGTTTTTGATCCATTTATTACATAACTATCTCCTTTTTTTACTGCAGTAGTTTTCATACCTGCAACATCACTTCCGCCGAACGGTTCTGTAATACAAAGACACCCTATTGCATCACCTAGAGCACTTGGTGTTAAAAATTTTTCTTTTTGCTCATGATTACCTTCCTTATTTAAATGGGTCATTGCCAAATAAGCATGTGCCCACATTGCAGCTGCAAAACCACCAGAGTTAATGCGCTGTAATTCTTCAAGAAAAATTACAGTGTAAAACAAATCTAAATCTAATCCACCATACGCTTCTGGAGTCGCCAATCCAAAGTAACCCATATCACCAAATTTTTTCCAGATGAAACGCTCAATGTGGCCAGTTTCTTCCCATTTATCAATATGTGGCACAACTTCTTTATTTAAAAAATCCCTAAGGCTAGTTCTAAATAAATTGTGTTCTTCTGTAAAATATAAATTTGACATAAATAGTTGTTTTTAGAGGTGCAAATATAGCTTAATTATCTCGAATTTTTTCAACGGAAAATCTTCTACCATTCGTAAATCATCAATTGAACTAAAGCCATCTCTAAGTGTTCTTTCTTCTATAATATTATTCGCAATCTCGTAATCTATATATTGAATAGTGACCAACTGATCTCGTGTTGCTGTATTTAAATTATAGGTTTGGATGGATCTTGGCGTCTTTACTGTAAAATCATTTTTAATACGTTCTATTACTTCTTGCTCTAAACCATATATTTCGTTTAGCTGAATATCTGAAATAAATCCTCCACTAAATTTATTTCGATATTTTATAATCCGTTCTGATAGTTTTTCACCAACACCATAAACTATTCTTAGTTGATTCGCTGTAGCAATATTTAAATCAATCTTTTGATTATATGATTTCGATGTTGAGGATTTTGAATATGAATTATTATAACCTCGTGACTTTGGTTTTGGGTTGGTAACCCATTCTGGGAATTTAAAATACGGCGAAATTTTTGCTAAAAAGGAATCTGAAACTTTAGTAACATTCTGAAAATCTTTAGCTGAATTTACCCATTGATTAGTTGATCTAAATTTATGTAATCTATCTATTTCTTCATTAGACATTCCTAAACTATACCCTTTATAGTCTGTAATATAATTAGGATTAAAAGGATAAATTTTTGGTTTCTTGTTTTCTATTTCGACTAAACGCAAAGAATCTATTTCATTTCTAAAAGCTTCTATCTCATTTATATTTTCAGGTAATTCTTCTTTTGAATTAATGTAAAGGTTAGGGACAAACCAATAAAGACATTGAATAATAACAATAAGTGCTAACAATAAAAAAATCCCATTCCGTTGTTGGTTAGAAAACTGGAAATGGGATTTCATATGATTAAGTAATTAAAATATGTTATGCTTTTTTTGCTTTAATGGCCTTCATAAATTTATTGAGTTCTTCTTTTACCTTAGGAGCAAGAATAACTAAACCAATCATGTTTGGTACCATCATTGCAAAAATCATGGCATCTGAAAATCCTATCACAGAACCTAAACTAATTGAAGCCCCTACAATTACAAACAAGCAGAATAAAATTTTATAGATATACTCTGTATTTTTAGATCTTCCGAATAAGTAAGCCCAACCTTGATAACCATAGTACGACCAAGAAATCATAGTACTAAAAGCAAATAATACTACAGCAACTGTTAAAACATAAGGAAACCAAGAGATAACAGACTCAAATGCTCCAGATGTTAGTAATATAGCATCTGCATCATTTAAACCTGCATTAGCAGAAGTTACGTTACCTGTTATCACTAATACTAAAGCTGTCATTGTACATACCACAACAGTATCTATAAAAGGTTCTAATAAAGCGACCATACCTTCTGATGCTGCATATTTAGTTTTTACGGCTGAATGTGCAATAGACGCTGACCCAACACCTGCTTCATTTGAAAAGGCTGCTCTTCTAAATCCTTGTACTAAAACACCAATTGCTCCACCTGCTACACCTTCTGGACTAAATGCTCCATTAAATATTTGTACGAATGCGTCACCAACCATGCTGAAGTTAGCAAAGATTACAAAAAGTGAAGCAGCTACATAGATGGCAACCATAAATGGTACGATCTTATCCGTAACTTTCGCGATTTTTTTGATACCACCAATAATTACGATACCAACAAGAATCGACATTACCAAACCAAATACCCAACGATATCCATTTATAAACGATTCTTCACCTCCTGTCATATGCTCAAATAATTGAGCAGCTTGGTTGACTTGAAACATGTTTCCACCTCCAAAAGAGCCACCAATTACAAATACTGCGAAAACTGCGGCTAATACTTTTCCTAAACCACCTAATCCCTTAGAGTTTAAACCTTTTGTTAAATAATACATTGGTCCGCCAAATACGGTTCCGTTTTCATCAATATCTCGATATTTCACACCTAATGTACATTCCACAAATTTAGAGGCCATACCTAGAAAACCTGCAACTATCATCCAAAATGTTGCACCAGCTCCACCAATTGATACTGCAATAGCGACACCTGCAATATTTCCTAAACCTACGGTTGCAGATAAAGCAGCTGTTAGTGCTTGGAAATGTGACACCTCACCTTCATGGTCTTCAATTGCTATAGTTTCTATATTATCACCTCCTGGAGTTGAATCACCTGCGGCAACTAAAGATTCATGATGATCTATATCATCATATTTTCCTCTTACTATATTTACTGATGTAAAAAAGCCTTTAAAATTTATAAACTTAAAATAAACAGTAAAGTATAATGCTCCTAAAATTAATGGAAACAATACCCAAAAGACTTTTATTCCTCCTCCAAAATCTATTTGATAAAAAATAGCTTTTACAAACCAGCCTGTTGCATTACCAAAAGCTTCGTCTATTTTTTGGTCAATACCTACCTCTTGGGCATCTTGAGCAAAGTTTAATAAAGGTAATAAAAGGGCAAAAATTGATAGAAGATATTTCTTCATGAGTAAGGGTTCTTAGTTAGTTTTATTATTAAAGATGACAAGATGCTAAAAAATATTGAGTTTTTAAAGTCAATTACGTTAAAATGGCTGCTTCTACTGACCAATATTGAATTCTAAATTCAATTTTCTTATTTGTTCTGGTCGTCCTAAAACAATTACTTTAGAGCCCGGAATTAGCTTAGTATCAGCTTCTGGGTTTACTATATATTCGCCTTTATCGTCTTTAAACCCTATTACTGTACAACCTGATTTTTTACGAAGATCTAATTCCCTAATGGTCTTAACCTCACTAATATTATAAAGTTGCTCTACTTGTACTTCTTCAATATTAATATTTCGTTCACCTACAATTCCAAGGTTATCTATAAATTCTACTAAATCTGGAATTACAACTAATGAAGCCATATGGTCTCCACCAATTTTATCTGGTAAGATAACATTATTGGCACCTGCTAACTTTAATTTATTATATGATGTTTCTTGAGATGCTCTACTTATAATTTTTAATTGTTTGTTTATCTGTCTAGCAGACAAAACCACAAACAAGTTATCTGCATCGCTTGGTAACGCACTAATTAAAGTATTTGCTTTATCTATACCAGCTTCATTTAATACTTCATCTTCATTTGCATTTCCAAAAACATAAGGAATAGAGTCTTCTTGTAGTTTTTCTATAATATCCTTATCGCGTTCAATAACGACATAAGGTTTATTGTAATCTTCTAGCTTTCTTGCTGCTTGTTTTCCGTTTCGACCAAAACCACAAATGATAATATGATTAGTCATGGCATCAATTTTCTTTTGCATTTTTCGTTTTTTTATGTCTTCAAAGTTATTTTTACTAAGTATAAATTCAGTAATAATAGAAATTGCATAACCTACAATAACTACGCTTGCTAAAATTAGAAATATAGTAAATATTTTAGATTGGGTGTCTAATGGATTTACTTCTGCAAACCCAACAGTGGTAATAGTTATTACCGTCATGTAAATAGCATCTAACCAGTCGTAATCTGAGATAAACCTATAACCACAGATCCCAACAGTGAGCAAAAACACTAGCATCATTATTGCCGTGTAAATCTTTGATCTATATAGTCTTATTAGCGGATTATCCATTGTGAATTATAAATCGAAAACCGAAGAGCGTTTAGTGTAGATGATATCTTTAATTCGCATCCAAAATGCCAAAAAAACATAAAGCGCAAAACCAAAACCAACGGTTACAAATGTGAGATACATAAATGAAGTTCTTACAATTTTTGCACGTATTCCCAGACGATCTGCAATACGTTGACACACGTAATAGCCTCGTTTTTGAAAATATAATAATAAACTGTGAGATTTATTCATGATATGCAAGTTACCTAATTTTTAACGATTAAGCTATTACCAATTGCACATTGTAAACACTTATTTTTATCGCAATAATTTTGTTTTAATTGAATTAACGCTTGAGAATTTAGCGCGTTTTTATCTATAGTCTTTAAATCTAAAAATTTTGACACCACACTGTTACTCTCTATTTTCAGTTCTTTGATAAGTTGAAAAACATCATCGTCTATAGATTTTCCTTGAGATTGAGCATAGCTAAACTGAATAGGAATTAAGGTATTTATAATTACTAAATCTATAAATGATTTGGATAATTGCTTCTTTGAAGATGTAGAAGGCTTTTGAAATGTATAATGGGTTTTCCAAAAATCCGTTACGCCTAAATTGAAAAACTCGTAAATAGCTTCTTTAGATTTAAGTTGTAGTAATTTAGAAAACAGACCTTGTTCTTTACCATACAAATTTGCAAATTGAGATAAACGAATGGTAGGAAAATTAGGAGGTCTTAATCTAAAGAATTGCAATGGTAATACACCAAGATTAATTAGATTAAATTTTTGTTTCAGGAATTCATAACTTTTTTTTAAATCGTTAAAGTAGACCTCTTCAACATTAGAATCTCGCAATAGGTTTGATTGGCCAAATAGTAATGCCTCTATATCTAAAACATCACTTTGTAATTTTCTAATTATTGAAAAGTCAATAGAATTGGCCAAGCTGAAGAATGGTTCTCCATTCACTTTTAATCCAAAGTTTTTTAATAACATTTTAAACAATACAGCTTCCCAATCGTTATTGGACTCCTTTAACAATTGATGAATAGTTTGTGATTTCCGTTCTAATCTATCTATATACAAACGTTCTAACCAATTATTAAATAAAAAATCATCAACATCTGCAAAACTAGATTCACAATTAATCCAAGACTTAGACTCCATAAGTTGTTTATACTTATGAATTAAGCTTAAATCCACGTAGTGTTTTAATTCTAAAGTTGGTATTTCAGAATTATTCTTTCTGTAAATTTCGGTATCATGTTCCCAAACAACGTGAAGAATTACATTATCATAGGCCTTATCCGTTTCGTGATTATGAACATACCAATCTGAAGATTTTATATGAATCTCCACATTACCAGCCCAAAGTTGATTTTCAATACTAAGTTGCGCATTAAAGAAATCTGGTCCAGAATTATGGTTGTGTTGTCCTAAATTAGTAATACTAATTAATTCTCCTTTCGTAGTTTTTAAAACAGATGAATCAAAAGCTTTATGTTTCCAGATGTAGTGAAGGAAATCTTCTTGCATGCTCTAAAATAGAGAATTCGATTTTAACTTATGACTTTATTAGTTTTTTTGTTATGGATTCACCTTCGGAAGTTAAAATTTTTAAAAGATAAACTCCTGATTTAAGAGTTGATGAGAAATTTTCAAAACCTATAATCGAAGACGATTTGTATACTTGTTTTCCTAACACGTCGAATAAAACCAATGATTTTATTGGTTGATTAATATCAATATTAACTTTATCCTTGAAAGGTTGAGGATAAATTTTAGCCTCAAATTGTATGCTGTCTTCAGTAGATAGGAGCATACCATAATCAACAGGTGTCGCTGTTGAAATTAATGAAACATAATTATCTAATTCAGCTTTTAATATACTAGAATCACATCTGCACTTAAGATTATATGTGTTTCCACCCCAATTGCTATCATTTAATTCAAAAGTTACAACATTATAATCTAAAAACAACTGGTTAAGCAGAGTATCATTAGTTTCAATTATACCATTAGAACTTACTCCAGTTGGTATTCCTATGGTATCATCTACTAAATGAATATACAACCCATTTATCAAAAAATTTTCTGTTTCTAAACCTGCATAAGCCACAACCGTATTATATTCTAATAAATCTGAAATCAATTCACTTTCATCACAACTATTACACCTAATTTTAGCGTACAAAGAGTAACTATTATTGTAAAACCCATTTGATGAACTGGGATAAAGTGATTCATAAAAAGATGTTTCGTGTAAACTAAATATAGCATTCAAACCATCATCTGTTGAAGTTGAAACTGGCACAGCATTGCCCATAAAAATTGGTTCACCCATTTGTGGATTAACCAGCTCTATTTGAACATAAGTAATCTGAGCAAACCCAAAATTACCAAAAAGAATAACTAGTATAAAAATGTATAATTGCCTCATGATAAATTGTTTAGTTGTATAAAAATAACAAAATAAAGATTATTCATCTCAAAACACTCAATTAAAAACAATTATGAACACCTCTCAATCCATAAAAACTGCCCTATATAACTTATTGACAATGATATAAATAAAAAAAATCCTGACTACTAATCAGGATTTTCAATTATATATATATTATTTTCATGTTGTTACAAGAAAAATTTAATCAATATAGCCCATCTCACGCATCCAATCGTCATTGAACATTTTTCCAACATAACGACTTCCATGATCGTGAAACAAAACCACAACAACATCCTCGGGTTTAAAATGTTCTTTTAATTGCAACACACCTTTTATAGCTGAACCGGCAG
The DNA here is from genome assembly GCF_045765065.1 of Winogradskyella sp. 4-2091. Classification (NCBI taxonomy): domain Bacteria; kingdom Pseudomonadati; phylum Bacteroidota; class Flavobacteriia; order Flavobacteriales; family Flavobacteriaceae; genus Winogradskyella; species Winogradskyella sp. 4-2091. Next base: position 32,033 of record NZ_JBJKOD010000014.1, read on the forward strand.
AATTCCCTAAAAACATACCTTCTTCTTTTGCCAAACGTTGCGTATAAACACATGCATCTTTATCTGTTACTTTGGTGAAGCCATCAATAAGATCAAAGTTTACATTCTTTGGCAAAATATCTTCACCAATTCCTTCTGTAACATAAGGATAGATTTCGTCTTCGTCAAAGATTCCTGTTTCGTGATATTTTTTAAATACTGATCCATAGGTATCAACTCCCCAAACTTTAATATCAGGATTTTGTTCCTTTAAATATTTAGCAACACCAGAAATAGTTCCACCTGTACCTACACCAACCACAAAGTGCGTGATTTTACCTTCGGTTTGTTTCCAAATCTCAGGTCCTGTACTTTGGTAATGCGCTTTGGTATTACTTGGGTTATCATATTGGTTAACATACCATGCGTTTGGCGTTTCTTCTCCTAAACGTTTTGAAACCGAATAATAACTGCGCGGATCCGTTGGCTCAACATCTGTAGGACATACAATGACTTCCGCGCCAACAGCACGCATAATATCTACCTTCTCTTTAGATTGTTTATCTGCCATTACAAATATACATTTGTAACCCTTAACAATAGCGGCTAAGGCCAATCCCATTCCTGTATTACCAGAAGTACCTTCTATGATAGTTCCTCCAGGTTTTAATCTTCCATCTGCTTCGGCATCTTCAATCATCTGCAAAGCCATTCGGTCTTTTACAGAATTTCCTGGGTTAAAAGTTTCATATTTAGCGAGTACTAAACATGGTAATTCTTCTACTAATTTATTCATTTTAACCATAGGTGTATTACCTATCGTTCCTAATATATTATCTACGTAATCCATTTCTATTTATTAGTATTTATAACGGTAAAATTTTTGCGTCTTAATTATATACTTGTAATTATTGAAGCTTTCCCAAAGACTTTATATAGCGTTATACTTTTAAAAGTGCAAAAATAACTGAAAAGTTATTTACATAAAGTTAATTGCTAGTTATTATTAATCGAACCTCATCGCTTTCACTGGCGAAATTTTTGAGATAATCACAGAAGGTATTAATAACATTAACAGACAGGCTACAAATGTGCCAATATTTAATAAAAGAATATAATCCCAACTGATATAAACTGGTGCTGTGCTTACATAATAGGTGTCAGGATTTAAAGGAAAAAGCTTCAGATATTTCTGGGCAAATAGCAAGCCTAAACCAATAAGATTTCCCCAAAACAGGCCTAATCCAATTAAGTAAGACGCATTATACAAAAACACTTTTCTTATCGTCCAATTAGAACTTCCCAAGGCTTTTAAAATCCCAATCATTTGTGTACGTTCTAGTATTAATACAAGTAAGGCTGTTATCATATTTATACCAGCTACGATAATCATTATGGCTATAATACCATAAGTATTGTTATCGAAAATTTTAATCCACTCGAAAATAGTATAGTATTTTTGAGTAATAGATATAGCATTTAAATGCGAATCCGTATTTTTATATACGTGTTGACTGATGGATTCAATTTCTGAAAAATCATCAATAAAAACTTCAAAATTCCCAACTTGATCCGATTCCCATCTATTCAATCGCTGCACATGTCTTAAATCTGCGAGAAGAAATTTTTCGTCGAGTTCTTGAAAACCAGAATTATAAATTCCGACGATTTCAAAATTCATTATTCTAGGCAATTTATCTATTTGTTCAGCAAAAACAGTTTGAAACTTACCACCAACCACAAAACCTAATCTTTTAGCTAAATAAGATGAGATCAAAACTTGCTCATTACGCTTTTGAGAATAGTCTGGGAGTTTACCATCTACCAAAAATTCTTCGAAATAATCCCAATTATAATCTGCTCCAACACCTTTTACCACTACACCTTCAAAATCAGTTTCGGTTCTAATAATTCCGAATTTTGTAGCAACTGCCTGAACATGTTTTATTCCTTCTACGCTCTCAAAATCTGGGTAAAAATCTTGATTTATTGAAATAGGAATTTGTGACTCATCGGATGCATTAGAGTCATAATTAGTAATTTCAATATGGCCATTAAAAGCGACTACCTTATCTCTGATTTTTTGTTGTAAACCTAAGCCAGTCGCGATAGCAATAAGCATTACAATAATACCAATTGCAATTGCCGCGATACCAATTTTAATAATTGGTGCCGAAACACTACTTTTATACGTTTTATTGCCAATTATACGTTTAGCTATAAATAACTCGAAATTCAAACCTACTCTATGCTTTTAAAGGTTGTCAAAAATACAGTTTTATTCTCGATAATTATTGGGATTTTATTCATTACGTTTTCTTGTGGAAACAAAGTGAAGTCTGAAACTGGTAGTGCAATAGAAAATTTTTCCATAAAAAAAGATTCATCTCATGGTAATAGTGCGTTAGAAGAAGTTATGACCACTGAATCTAAACAAGTTAATGATGTAACTCCAACGGACCATTCTATTATAGTTGGCGCAAATAGAACTGAATTATATATCCCAATTTTAAAAGGAAAACGTGTTGGTATTGTAGCAAATCTAACAAGTGTTATTGACGTTACATCTGGAAACTCTAGTCTGCATAATACTACGAACTTATACATACATTTAGTAGATTCACTATTAAAACATCAGATTAATATTAAAAAAGTATTTTCTCCTGAACATGGTTTTAGAGGAACTGCAGATGCTGGCGAACTCGTAAAAGATGGTGTTGACACCAAAACAAGTTTACCAATAATTTCTTTACATGGAAAGCACAAAAAACCTACAGAATCTCATTTAAAAGATATAGATCTTATGATCTTTGACATTCAAGATGTTGGTGTACGTTTTTACACTTATATTTCTACCTTGCATTATGTTATGGAAGCTTGTGCAGAGCAAAACATTCCTTTATTAATATTAGATCGTCCAAACCCGAATGGAAATTATATAGATGGTCCTATTTTAGAAAAAAAACACAGTAGTTTTTTAGGAATGCATCCTATTCCATTAGTACATGGCATGACCATTGGTGAATATGCGAAAATGATCAATGGCGAAGGGTGGCTAAAAAATGGTATTAAATGTAATATTATTATTGTAGAATTAAAAAACTACAGTCATTCTAGTTCTTATAATCTACCTATAAGGCCTTCTCCAAACTTACCAAATAATCAATCTATACTATTATATCCTAATTTAGGTTTATTTGAAGGTACAAACATTAATGCTGGTAGAGGTACCGAATTTCAGTTTCAACGTTATGGTGCGCCGTTTTTAGACAAGAATTATTACGAGTTTTCGTATACACCAATCGCAAATTTTGGTTCAAAGTATCCAAAACATCAAAATGAAGTTTGCTATGGCGCTGACTTATCTAAAATAAAAGCGGAACGTCATTTTACTTTGAAATATGTTTTAGATGCTTACAATAATGCTAAGGATAAATCTAAATTTTTCAACACTAGTAATTTTACTGCACATGCTGGCACAAAAATTTTACAGCAACAAATTGAATCTGGTTTAACAGAAGAGGCCATTCGAGCCACATGGAAAGACGGCTTAGAATCTTATAAAAAAACCCGAAGTGCATATTTAATCTATAACTAATTTATTGTTATAGATGTTAGAATTTGAATTGTCTATTAATTCTGCAGCTCTGTTTTCAGTCTCGTTTTTAAGTTTAGCGTTTTCGTAATTTAATGTATATCCTAATAAGAAGGTAAGGACAACTACAAGGAAAATGCGTATAAAGTTTTTCAAAATAAAAATATAATAAGCATCACTATAGCAGTGATAACATGTTTAAAATAATTTCCCTCAATTCTAAACCTAAGTATTTAAACTGGTTAACCACTTAAAAATCCTACAAAATGCATAAAAAAGAGAAGAAGTGTAGTGTTTTATACTTTTATATTGATATTATTACTGTATTACCTTAATTAAACGATCTGGATAATCACTTATAATACCATCGACGTCCCAAGATATTAATTGCTTCATGTCTTGCTCTTCATTCACTGTCCAAGGAATAACTTTAAAGTTCTCTGCCTTTAAATTTCTAACTATAGTTGCATCTAATAATTTGTAATAAGGGCTAATAATTTCAGGTAACTTTACAATATCAAGCATTGAAATTTTTCTCCAAATTTCTTCGTCTTCTTCTACCAATAAAGCAATTACTATATTGGGCGATTGTTTTCTAATTTCTCTTAAGATTCTAATATCAAATGATTGAAGAACGACATGAGATTCTACATGATGCTTATTAATAACATCTAAAACCAGTTTTACATATCGATCTGGTTGTGGCGTAAAAGTATTGTAATATTCTTCCTCTGATTTAATCTCAATATTATAAGTAACATTAGATTTTTTTTGTTTTACAAGCTCAAAAACCTCAGATAACAGCGGCTTATACACTTTTAATTTTTCTTGATATGGGTAAGTAGGATGAAATTTTGTGCCACAATCAAACTTTTTGATTTCATTATAATTCATTTCAAATAAATTATAATATTTTTCTAATGCATCAGGAATTTCGTTACCAATTGCATCTAAACATATCAAAGGATTCATAAAAGGTTCATGCGATACTACAACTTTATTATCCTTAGAAATAACAATATCTAACTCTAAAGTATTAACACCTAAATCCATTGCTTTATTAAAAGCAGGCAATGTGTTTTCTGGCATTAATCCTCTGCAACCTCTGTGTCCTTGAACATCAAATTTTTTATGGTTTTTACTACAGCTCATAAATAACAGCGAAATAATTAATATTATATTAATCTTCGAGATCTGCAGACAGTGTTGCTTTTTCATAACTCTGAAATGGTTGTTTAAGCAACTCTTTTATATTACTGTTTTTTACTTCATCTGGAAAGACGTCTACACCATAAATTAATTTTTCGCGATCCATATACATGTAAGTTCCAAAAATACGATCCCAAACACTAAAAATGTTTCCGTAATTAGAATCTGTATATGGCAATCTATAATGATGATGAGTTTTGTGCATATCTGGAGAGATAATAAAATAGCTTAATGCTTTATCTAAACCTTTTGGCAACTTTATATTAGCATGTGTAAATTGCGTAAATATTAATGACATCGCTTGGTATAACATTACTAAAGCAATTGGTGTACCTACTACAAAAACACCTAATAAAGTAAACGAGAATCGAATTAAACTCTCTACAGGATGATGCCTATTTGCTGTTGTAGTATCTACATTGTGGTCTGTGTGATGAACGAGATGCACCATCCATAATGGTTTTACCTTGTGCTCTACGTAATGTGCTAAATAAGCACAAAAAAAATCTAGCAATAAAACTCCGAGTAAAGCATATAACCATAATGGCATTTGCGGAAGCCAGTTTATAATTCCGAAATCATTAGCTTTTACCCAATCAGCAGAGCCTAATAGTAAAAATGCTAAGGCAAAATTTATAATAATTGTTGTTAAAGTAAAAAACAGATTTGGCAATGCATGTTTCCATTTTTTGTATTTAAATTTAAATAAAGGTAAGCCTCCTTCTAATACCCAAAAAAAAGTTAATCCTCCAATTAAAATAAGACTCCTGTGTAGAGATGGAATCGTTTCGAAGTAATTAATAATGTTCTCCAATTAGTTTTTATTTAAGTTGATAATCTTTTGTGCCTTCTTCAAATTTACAGAAGAAATCTTAGAATCCCATTTTTCTGCATTTGATTTATCGTCTAAAATCATATATGCTGTATAATATAAAAAAGCCACAAACGTCTCGTTATTAGCCTCTACAGATTCTGACTCCACCTTTTTTAATAGCCTTAAAACTTTTTTAGGCCGCTTATTAATTAAACTATATTGAATTTTTAAAAGAGCCACACGTTGAGTTAAGGGTTTCTGATCGCTTTTACCATCTAAAAAGGCTTTCGCTTCTTCTAAGTATATTTCAGAAAGTTTTATTACATCACGTCTTACACTCTTATCTAAATACATAGAAAAATCTAAATATTTTGAAGCTAAATAATATGCCGAATAAAAATCTTTCTTTTGACGATAGCCACTCAGTTCTAATGCTAAAAACTCTGTATTTAATGCATATCTCTGAATAAAAACAGAAATATTTTCATAATCTTCTGAGTTGCTATCTACATTTAAAATGTTTCCGTTAACATCTAATATCTTAATAGAATCATCGTTAAACTTATCAATATAGGCTTGACTTCTCTTACCTTTTATCTCTGCATATAAATCTGAATATTCATACTCATTAACAATAACTGGCACAAAGTTTTCCCAAATTAATGGACTTACATTTTCATCTTCAAACAAGTTACTTATTAAAACAACATTACCATAATCATCATTTACAAAAACAGGATATTGAAATTTTGTAGTTTCTTCCCAAACCATCAATATCATTTTATTCTCCACAGATGCTAAACTTTGAGCAATTTCTAAATTAGTCATCCAAGCCTGCGAAAATGAACAGTTCACCGCGAAAAGAACACATGCTGCTCTTAAAATAAAATTTCTCATAAACATTTTTTTAAAACTTTAGTCATCAATAATTATTCCTAAATGAAAAATTAGTGTTGAATTCTTTTTTTCATTTCCTCAACGATATTAAAAGCTGCCGGACAAATGGCTACATTCTTTAAAGTTAAATTAGAAATTTGCTGAAATTTCTTTCTATCAGTATGCGGAAATTCTCTACAGGCCTTTGGTCTCACATCATAAATTGAGCAATAATTATCAGCTCCCAAAAAAGTACATGGTACGGATTGCAACACATAATCATTTTCTTCATCTAGGCGCAAATAACTTTTTATAAACTGTTGCTCTTTCATTTTAAAAGATTTCGCAATACGTTGAATATCCTTATCTGTAAATAAAGGACCTGTTGTTTTACAGCAATTAGCACATTCTAAACAGTCAGTGCGCTCAAACTCATCTTCGTGCAATTCTTGCATTAAATAATCGAGTTGTTTTGGTGGTTTCTTTTTTAGCTTCGCAAAAAAGGTTTTATTCTCCTTATGTTTATCTTTGGCGAGCTTTGGAAGGTTATTGATTTGGTCTTGCATACAACAAATTTAAGTAAAGTTCTCGATACAATTTTGAGAAAAACCGAAATCACTCGAACTGACAGAAATTATGAAAAAAGATATTTTTGGAAAAGCATTATTAGATTTCCAAAACGGAAATTATTCTGAAGATATAATTACATCCACTAATATTTCTGATGAAGATACCTTACCTCTTCCTTACTTATTTAGACCCTATGCAGACATGCCTCAACTAGAGCAAAAGGCTTTGCAATTATCCAAAGGAAATATTTTGGATGTCGGTTGTGGATCCGGAAGCCATTCACTGTGGTTACAAAATAAAGGACTAAACGTAAAAGCTATTGATAACTCTGAAGGTGCTGTAGAAGTTGCTAAAAAACGAGGTGTAATTAATGCTGAACTAAAACCAATTTTAGAAGAAACTGAAACGTTTGATACAATTTTGTTATTAATGAATGGCACAGGAATTTTTCAGGAATTGTCCCTTGTTTCCCAAAACTTGAAGCATTTAAAATCTATATTAAAACCAGGAGGTCAAATTCTCATCGATTCTTCTGATATTTCTTATATGTATGAAGATGAAGATGGTGGACAATGGTTAGATTTAAATCAAGGTTATCCTGGAGAACTCGATTATTTTCTATCTTATAAAGGCGAAAAAGAAACCGCTATGAAATGGTTATATCTAGATTTTGAAACTTTAAAAACGGCTTGTTTAACGGTTGGATTAAATTGTGAGAAAGTTATGGATGGTGAGCATTTTGATTATTTGGCACGCTTGTTTTGAGCTGCTTCTGTTTAAATTAATTTCTCGCAAAGACATTAAGGCGCAAAGTTTAATAAATGCATAGATTATATCTTAATAATTAAATCTATGATTATTAGGAACTGTGCTACTGTATAACTCTGAAGCTTTGATTCTCTTAAACTTTACAACTTTGTAAATTTTCTAAACTAGTCACTTTTACTGCACCTCTCCACCAACAACAGTATTCAGCACCTTAATATTAGGAATCTCCTTAGTCTCAACCGTCATAATATCTTTATCTAAGATGATAAAATCTGCAAATTTCCCTACTTCGATACTACCTTTTTCATCCTCTTCAAAATTAGAATATGCTGCCCAAATGGTCATTCCTCTTAAAGCTTCTTCTCTGGTTAAAGCATTTTCCATTTGAAAACCGCCTTCTGGATATTGCTCTAAATCTTGTCTACCAACTGCCGCGTAAAACGTTAAAAATGGACTAACGCGTTCTACCGGAAAATCAGTTCCTAAGGCTACTTTTCCATAAGCGTCTAATAATTTTTTGTAAGCATAAGCACCTTTAATTCGTTCTTCTCCTACTCTATCTTCTGCCCAATACATATCACTCGTTGCGTGCGTTGGTTGAATTGATGGCATGATATTTTTATACATTTTAAAATCTTCATCCGATACAATTTGTGCATGTTCTACACGCCAACGTCTATCTTTCTTCCCTTTTAAAACCTTAGTGTACGTTTCTAAAACAGCACTATTAGCAGAATCTCCAATGGCATGTGTGTTCATTTGAAACTCAGAATTTGCAATTCGCTCTGCAGATTTTTTTAGAGTTTCTAAATCCGTAACCATTAAACCTAAATGCTTTGGCTTATCACTATAAGGTTCTTTTAATAATGCACCTCTAGAACCTAATGCACCATCTGCATAAAATTTAAACGACCGTACATTTAGTCGGTCTGTTTTTATGATCCCTTTATTTAAAAAGTAGTCTACATTCTCTTCAGAATAAGATACCATAGCATAAATGCGCATTTTTAATTTACCAGATGCTTGAAGGTCTTCAATTAGCCCAATAGATTCTTTATTTAAACCTGCATCGTCTACGGTTGTTAAACCAAGTTCAAAACATATTTTTTGCGCCTCCAATAACGCTTTGGCTGCTTCCAGTTTTGTTGATTCAGGCCAAAATTCCATTACCAAAGATTCTGCATTGTCAATTAAAACACCTGTTAATTCTCCGTTTTCTAAAACAACTTCTCCTCCATCAATTTTACTTTGCTTTGTTACTTTACCTAAATCTAAAGCAGCTTGGTTGGCTAAAATCGCATGGCCATCTATACGTGTTAATGCTATTGGTGTATTAGGAAACAACTTGTCTAATAATTTTTTATTAGGATATCTTTTATCTTCCCAATCATTCTGATCCCAACCTCGACCTAAAATAAATTTTTGTCGTTTTACATTCTGAAAAACTAAAACACGCTTCACAACTTCTTCAAAACTTTTAGTACCAACTAAATCAACCGCTTGCTGATTAAAACCTAATCCTAGAAAATGACAATGCGCATCAATGAATCCTGGTACTAAAGTATTACCATTAGCATTTAACGTATCAATAGCTTTATACGTATCGTTAATTTCTGAAATTGAACCGACTGCAATGATTTTACCATCCTTTACAGCAAAAGATTCCGCTTTATTAAAGTTTTTATCTACCGTGTAAATATTAGCATTTGTAACTATTAAATCCGCTTGAAGCTTATCTTTTTCACAAGCAAATAGTGTAAATAGGATTACAATGGGAAGAATTTTTTTAATCATCGTATTTTGTTTTGGTGGTTGGTAATCTACGCTATTAGTTGAATAAAATTATAAGCAATACGGCAGACTGTTGTAAAAATAAGAAAAGCGTTTCGGAACTGAAACGCTTTTTGAAATATCTAAATAGATCTTTTTTACTTTATAATAGAATCTCAAATAATTCCTGATTAAAAATCGAACTGATACGTTGCTCCTGCCAAAATTTGAATCCCTTGAACTGGATAATCTAACCAACGATCATAATCTTGATTAAAAATGTTATTCGCTTTAGCAAATACAGATAATTGCTCATTGATTTTATATCCAACGTGCGCATTTAAATCAAAATAACTATCTAAACTTACTCTTGTCACGCTAGGTTGTGAAAACAACATATTTACAATTCTTTCATCTTTACGTTCTCCAACAAAATAACCACTAGCACCTGCAAACCATTGTTCTGTGATTTGATAATCTACAAATAAAGATGCTTCCAAATCTGGCAAATTCCATGCTTGCGCTTGATCTTTTGTATCATATGCAAAATATTCTCCTTTGATACCCAAAGAAAAATTTCTGTTGACATCAACATTCAATTCTCCTGCTATTGAAAATGTAGTGATATTATCGTAAACAACTCCAAATGAATTTCCGAAATGATAGTCTTCAGAAGCTATTTCTGGCGCAGCATTAGATTTAAATAGAGTTTTTCCTTTCTCAGATCCATAACTACCTTTCACATTATAACTTAAGTTATTTGTTAACTTACCTTTTACACCTACAAATGCGTTAAATTGCTGATTGGTTGGTGCTATAGCAAGTGTTGGTGCTACAAACGGATTAACATTAGCAAAGCTATAATATGAATTTTGATTAACTGACCCCTTTAATCCGCCATAAGCGATTAAAAGTTCGTCTACCAAACGGTAAGAAGCATCAACATTAGGATGAATATAGAATTTACTTTTACTCAATTCTGTGTCATTAAGGAACGTTAATCTTACACCTAAATTAATGGTTAAATCATCTTTATTTAATTGATAAGAAGGTGCCAAACCAATCATAAAATTCCCATAGTTAAGTTCTCCTATCCCATCATAATCAGCATCAAAACTTCCAGAGATTCCGTCTAAAAACACTTCAGCATCAATATCTGCATCACGTATAGATACTTCAAAATTAGTACTAGCATTAAACAAGTTCTCTCCAGAACCTCTATCATCTCCAAATCGTCTAAACCGAATACTTGCATCTTTTACGAGTGCATCATCAAAATCAATTTTTCCACCAATATTAAAGCTTGTATATGTATGCTTAGAATCTATGACATCAGCTTCTGCTTCTCCAAAAAAATCTTGAGGTAATCCATACCAATTATAAGTTTGTAAATCAAATCCTCCATCTACTTTCCATGTAAATTCTCTTAAACTTTTTGAGTAATGTGCATTCAATTTTGTTTTAGAAAAATTATCGTCTAATAATAAATTGTCTATTCCGCCTTGCGATGAATGATGACTAAAGTAACCACCAACATTCTCATCTCTACTTAACTCATGGTTGAGATAAACTTCACCTAAAATCGTGGTATACGTACCAATACCTAAAGAGGCATAATTGTCATATAACTTTACAGCTTTAGCTTTATCTACCGTTGCTGCTTTACCTTTTGCAGGTGTAAATGTTGACGCCACAGGAATTGAGAAAATATTATACTTTATTTCTTTCTTCTTTACAGCATTTGAGTCATTCAATTTAGGATTATCTTTAATTTTAAAGGCATCTGAAATTGTTGGTTGATATGGTTTAATAACGTTAACCGTTTGGTCTGCAATTGTATCCTTTTCTTGAGCTACGACAAAAGAAAGACTACTTGTAATGGTTATAATAAAAATTAAAAACTTGATTTTCATTTTATATGTTTTGATTTGAATATGCTTCAACTAAGAGATTCCCTTTTTCAAAGGAATTTGTTAGTCTTCAGTCTCAATTGATGAATTCGTTTTTGCTTCTTCTGCTTTTATTTTGTTTAATTCTTGTTGCGCTTCATTTACAACCTCTATAAAATCTGGAAAGTTACTAATCACACTTTCTAGTATGTATGTGGCTTGAAATGCATCTCCTAAAGCATAGAAATTCTTAGCCATAACTACTAAGCCTTTTGCACTATACAATTTGTAGCTTCCATAATCCTTAGCTAATCTCTGAATAACAGTATTGGATGCTTCATATTCACCAGCTTTGTTTTTAAAATAACCATTGTAAAATAAAGCTTCTGCTGCCACACTACCAGTTGCAATTTTTTCAACCTCAGCATATGCCGTTTTTGCTTTAGTTTCGTTTCCTGTTTTTATGGCAGATCGAGCTATGATTAATTTAGCATCGCTTTTTATTTTGTTATCTAAATTTGAATTGCTCAGCACTTTATCAGCATAACTTTCTGCTTTTGAATAATCTTCCGTTTGGTAATAAGCATTCATCAGGTTAGACTGCGCATAGATGACATTTTGTGGATAATCTGCTTCTAACTCTAAGCTTTTTAAAACAGGTATGGCTTCACTCCAATTAGAATCATCTAAATAAATCTCACAAAGCTTAACGGTTGCTTGCTCTGTATATTCAGATTTTGAAGCTTGTACCACAGCCTTATAATGTGGCTGTGCATTTTCTAAAAGATCCTCTTTATAATACAATTGCGCTAAGTAAAAATGAGCTTTCAAACTGTGAATCCCTTTTGGAAACTCATTTAAATAGGTATTGAACTGACGAATTGCTTTATCCGTTTCGTTATCTAAATATGGCTTTTCTGCTGCTAAATATGTTGCATTATCTAAGTCTACATCAGTAACCTCAACATAATCTAATGTTCTAACCCAAGTTGCATATTCATCTACACGACCTAAATCAATATAAATTAATCGTACTGTTGAAACCGCTTGTACTGCCTCACCAGAACCAGGAAAATCTGTCGCTACTTTCTTAAACTTACTTAAAGCACGCTCATTATCATTTCCGTTATAATACACTAACCCTTGACGCAACAATGCCTTAGATGTAAACGCACTTCTACTATACTCAGAATTTAAACGATCATACATTTGCATCGCCTTATCTGTATCGCTTGCCTTTACATAAGAATTAGCCAACTCGTACATAGCATCATCTCGCAAAGCCGACTTAGGATAATCATTAATAAAAGATTTTAATTCTGAAATTTTTGAAGACCCTTTACCCAAATACCCTTGACTCATTGCAATTTGAAATGCCGCATAATCAGATTCTATTTTATTAATCTGAATCGCTTTTTTGTATGCCGAAATAGCATCATTATAATTGCTAGAGACAAAGTAACCATCTGCTAATCTTAAATAAGCATCGTTTTTTCTTAATAAATCTGATGCGTTAGCTTTTATAAATTTGTCAAAATAACTAGATGCATTTGTATATTCTTTCAACTTAAAATACGTGTAAGCTAAGTTGTAATTAAGGTTTTCATTTTCCTCTAAACTTGACCCTTCAGTTAATCCTGCAAACTGCTTAAAACCAATTAAAGCTTTATTATAATCCGTAAGGTTGTATTCCGTTTCGGCTTTCCAAAACGTAGCTCTAGCGACATAAACTGGGTCAATTGATTCTTTTAAAGATCCTTTAAACAAATCTAAAGCCTCATTGAATTTATTTTCATTATACAATTCTACAGCTCTAAAAAAGGCTACCTTTTGATACGCAGCTTTATTCTCAAAGCTATTTTTTCCTTTTAACAACACTAAAGCTTCCTTATAGTTTTTAGACGTAATGTAAGAATCTATTAAAAGTGTTTCGATCTCTTCTTTATAACCAGAATTTGGATATTGCTCTAAGTAACCTGTTAAAACTTGAGGTACTGACTGATAAGGATTGCCAATTTCATAACTAATCTTTGCATAATTTAACCATGCATCTTCCTGAATTTTTAAATCATAATCCATTTGAGATGCATTTCTAAACGCATTTAAAGCTTCTTGTTTTTTATCTAAATTGATATAGCTTTCACCTAAATGGTAATAAGCATTTTGTGCAACAGAATTGTCGCCTCCAATAATTTTATTGAATTCTGAAATAGCACTTTCAAAATCATTTTGCTTGTAATACGCGTAACCCAATTGGTAATAATCCGTATTATTCCATTTACGTTTTTTGCCTTTGTATTCTTTCAAATAAGGAATTGCTTCTGTGTATTTTTCTAGATTAAAATAGCTTTCACCAATAATCTTAGAAAGTTCAGATTTCTCAGCTGCATTACTTTTAGGTAATTGCGCCTCTGCTAGCTCAATGGCTTTTTCAAACTTACCTAGTTTAAAATTTAAATCTGCTTGATAATAAGATAACTTCTCTTTATACTTTTCATTATCGCTTACTTGATCAAAATATTCGTTAGCTGTGTCATAATCATCCCCTTGGTAAGCCAAAAATCCAATATAATATTTGGCTTGTGATCCGTATTCTTTAGAATTTACAACGCGGTTTAAATATTTAGTAGCTTTCTTTTCTTCTTTAGTAGAGTATAGTGAATAGCCATAATTAAAATTGAAACGTTCTTTTTCTGAACGAGCAATACTACGTTCATCTACACGCTCGTACCATTTCCTGGCGTATGCATATTTACCATTGTTAAAATAATAATCTGCAACATCTAAAAAGGCCGTATTTCTTTTAGTACTTGTAGGATATTCATCTACAAAATCGGTAATTAAATCGTCAGCATTTTTCTGGTTTAAACGTACAGCGCAGTTGGCGATATAATACGCACAATCCGATTGAATTGTAATATCATCTGTATCATTTTTTATATCCCGAAATAAAGATTGAGATGCGTTATACTGTTTATTATTATATAAGGTTAAAGCCTTTTGATAGTCTTGTAAATCACTAGTGTAAACAGCAGATTTTTGCGCCATTAAAAGTGATGTAAAAACTAGAAAAACGATGATTAACTGTTTTTTGAGTAACACCATTATTTTACAATTTTTTGAATGATTTAATTTAGCATCAAATATAATTCAATACCAAATCTATAACGATAGAATTTGCTTATAATTATACACGGAGTTATTAATATTTACTCAAGAGTTCTTTGCTCAGGTACTTTTAGGTTGATGCTTTCGTTTTAGTTTCATAAATTAACTTGCAGCTTTTGGCATTTGAAATTTTAAGCAATACATTTACACTTACCAAAATTTTTATATCAACACTATGTCTGAAACGGTTTTAGAACTAAAAGATGCTACCATTTACCAAGGCGAAAGCATGGTACTTTCTAAGGTTAACTTTGAAATGCAAAAAGGCGACTTTGTTTACCTCATAGGAAAAACAGGAAGTGGAAAAAGTAGCTTCATGCAAACCCTTTATGGCGATTTGCAATTAACAGAAGGCGAAGGTTCTGTAGTAGATTTTAACTTAAAAACTATGAAGGAAAAGGATATCCCTTTTCTAAGACGAAAATTAGGTATCGTATTTCAGGATTTTAAATTATTACCAGACAGAACAATAATGGGTAATTTAGAATTTGTTTTAAAAGCCACAGGTTGGAAAGATAAGGAACGTATTAAAGACAGAATTGATACAGTTTTAGATAAAGTTGCTATGAAAACAAAAGGGTTTAAATATCCTCATGAACTTTCTGGTGGCGAACAACAGCGTATTGCCATTGCACGTGCGTTACTGAATGATCCAGAACTTATTTTGGCAGATGAACCAACAGGAAACTTAGATCCTCAAACTAGTATTGAGGTTATGGAAGTTCTGCAAGACATTAATAAAAATGGGAACACTATTTTAATGGCTACTCATGATTATGCTTTACTATTAAAATACCCAAGTAAAACCTTAAAATGCGACGAAAACAAAGTTTTTGAGGTAGTACAACGTAAGAGTTAAAATATGAGTTTTTTATTAAAACGATTAACTCAAAAACGCATCTGGACAAGGATCTACAAAGAACGATTATCAGAACCTTTACATTTAAACATCATAAGCTTTTTTGTATTTCTATTTGGTTCTTTTAGAAGTAAAGTATTGTATGATTTGGTTTTAAGACCTCATCATGCTTATAGTATTTTAAAAGCTGCAGATCAAGCCAAAGCGCGCGGTTTTACAGAGATTAGTATTTTAGAGTTTGGAGTTGCTCATGGTAGTGGATTAATGAACATGATTAAAGTTGCTGAAAAAGTAACTAATACTACCGGAATTAAAATAAATATTTATGGTTTTGATACTGGTAAAGGTATGCCAGAACCTATAGATTACAGAGATCATCCTGAGTATTATAATACAGGAGATTTCCCTATGAATAGAGATCTACTTGAAGAAAGAATAAAAGGGAAAGCGCAATTATTCTTAGGACCAATAAAGGAAACTTTAAAAGAATTTTTAACGTCTACATCTTCAAAAACACCGATAGGATTTGTGTCTATTGATGTCGATTATTATAGTTCTACCATGGAAGTTCTAGAATTATTCAAGGAAGACCCTAATCTGTTTTTACCTCTAACTTATATATATTTTGATGATATCTTTATGGAAAACCATAATGACAAATCTGGAGAGTTATTGGCTATAAAAGAGTTTAATGAAACGCAAAAACTAAGAAACATCTCTTACCATAAATTTTTAGTAAACAAACGTTTATTCAAGAATTCTAATTGGACTAAGCAGATCTACTATTTTCATGTGTTAGACCATCCATATAGATTTGAAACGAAAAGAAACGATGCTAAACGCGTATTAGATAATCCTTATCTTAATATCTAAGAATCAGAATCCTTTTTATAAATGTGAGGATTTTTTCGGACGCCTTTTTTAAACACTTTTCGTACTAAAGTTCTTAATTTGGCATCCGTATCAAGAATAATGTTTTTGATAGTCTCGTCTGGTCTTCCTTTATATTTAGTAACATGAAATTTATCGGATTCCTTTAAGGCATTTGGACTAAAATAATAATTAGAAATACAACATCTCGCCACATCTAAAGAGTTAACCTTATTTACAGAATGCCAAGATGCATCATGCGTAGCCATTACTACTAACCGATTGAATTTACTTTCTACGACAACAGGCTTATTCTTTGGTCCATTTGGCCAAAGCTCTAAATGTCCTCCATTTTTTAACTCCCAATTTGGCGTAACATAATATAGCAGATTTAAAACGCGCCAACGTTCGCGTTCAGCATCATGAGAATTATCTAAATGTGGATTTAAAAAATTCTGATCTGCCATAAGTGACAATCCTCCTGCATATAGTGAGTTATCTGCATATAAGGTTTTAATTTCACAAATACCACCAATTAATTTAACCACACGCTCATCTTGAAAAGCATAAATCACTTTTTCTAACAAAGGGTTGTGATTGTTCATTTGGGCAGATACATATTTATATTCCCTTATGGTATTTAAACAGCGCATGTCGCTTTTATTAGGAAACACTTTATAACATGCTTTTGCAATATCTTCTTGCAATAAATCATCGATATAAAAATAACCAATGCTAGATTTTGACCCATTGTAAGTGGCTAAAACCTCTGCTTTTTGAGCTACGATTTTATCACAAATATGATTAATTATTTCTTCGGAAGTGTAATTCAATGGTCACTAATTTAAAGCTATTGCAAGATAAATTAAATTCGTTTAATGCTAAAGTCTTTGACCTTCATTTATAATTTAATTACATTGTACTCCAATTACAAAACTAGAGGTCTTAGCCATACATGAAAGTCATTTGCCTTAGTACATTAGATAAATTTTCTAGATTTTATCTTGATATTGAGCGTCAACTAAAAGCTAAAAACAATTCAAAAATTAGTTTAAAAGTTTACAGCCTCTATGTTAGTGGTTTTCTTTATACATTTTTGCGGCTAAAACCGAGTACTTGGATTACTGCAAAAGCTTGGATATTGGCAAAGCGCAAACGAAAACATTACTTTAAAATTATTTCTTCCCAAGACCATTATAAGTCTATTCAGTTTCATAAATATTATAAATTCCACACAGCTTTAAGTAACAAGATATCAACCACATCATTACAGCTACAGACCTTAGCGTATATTGACATATTTGATGCTCAATTCACAACAGAACAACCTGACTATTTAATTACCATTGGCGACTCAAGACTTTGTATAGAAATTGCAATTGCTGTAGCAAAAAGTAAAAACATAAAAGTCTTTTACATTGAACAAGGTCCTTTTAACACCACCTTTTTTGATGACAAAGGTGTAAATGCAAATATCAGTATACGCAAGAAAACGATTACTATAAATACCGACTACACAGATTATTCAGATAGTTACAGAACTAACACCAAAAAATATAAGAGATCACCAATATATCGTGGTTTAGATATCGTTCTAATGACTTTGTTTGAAAACACGTCATTGTATCCGCCAGATTTAAAATACAGTGATTTAAACAGTTACAAACCTAAGGCTTCTAACATAAATGATAAACACACTCAACATCAAAATTTTGTATTACTGATTTTGCAAGTACCCTTAGATGTTAATATGATTAATCACAGTCCTAATTATAAATCTCATACAGAAATACTAAAAGACGTCTATACTAACTTGCCAAATAAGGTAAAATTAATAGTGAGAGAGCATCCTCTTTATAAAAACAAATACGACTCCAGTTTATATCAATTTATCAATAGCAATAACATTCAAATTGATAACGAAATGAGTTTGAATACTGCCTTAGATACTGCAAAAATTGTTTTAGTTAATAATTCTACAGTTGGTATTGAAGCCATATTTAAATATAAACCTGTTGTTGTTTTAGGCAATGCCTTTTATGATCACAAAGACCTTTGCTTTAAGGTTGAAGATAAAAAGGAGCTATCAAAACTTTTAGAAAAGGCTTTAAACCATGAACCTAACAAATTAAAAATTGATACTTTTAAAAACGAACTATTCAATACTGTTTTACTGCAAGGTGCTATAACGGACAAAAATTTAAAGTCCTCCAAAACGATTGCTAATCAATTACTAGCAAATGAATAATATGCCATTTTTTTCGATTGTAATTCCTTTGTATAATAAGGAAGATTATATATCTGACTGCCTTAAAAGCGCCTTAAATCAAGATTTTGATGATTATGAAATTATCATTATAGATGATGGTTCAACGGATAATAGCGTCCGTATAATAAAGACATTTTTATCATCTAAAATTAAGATTTTTCATCAGAAAAATTCAGGAGCTAGTGCAGCGAGAAATAATGGTGTAAATTTTGCGACGGCTAAATACGTAGCGTTTTTAGACGCAGATGACATATGGAAAAACAACCATCTAAATTGCTTAAAAGCAAGTATATCACTACATCCAAAAGCCGGTCTTTACGCTAATAACTACTGTATAAAGCATAATAAGGATCATATTGTTCCCGCAAAAATAAATATTGTAAATAATACAAAGCAGCCAATTATTATAGAAGATTTTTTCAAGGCAAGCCTTTGTGACACAATTGTTTGGACATCTGCTGCAGCAATGGAAAAATCTAAATTTATAGATTACGGCATGTTCAATCCTATTTACTTAAGTAGTCAAGATCTCGATTTATGGATTAGAATCGCGTTAAACGAACCAATAGTTTTTAATCCGGAAATTACAATGATTTACGATAAATCTATTGATGGGAGTTTAGGAAAGTTTGAGGACAATGCAGCTCGATTTATATTATTTAATTCCTTTACAGCATATGAAAAAGACAATTTATATTTAAAAAAATATTTGGATATAAAGCGCTATGGATTAGCTCTGAGAACAAAAATCAATGGAGAAACTAATATTTACAAAGACACTTTAACAACTATAAATTATAATAATTTAAATTTCAAACAAAAAACCTTATTAAAGACACCGACGTTCTTATTACAATCGCTAAATAAAATTAGACCCTATATCATTAGGAGTAAAATCTATCTATACCTTTTTAAAAGCTAAAAACTCATTGAAATCTCTAATATAATCATCCTCATTATACACTGAAGATGCTAATACCAAACACACACAACCTGAAGAGAAATTATCAATTTCTCGCCAAATACCAGGCACAATTAATAAGCCTTTGTGTGGCTTATTGAGATAAACCGTTTTACTTTCTTTTCCATCCTTTAATAGCACATTGAAACTACCAGATAAGGGAATAATAAGCTGATAGAGTTTCTTATGAGCATGTCCTCCTCTAAAAGCATCAGAAGGCACATCATATAAATAGTATACGCGCTCAATTTTAAATGGAATAGTTTCTTTTTCTATAACAGCCAATAAGCCACGCTCATCATGTACTCTTGGAATTTCTATAATCGTAACATCGGTTATTTTAGTATTCATTAATTATCAATTAAGATTTGCCACTCTTTAGATATCTTTTCAACAGAAAAAGATGCTAAACTCTTTTTAGCATTGGCTTTACAACGAAGATATAATTTTTCGTCATTAATAAAACGATTAAATGCATTAGCCAACACTTCAGGATTATGATTTTCTACCAATAAACCGTTGTATTCATTATCCACAACACCATCTTCAAAGTTTTTGTATTCTACACTAATTACAGGAATTCCGCATGCTAATGATTCTAAAACGGTCATTGGAAAACCTTCAAATTCACTTGTTAAAACTGTAAATTTTGAAGCATTTATATATTTGAATGGATTTTCTGAAAACGGTTTAATTTCAACAAAATCACTAAGCTCTAAATTTACAATCTTATCATGTATCAACGTTTTGTCTTTACCGTCTCCCATTAGAATCAACTTTATATTTTTACTAGGAAGTTGAGATTTTGAATATGCATCTATTAAAAGTGACAGATTTTTTTGTTTTTCTTCAAAACGTCCATACCAAAAAATATAATGGCTTAATGGTTCTGTACTTTTAACTTTTAAACGATCTATGTATTCAAAATCAATAGGATTATATATGGTTTTTAAATTTTTAAACTTATATAATTCGCCAACTTTTTTCTCAATACCATTTGATACTGAAACAATTGATTTCACTTTTTTATAAAAGTACTTTGTTAAAAATTGATTTGGAGGAAAATAAAGTTCTATTGTAAAATTATGAACCACATATATAGTAGATTTCGGATAAATTAAACCTGAAATCATATATTCAGAAAAACGTTTACTGCGTACACGATGATCTATAACAACATCGATATTATTTGATGATAAAAAGTTTTTGAATAAAAGAAAACGATTAAACCTTCCATAAACAGTATCATTTTGCTCTTTAATAGCTCCAAGGTTAAATAACTTTCCTTTAAATGGATATCCAATACTATTTAATATAGTAATTATGTAAACATCATAACCTAAGTCTGAAAGAAAAATAGACTGCATTGCTGCAACTCTGTCCGCACCACCTTCACTTAGTGAACGCGCTACAATACAAATTCTTTTTTTATGTTTACTTTGCATAACCTTTAAATAAAGGATAAAGATATTAAATGAAACCTCAATAAATGAAAGTTTTACTCTTTGGTGAATATAATAGAGCGCAATGGAATATAAAACAAGGATTAAAAAGCTTTGGACATGATGCTATTCTAGTTAGTACAAGAGATGGTTTTAAAAAAGTAGATGTAGACATTGAAATAAGAGATCCTTACAATTCTTATTTTCTAAAAAAATTGAGAATAATTATTAAAAAGTTTTCAGGAATTGATATAACTGCAGTCTCCATTAAGCGCCAAATAAAGTCTAAAAAACATTTATTGTCAAATCATGACGTTGTTCAATTTATTAACGAAGCAATATTTGATTTCGAAAGAAAAGACCAACGTATCATATTCAATTGGCTATCTGATTGGAATAAGAATGTTTTTTTATTATCAGCTGGTCTAGATTATCCAAGTGTTAATTATGCTTTCGATAAGAAATTTAGATATTCTATTTTAACACCCTATTTTGAAAACAAAGGCACTAAGAAAGACTTTTCGCCTGCACTAAGTTATTTAACGGAATCTCATATAGATTTACATAAACATATTTTTAATACCATTAAAGGCGTTGTTTCTAACGATTTAGACTATCACATTCCTTTAATTGGATATAAAAAATATTTAGGCATGATTCCGCATGCTATTGATTTAAGTCAACTTGAATATAGTTTACCCATCATAGAAAATAAGATAGTAATTTTTCATGGCATCAACACACTTAATTACATAAAAAAAGGTAACGATATTTTTGATGACGCATTAAAACTTCTTGCAAAAAAACTACCCAATAAAGTAGAAATCCTAATTACACGAGATCTACCCTACAAAGACTACATTAAAAGTTTTGATAAAGCACATATACTATTAGACCAAGTTTATGCATACGACCAAGGATACAATGCTTTAGAAGCTATGGCTAAAGGCAAAGTCGTTTTTACTGGTGCAGAAAAGGAATGGCTAGACTACTATAATATTGAAGAAGATACCATTGCTATTAATGCTTTACCAGATGCAGAAGCCATTGCAAAAAAATTAGAATGGTTAATCTTAAATCCTGAAAAAATCATTGAAATTTCAGTAAATGCTAGGCAATTTGTAGAGACTCATCACGATCATATAAAATGTGCTCAGCAATATTTAGACAAATGGCAAGTACAACACTAGTGTTTATTATTCCTTTTGTAAAGTCGAATTATTGTAGTAGTGTTTTATAACAAAAATTACAACCACAAAATAGATAACGTATCTCACAAAATGTGCTAATACAACGCCTTCTGTTCCGTAATATGAAATAAATATTTTACTTAAAACGAAAAACAATATCAGAGATATTAATTCTGTTATCACAAAACTTTTTACCAAACGCTTTGCTAAAAATTGATGTGCCAAAACCACAGAACTCAAACGCACAAAATCTCCTAATAGTTGCCATTTAAAAAGTGGCTCCATTCCTGTAAATTCAGGATAAATTATTTGAATTATTAGATTTCTAAGCAGGTATACTAATAACATGCCCAATGCAAAGATTGGTAAAATGGTTTTATAGATATTGATAACTTCCTTTACAAATTCTTGTTTGCCTGTAATGTTTGCAAATTTTGGCAATACATATAATGTAAATAAACCAGTTGCAAACACCATGTAATTTTTAGAAATAAAGGTCATTGCTGTCCAATAACCAGCTTCATTAATATTAATCTCTTTTGTGACTAAGAATCTAATATCTAATTCAATATAATTAATTAAAAACGAGGAAATAAAAGACATTAGCGTAAAAGCTAATAGCTTGTTTTTATATACAATACTAAAGTTTAACGTTCTAAAGTTGACATATTGTTTCAAGGTTTTACCGAAGACAAAAACTAATACTATCAACTGAATTATTGGTGTTAACGCAATGGCTATTATTACACCTTTTAAATCTGAATTATACAATCCGTAAACTAAAGCTACTGCACCTAATAAATAACTAATTAATTCAATTTTTGCATAACGCTTGTAATCTGAAAGTCCACTTATGACACCATTTACAATTCTATTAACTGCAATGAAAGGAATAATTACAGCTAAGAGATGAAATACATAGATATACTCTTGATTATAAAACAGATAATCTGAAAAGAATGAAGCACCAAAAAACAATATAGCCGAAGACAGAACACTGCCTACTAATGTAAAAAGTGTAACTGTAGAAAACAGTTTAGATAATTCTGGTTGATCTGCTTTAAACTGAGACACATATTTTACAACGCCTGAAAAAACACCAAGTGTAGAAGTGGTGGTTAACATTGCCAATACATTTCTAACTTGCCCAATGCTTGCAATACCAGATTCTCCAACTGCTATGGCTAACATTCTTTGAATAAAAACAGAAACAACTAATCTAATAGATATAACAATTGCGTTAAGAGATGTAATCTTAAGCACAGTATTGTTACTAATAAACTTAGGTAATTTCACGTTTTAGTTTTCTTCTAAATTATCACTTGGCAAGATGCCAAACAAAGAACTATTAAAAATTAATAAGATTAATGCGAAATACATTGAATAACTAAAAAAGTGTCCCATTACTGCGCCTTTTAATCCGAATTCATCTATTAGAAAAACACTAGAAGCATACATAATTAAAAATAGAAAAATTTCTAAAATAATATAATGACCAAACATTTTCTTTGCCAAAAACTTATAGACAATTACCATTGCTAAAACACGCATTATATCGCCTAATATTTGAAATCCAAACAAATCTACTACTGGTTCAAACTCTTCAGAAAAAAATAAAGGTACTAATATCGATCTACCTAAATAAATAACAAATAGTAGAATTAAAAACACTGGCATTACAATTTTATAAAAACTGAATACTTCTTTTTTAAATTTACTTTTAGAATTGATTGCCGAAAATCGAGGTAAAATATAAAGAACCATCAACGAATTTATAAACATAAGATAATAGTCCGAAACTCGTGTCATGGCTGTCCAATATCCTGCAGATTCTATGCCAAGCGCTGTAATAATGTAGTTTCTAATAATGACCATTACAATTGGTATGGCTATAGCACTTACCAATGCCATAATCATATAAGGACTAAGCCTGTTAATTACCGAGAGACTGATATGCTTTATCTTTATAGTAGTAATTAAACTCTTTCTAAAAGCAATACCAACGATAGTAATAAGTAGGTTTAATGCTGGTGTTATCACAATAGCTAACAA
The DNA here is from genome assembly GCF_045765065.1 of Winogradskyella sp. 4-2091. Taxonomy (NCBI): domain Bacteria; kingdom Pseudomonadati; phylum Bacteroidota; class Flavobacteriia; order Flavobacteriales; family Flavobacteriaceae; genus Winogradskyella; species Winogradskyella sp. 4-2091. The sequence continues at coordinate 56,314 of NZ_JBJKOD010000014.1, forward strand.
TGCACCATTTATATTTTCTCTAAATATTAATAACAAAGTAACAGCAAGTCCTAAAACTTGACATAGCATATTAATGACTAATAAGTATTTCTGCTTAGAAAACCCATTCATAATTGAAAAGGCAAACATATTCAACGCATAAAATGGTAGAACAATAGCCATGGTTTCAATAATATTAGTGTATTTATAATCTTCAGAAAACAATACATCACTAATAAATTCTGCATTATAATAACATAATAATGCTAGGAAAAAGGAAGAAAAGAAGCCAAAATAGAATACAGTAGACAATGTTTTAGAAAGTTCTAAAGCATCCGATTTCACTTGACTTATAAATTTTACTACACCTTTATAAAGACCGGAAATAGCAATAGATTGAATAGCACTTAAAAAGTTTTTCAAATTCCCTATCAATGCCATGCCATAAGGACCAATATAAATGGCTATAAATTTTGAAATAATAATACCTGATAAGATTTTAAGTCCAACATTTGCACTATTTAATCCAAAAGTTTTTACTGAATTTTCGCCATTTATGTAATTAAAAAACTTCTTCAATTAATAAGAATTTAATATTTCAACAACCTTCTGAACTTCATTATTTTCTAGTACAGGACTAATAGGAAGACTTATTATCTTTTTATGAATATTTTCAGTTACAGGAAATTCTAAATTAGAAAACGCACTTAACGCTTCTTGCTTGTGAGGCGGAATCGGATAATGAATTAACCACTCTATATTATGATTATTTAGATATTCTGTAAAATCATTTCTGTCGTCCACTTCTACTACAAATGCATAAAACACATGATTCTTAGTACCATTATAAAATGGCAGTTTAATTTTAGGATTGTTAATTTCGCTTAGATATACTTTAGCTATTTCTCGTCGTCTTTTATTATCTGCATTCAATTCTCCTAGTTTAATACTTAAAAACGCAGCTTGCATATCATCTAATCTGCTATTATAACCAAGTATTTTATTTGTATATTTTTTTGTACTGCCATAATTACGCAGCTGTCGTATAACTCTAGCTAAATCCTCATTATTTGTAGTAATTGCACCTCCATCTCCTAAAGCACCCAAATTTTTACTAGGATAAAAACTAAAGGCTGCTGCATTAGAAACATTACCAGCCATACCCAATTTGCATTCTGCTCCATGTGCTTGCGCTGCATCTTCTATTAGAAGTAAGTCATTGGTTTCTGCAAATTCTAAGATGTCTTCAACATCACATAACTGTCCATAAAGATGAACCATTATTATAGCTTTAGCATCAGCTTTACTTTCTTTTATTGAATCTATAGTAATATTATAACTGTCTGGATTAGGTTCTACTAAAACCGGCACTAAATCTGCATGTAGAACTGATAAAATTGTAGCTATAAATGTATTTGCAGGCACTATTACTTTATCTCCTTTTTGCAGTTTACCTAATTGAATGTAGCCCTTTAAAATTAAAGTCAACGCATCTAATCCATTTGCAGTACCGACACAAAACTGTGCTCCGCAATAAGAAGCAAATTCGTTTTCAAAATTTATTACGTTTTTACCTAAAATAAAATGCGCATCATCTAAAGATTTACTAAAGGATACTTCAAACTCACTTCTGAATCGGTTATTAATTTTATTTAGGTCTAGAAATTTAATCATGTTTCAAATTAATCAATTATTAGAATTTATAATAAAATCATTAATATAATTACTAAGCTTCTTTGCGCCTGTTGCTTTTAAATGGTCAGGATCATAAAAATCATCTTCATTAAAATTTTTAGCCGACATTAAATTTAAATAGCTACAATTTTGAAATTGCTTTTCTAATTTTTTACCAGCTGAACTCACAATTTCATATTGTGATTTATCTAAATGCGTCCTATAACTTTTATATGCTGGTAAGGTAACAAATATCACCTTTAGGTTGTTTTCTTTACCAAGATTGGCTATTTTCTTTATATACTCAATATTTTCTTTTACAAAATCATCATTTTTAGCGGTATGCTTTTTTGCCACAATGAATCCAAGTTCCTCTAAAGATTTATCAGCGTGAGACGTCTTAAAATTTGCCCAACCTGAGTTAGTTACCGAAATAGGATCTTCGTTATCTATATAATAATTCTTTAATCGTTTAAGGTTGTTTTTTAGCTTTAGGCTTAGTACTTCACTATTAAATTTCAGCTTATTTGATACGTCCAAATTGTAATACAAATTGTAATCTTTTTGCCTCCAGGCTTCTGCGCTCTCATCTAATTGCTCATGCAATGTGGTATATGACAAACGTATTACAACCGTTTTTAGTTTAGGCAATTCGTTTATATATTTATTCAGTAATAAATAATCTAAATCTATTGTTTGTGAAACATGTGCTAAATTGTAGGCTTCGTTTGTAAAATATTTTGGATTAATGCCATACAGACTATGAGAACTTCCAAGAATTAGTAGCTCAACAGCTTCTTTTTTTAATTCTATTTGTTCGTTCTTAAATTTATAATCATTAGGTATTTGTCGTAATGCAAACTCCATAACAATCATTAGAATTATCACAGGACAGATAAAATAAACCGTATATGTTATGAATTTTTTCATGTCTAAAACTGAAAATAGATAAATTGTTGTTCTTCACCATTGAAATAGAAAATAAGAAACACCAAAACATAATAAAACGCAATACGATAGTGAATTTTATAGTTTGAAAAAACAGTTTCCAAAGCATGTTCTTTAGCTCTACCAATCCATTCAATAATGAAAAAGAAAGCTATTAAGATTAATAAAACAAAAGCCTCACTAGTATTAGACAAATCTGGAAGACTAAACACTGAAAACGAGAATATCCCAGACAAAAACTCTACTGCACTAGTCAAAGAATCTGCTCTAAAAAATATCCTGGCAAAAACTAAAAATAGAAACGTATGAAACACTCCGAACAGCTCTTTTATATTTGGCAACCATCGATTATTTGCTATTATAGATGTGTACTTAGTGTTTTTACCTCTAATAATATAAGGTACAAAATGTAAGGCATTTATAAATCCGTAAACAACAAATTTCCAGTGTGCGCCATGCCAAAGACCAATGACTAAAAATATAGCAAAGGTATTGCGTAATTGCATCCATTTACTACCTCTACTTCCACCAATAGGAATATAAAAATAATCCTTAAACCATGTGGTTAATGAGATGTGCCAACGTCTCCAAAATTCTGCTATGTTTCTAGAGAAATATGGAAATGCGAAATTCTTCTTTAAATTAAAACCAAATAATCTCGACACACCAATGGCAATATCTGAATATCCTGAAAAATCACAATAAATCTGAATGGTAAACAAAAAAGCACCAAACAATAATGTGCTGCCTGAATAGTTGGCATAATTTTCAAAAATATCATTTACAAAAACCGCACAATTATCTGCTATGACCATCTTTTTGAAAAGTCCCCAAAGTATTTGTTTTAATCCATCTGAAGCTTTTGCATAATCAAAAACACGTCGCTTTTGCACTTGTGGTAAAAAACTTGAAGCACGTTCTATAGGACCAGCAACCAATTGAGGAAAGAAACATATAAATGACGCAAAAGCCACAAGATTAGTCGTTGGTTTTATCTTATTTCTATAGATATCTATAGAATAACTCATCGTTTGAAACGTGTAAAAACTAATACCAACTGGTAAAAGAATATTGAGATAATTAAGGTCTAAATCTCTTCCAAGGAGCTGAAAAGCAGCATTGAAGTTTTCTATAAAGAAGTTAAAATATTTAAAGAAACCGAGAATACTTAAGTTAAGTAAAATACTTAAAGTTAAAAATGCCTTTTTAGATTTTAAGCTGGTCTGTTTATCAATAGCTAAACCAATACTATAATCTATAAGTGTACTTACTATTATTAATCCTAAAAAACGCCAATCCCACCAGGCATAAAATACATAACTGGCAATTATTAATAAGACATTTTGAGATTTTAAAGACTTAAAAACAAACCAATAAAGTATAAATACAATAGGTACAAAAATTGCAAAATCTATAGAATTAAATAGCATTATTAATTGGTCAGTGTAGTGAAAGTTAAAATCATACTTTTATAATTTGAAGCGACTTGTGAGCTGCAGTTTCAATACGATAAGTGTTTGCAGTATGACTGCGAGCACCACAGCTTTCTTTCCAGAAAATAAGACCCTCGTTTATTTTATTGCCATTATCCTCACTAGATATATTAAAATCGAAATAGCGTTTATCCTCACACATTTTATTAATAATATAATCGTATGCCAAATCTAAACTTCCAAAAGAATTTTTATCTACATTACCAGAGACATATTGTGGATGCACTGTGGTTTCGGTTAAGAAAACGGTTGTACCCGCAACCACTTTATTATCCTTATAAATATTGATTTGTTTAATATTATTAGGGAAACGAGATGCTAACAATTCTATCTCCTCTAGAGAATGAACAGGAGAAACATTATGTTTATTCTTAAGGTTAGGAATAAGAACATCATTCCAAAAACCAGCAAAATTTGAATCTACTTTTAGTTCTAATCCTGCTCTTGTAGCTTTATTGAAGCCTTCTCTTCTATTTTTTTGAAAACGCAATTTATGAGCGTAATCAATAATCATTAACACATCTTTCTTTAATAACTGCGCATTGGCTTTGTACAAAAAGTAATCGAGTTCATCAGATGGCATTTTATTATAAAACGTTGGTATTACTCGTATTTCTAATTCTTGTACGCCTTCAGCTTCATAAAAGGCTAGCATTGCACTAAATGCTTCAAAAGCATAAAAAAACTTAGCACTTCCCTTTAACACAAAGCTTCCATAAGTTAAACCTTGATGAGAAATCACTTTTGTACCAATTTTATTTGCAGGTAGTAAGGCATATAATTCTTCATCCTTAAAGATTAAAACTGAAAAATCTACAAACCTATCACTGTGATAATCCATAAAATCTCTTTGAAACAAGAAGGTGCTATTCTTAGCCTCAGTAATAAATGAATTCCAACGGTCTTTATAAGACGCATCGTACTTTACAACCTTAAACTTACTTTTGATTTTAGAATCTGACATCAATCAAAAATAATCCTAATTTTCTATTAAGTCCAAATGAATTCAAATTGATTGAAAAATAAGTTGAATTATCCTTCTATTTACTGCAAAAAAAAAGAGAAACACTTTTCAGTATTTCTCTTTTCCTCAATTTATAATCAAATATGTTCTACATATTTTTATTACGCTTACGATCTACTTCTTTTAAATAGATTTTACGTAATCTTAAGTGATTTGGCGTTACTTCAACATACTCATCTTTCTGAATATATTCTAAAGCTTCCTCTAAAGAAAATTTAATAGCTGGTACAATCTTCGCTTTATCATCTGCACCAGAAGAACGTACGTTACTTAACTTTTTAGTTTTAGTTACGTTAACCGTCATATCATCACCACGAGAATTTTCTCCAATAACCTGACCTTCGTAAATATCTTCACCTGGATCAACGAAAAACTTACCTCTATCTTGTAATTTATCAATAGAGTAAGGAATTGCTTGTCCGTTTTCCATAGATACTAAAGATCCATTTTGACGTTCTGGAATTCCACCTTTAAGTGGCTTATAATCTACAAAACGGTGTGCCATAATTGCTTCACCAGCTGTAGCTGTTAATAACTGATTACGCAAACCAATAATACCACGAGATGGTACTAAGAATTCACAAACCATACGGTCGCCTTTAGCTTCCATACTTGTCATTTCTCCTTTACGCATTGTTACCATTTCAATAGCTTTACCAGATACATTTTCTGGTAAATCAATTGTCATTTCTTCAAACGGCTCACATTTAACACCATCAATTTCTTTAATGATTACTTGTGGTTGACCAATTTGAAGTTCGTAACCTTCACGACGCATCGTTTCAATTAATACAGATAAGTGTAGTACACCACGACCAAAAACCATGAATTTATCTGCACTATCTGTTTCTTCAACACGTAAAGCTAAGTTCTTTTCTAGCTCTTTAGTTAATCTATCTTTTATATGACGAGATGTTACAAACTTTCCGTCTTTACCAAAGAAAGGCGAATCGTTAATTGTAAACAACATACTCATTGTAGGCTCATCGATAGCAATCGTCTTTAAACCTTCTGGGTTTTCAATATCAGCAACTGTATCACCAATTTCAAATCCTTCTAATCCAACGATAGCACAAATATCTCCTGTTTGTACTTCTTCAACTTTTTTACGACCTACGCCTTCAAAAGTGTGAAGTTCTTTAATCTTACTTTTTACTATAGAACCATCTCTTTTTACTAATGAGATTTGTTGGTTCACTTTTAAGCTTCCTCTTGTTAAACGACCAATAGCAATTCGTCCTGTAAACGAAGAGAAGTCTAATGATGTAATTAACATTTGAGTTGTTCCTTCTTCAATTTTTGGCTCAGGAATATGCTCAATAACCATATCTAATAATGGCTCAACATTTTCAGTTTCTACTTGCCAATCTTCACTCATCCAGTTGTTCTTTGCAGAACCATATACGGTAGGAAAATCTAATTGCCACTCTTCTGCACCAAGCTCAAACATTAAGTCAAACACTTTTTCGTGTACTTCGTCTGGCGTACAGTTTTCTTTATCTACTTTGTTTACAACAACACAGGGTTTTAAACCTAAATCAATGGCTTTTTGTAATACAAAACGGGTTTGTGGCATTGGTCCTTCAAAAGCATCTACCAATAACAAAACACCATCAGCCATATTTAATACACGCTCTACCTCACCTCCAAAATCGGCGTGACCTGGTGTATCAATTACATTGATTTTAGTATCTTTATAAATAACAGAAACGTTTTTAGAAGTAATTGTAATTCCTCTTTCACGTTCTAGATCATTATTATCTAGAATTAAGTCTCCTGTGTTTTCGTTTTCACGAAATAATTGACAGTGATACATAATCTTATCTACCAATGTTGTCTTTCCGTGATCGACGTGTGCAATAATTGCAATATTTTTAATCTTAGCCATAACTTATGCTGATTTTAAGCGTGCAAAGGTACATCTTATTCTAGTCATTACGTTAATAAATTGTTATAATTTCATTTTCTAATAATCCGATGTCGTATCTTACGTTAAATAATTGATTAACAGCAAATAGCCTATCGCTTAGTTTATAATCCTCATTCTAACAACATGAAGGCTTAAATGTTGAATAATTATAACCCTTAATAATTAACGCATGCAAAGCATTAACAAATTCACCAAATTTGTCCCATACCTCTATTTCATTGCCATAATCATATATTGGTTTACAACAATAAATAAACTAGAAGGTATTTCTGCCTATCCTATTTTACTCTTTGGTATTCCTTTTGTTTGGCAACTTATAAAACCAAGTAGACAACTGAATTTCTCTTTAGGAATTGTATTTGTTTGTTTATCATCTTACTTATTCTTTGCCTATGTTTTTAATCTATTGCACATATTAAATTGGACAGAAACCATTGAAAAATTACTGTTTCTTGGTGGTATTCTTGTAATTGGAAATTTTGTGATGTCACTTTGGATGATTAGAAATAGTATGAATAAGGTTTTTTGAGAATTGGTTATTCACTTATGGAAAAAATAAATTCAACTTTGAAACTTTGAAACTTTGAAACTTTGAAACTTTGAAACTTTGTAACTTTGTAACTTTGAAACTAAATTTCATAAAAAGGATAACATCACAGCCGTCAAAATTGTATATTTCTAGGCTAACACAATTAATCCTAAAACTGTGACGATAATTCTGAATTTAAATTTAACAAAACTAAAATCTATTATTTGCTTACCACTTTTTATAATTTTGATGGGTTGCCCATCTGAAGAAGAATGTACCCAAATAATCGAAATTCCTCAAATATATTTTGTGGGTAGTCAGAGCTATACTCATATAATAACGCAAGAAGTGTCCTGTGATTTTGAAGTACCAGAAGTGCCTGAAATTATCGAAGCGCCAGTTTTAGAGAATTTTTCTTATCAAATATTAAGTTTTAATTATGTACCAGATACAGGTAATAACACCACATTAGTTCAATATGAGATTCAGCTTAATAATCATAATAATTTTGATGTTTCTGGCTTTCCTATATTAACTATATACAATGGAGATTTTAAATACTCCGGAAACCTCTCTGCAGATGCTGATGAACCTTGTAATGAGATTTCAGCGAATTCTAGTTGCATTCTTTCAATGAATAGAGAATACGAAATAGAACTTGGGATTCTTCCACCAGATACATACCAAATCGTTAATGTAGAATACCTTGCAATTAGCGAATAGTCTTTAACGAAAATGTTGTATCCTTTTAAGGTTTAAAAGTTATAGTTAAATAGTATATTTGCATTCTAATTATTGCCTTTAAATTGATATGGATTTAAAACTTATACCTAAATTAAAACATACAGATTCTAACAATTTCTTTTTACTATGTGGACCATGCGCTATAGAAGGCGAAGACATGGCTTTACGCATCGCAGAAAAGGTAATTAACATTACTAATAAACTTGAAATTCCTTATATTTTCAAAGGCAGTTTTAAAAAAGCCAATAGAAGTAGAATTGATAGTTTTACGGGAATTGGAAACGAAAAAGCTTTAAAAATACTTAGAAAGGTTTCTGAAACTTTTGATGTTCCGACGGTTACAGATATACACGAAGCTTCTGATGCTGCAATGGCTGCAGAATATGTAGATGTATTGCAAATTCCTGCATTTTTGGTTAGGCAAACAGATTTAGTAGTTGCTGCAGCAAATACAGGAAAAGTGGTCAATTTGAAAAAAGGACAATTTATGAGTCCGGAAGCCATGAAGCATGCTGTACAAAAAGTAAAAGACGCTGGTAATGAAAAAGCTTGGATTACAGATAGAGGTACCATGTTTGGTTACCAAGACATGATCGTAGATTTTAGAGGTATACCTACTATGCGTGAATTTGCTCCTACTGTTTTAGATGTTACACATTCGCTACAACAACCTAATCAAAGTATTGGCGTGACTGGTGGACGACCAGATATGATTGAAACCATTGCTAGAGCAGGCATTGTAAATAATGTAGATGGTCTATTTATTGAAACCCACTTTGATCCTGCAAATGCAAAAAGTGATGGAGCTAACATGCTACACTTAGATAATTTAGAAGGACTTCTTTCTAACTTAGTGGCTATTAGAAAAACAATAAACAGACTATAATTAACATTGGCAGATATTTTATATCACATTTTAGGATGGATTATATTAAGAATAAAATATCCTAAGAAAAGTGAGCGTGATAAAATACTTCAAGACGTTTATGATGGCTCTTACGTAACAGCTGGAGTGGAATGGCCATTAAAAATAGTTGCTGCTAGTTTGTTAATTTTGCTATTAGTTTTTGTAGGTGCCATATTTTTCCGACTATTATTTTTTCCTGCCGAAATGTAATCACACTATAAATCATCTTTCTTATAAAAACCTTTCTGTTTTATACCTTCAACTTCTTTTAAAATTGAAATAAATATAGAATCATCTATATCGTCTTGTGTTTTATAACGAAGTGATTTCACAACTTTTCGTTTTTCCGTGACCAAATAAGAATCCCATTTTTTAGATAAGTGTGCAGAATGCCAAAACCCAACGTCTACATAGTCTTTACTTTGATTTATATAACAGATTGGTCGTTTATCAATATAATAACAAGGCAATCGCCATTTGTATAATAAGTTTGCTTCTGGCAACGTATGCTCTATTAATACTTGCAAATGCAAATAAATAGACCTGTAAGGTTCTGGTTGTTTTAAAATGTGCGCTTCAGCAGGATTCAAATTAATTTCGATTAAAAAATTCGTAAAATTCCTATCACAAGTAATGCAATACCAATTACCGCTTTAAAGGGCATAAGCGTTGCAGATAATTTTCTTAAACTTGTTTCTAACGAGGGCACTTTACTAAACACATGTGTTAATAGAAGAATTCCTCCTAAAATGCTTACAATGCTAAAAAGTAAACTTCCCCTAAAAGTGAGTATAGATAAAATAATAAGCGCACCACCTATTACGGTTTGAAATGGTACTAATTTGCCTGCTATGTTATTAAAAAAATTGCTTTCACCATCCCATTTATCTAGTGTTGCAAGACCAAGTAAAATACCACCAGAGATGTTTGCTATTGTTAAGAGTAATCCGATCATTTCGTGTTTTTTGTTATTAGTTAGATTATAAATTTAGCTAAAACTGCAAAATAAATTTGCTCAAACCGAATTATTTATTTTACTTTGTATTTCAAAGTACTTTAAATATGAACGATAAAGATTATCTAAAAGACATTAGTGAGATTAAAAATCTTATGAATAAATCGTCGCGATTTATTTCTTTAAGTGGTTTATCTGGCGTACTCGCTGGCATTTATGCCCTTATTGGTGCAGCTGTTGCCTATTGGTTAGTAATGACGGAAAGTGGTGGCACTTTGTATATATTTCATGGTTGGGTATTTTGGGCTTGCATGGCTGTTTTAATGATGATAGCCATTTTGAGTGCAGTTACTGGTATAATTCTTACCACAAGAAAAGCTAAAAAAACTGGTGACAAAATGTGGGACAGCTCCTCTAAGCGTCTATTATTAAATTTTTTAATTCCGCTAACCGTTGGTGGTATTTATTGTTTAATTATTTTAACTCAAGGTAGATATGGACAAACTGGTGGTTTAATGCTCATTTTTTATGGTTTAGCATTAGTTAGTGCTTCAAAATATAGCATAGGCGACATTCAATATTTAGGTTATATTCAGATTATATTAGGCTTAATAGCGAGTTATTATCCTGGTTATGGATTTTGGCTTTGGGCAATTGGCTTTGGTGTAATGCATATTATTTATGGCACTTGGATGCATTTTAAATATGATGTCAACTAAAATCGGACACACATGAAATCAATTAAAACACTTTCTGTTTCTGTGGTGCTATTAATACTTTGTACATCTTGTCATTTTAATAAAGGAAAATTTGTTATTACTAATGCGAGTGATTTTAAAATTGATTCATTAAGTATTAATCCAAACGCTAATCACGAAACGATAAGTCTAGACAAAGGAAATAGTATTGCATATAGCATCTCAATGACCGAAGCAAAAACAGATGGTAGTTATTTCATTGCCTTTAAAAACACTGAAAACAATACCATTATCTCTAAATCATTTGGCTATTATACCAATGGTTATCAGATTGAAGATGAAATAAAAATTACCGTTTTAAATGATACTATTTTAATTGAAAGTAAATTTGATAAACCGTACAATTAAGAATTATTCCTGAAGTTACAGGAAACACTATGAGTATAATTACTAACATAAATAAACTTTTTGACCACAGAATACGACTAGGCATTATGTCTGTACTTATGGTTAATGAGCATGCCGATTTTAAAATGCTGAAGGAATTGTTAGGCGCCACAGATGGTAACTTAGCGAGCCACACCAAAGCATTAGAAAAAGCAGACTATATTTTGGTTGAAAAACAATTTATTGGAAGAAAACCAAACACAAGATATAGTGCTACTAAACTTGGCAAATTAGAATTTAAAAAACACATTGAAGCGCTTGAAAAATTGATTAACAAGACCTAATTCTTAGAAATTTAGATGGAAAACTTTGTACATAAAAACTCAATAGTCAGAGAAATCTGGGGAACTAGCGACACCATTCTTTTGGTCTTTGCTGGTGCATCTGCTGAGTTTGCCACTAACAAAGCAGTCGATTGGCTCTACTTTACTGGCAAATTACCATCTGACCCTTTGGGGCGATTATTTTCTACGGTTAATTATGCCAAAGCCATTGTTTTTTCTGAGAAAGATGATGCTATTAAAGCGATAAATCATATTACGGCAATTCACACTTCAGTTGAAAATAAACGAGGTACAAAGATTCCAGAATGGGCTTATAAAGATGTTTTATATATGCTGATTGATTACTCGATTCGTTCTTATGAAATTTTAGAAAGAGAACTTCAACTTGAAGAAAAACAAGAAGTTTTAAACGTTTTTGGCAATGTTGGTTCTAGAATGGGAATTAAAAACCTACCACTAACCTATTCCGATTTTAAAATTGAAAGACAAAATCATTTAAACGAAAATTTAAAAAACGGAAACTATACTAAAGACTTATACCAACAATACCGAAAACATTTAGGCCTTTTTAGGTATCGTTTATTATTAGAATCACAAATATTACTATTACCTAATGTTGTTAGAGTTTTACTAAGATTGAGAAAAGTATCCGTATTGAAACCATTAATTTCAGTTTATAAAATTTTTAGAAGTCTTAAACTCGATTGGATTTTAAAGGACATCATTTTACCAACAGCCTATAAACAAGATATAAAACGATTAAATATTACAACCACATAAATTAACGAAACCCAATATTTCGACTACAATTAGTATGTCGCTTTTTTTTAATCATTTACTTTGAAATACAAAGTACTTTAAAATAATTAAACATGAAAAAATTAGCACTCTTTATCGCAGCCTTATTATTTAGCACCTTCTTCTATGACCAATCCATAGGACTTAACCTTTTTCTATTTAGTATTCTTACCGTTGTAATTCTGTTTATTAATAATCAATCGCATTTTAAAAACAGAAAAACCCAAATCTATTCGGTTGCGTATCTTATTACAGGTTTAACTATATTTTTTCATAGTTCTACACTTTCTATTATTGCCAATGTGGTTTCATTCTTTACTTTAATTGGCCATCTTTCTGAAACTAAATCGTCCATTTATATCAATTGGCTTAATGGATTGTATACCACTATTGCCGGTTTCTTTCATAGAAATTTTGCCATATCTGAAACCAAATCAAACGACGATGATAACGCAGAAAAAGAACCGATAGACTATTTACATTGGGCAAAAATCATACTGATTCCTGCTGTAATTCTTATCACATTTATTGGATTATATAAAGAAGGAAATCCTGTTTTTAGTAACATTATTGACAAGATAGATTTTAGTTTCGTCAACATTCAATGGTTGTTAGTTGCTGGTTTGGGTTACTATTTATTCAATAATATCTATGCACCCATTGAAGTAGAACCAGCTACCGAATTAGATTTAAATACAGAAAACAATCTACATAAAACCAACGCGTTTTCTGTTCCTAAACTTAAGCAAGAAAATCAGCTTGGTGTTATTCTTATTTCATTATTAAACGCTCTTATAGTGCTCTATCTCATCACTGATATTGCATTTATTACTTCAGATTTCGAAATAAAAGCCTCGCTTTTTTCAGCACAAGTGCATAGTGGCATTAATGCATTAATTGCATCCATTTTTATTGCCATTATGATTCTATTGTACGTTTTTAGAGGAAACCTCAACTTCTATCAACAAAACCAAACTCTAAAACGTTTAGCCTACACTTGGATTATCCTCAATATTCTTCTTGTATTCAGTATCACATTTAAAAACAGTCAGTACATCTACTACTTTGGATTAACCTACAAAAGAATTGGCGTTTTAGTGTATCTAATTCTTGCTACTATAGGTCTTGTAACCACACTACTAAAAATAAGTGCTATAAAAAACAATTGGTATTTGTTTAGAGTTAATACGCAAGCTGCCTTTATTATTCTCATAGTTTCTAGCACTATAAATTGGGATTATCACATTACGGATTACAATTTTAATCACGCCAAATCTATGGACTTTAAATATGTATTAAACCTCTCTAACAACAATACGTTTATACTAAATGAACAATTAAATTCTCAATCGTTAGACCAAGATTCAATAGAACAGATAAAATCTAAATACTACAACTATGTCTATCAATTAAGAAACAATAATTGGCAAGAATTACAATACGACAATATTAAACTCAATTCTAAGTGATATGGCAGGATTAATAATAGTTGCCATTTTATTTGGCGGTGGATTTACGTTTGTTATACTTAGAATAAGTATCTCTAGTATGTTTTGGTTTTCAAAAAAACCGAATGATAAACAGTATGTTTTTAAAAATCAATTTCCGTATTACATCATAGTTTTAACCACAATATTGACCGCAATACTTATCAGTTCAGGTTTCGCCTATTTTGCTATGTACTACGTTTTAGGTGTTTACTGTCTTGCGCTTTTGATATGGAATTTTAAGTTGAAACATTGTAAAAAAACATACAACAACACAACACATTTAACAGAACAGCATCAACCCAAATTACCATGAACAACCTATTCCAAATATTTAAAGAAAAACGAAAGCAACTCATCATTTGGTTATTTGAACATTCGCAACGTATCTATACTTCAATGTTTAAAAGCCATAAGCCTTGGAAGGTCTCAAAAGCCGATTTACTTAACTATCCGATGTCTTCGTTTGGAAGACATTTAGGCGATTTTTTAGATGAAAATAATTTTGAACTCATCCCAAAAGTAGAGCGACACGACTGCTACCACGTACTGTGTGGCTACAGTACCAAAGTAGAAGATGAAATTGCACTTCAATGCCTCTGCTATGGCAACGGAAAACGCAGTCCGTATTTGTATGGTGCCATAATTTTGGGTATTGCTATTCTTCCTGATTATTATAAATATTACTACACATCTTTTAAAACAGGAAAGACAGCAAATGCATTTCATCATTACGATTATCAGAAATTATTAAAGGTTTCAATTTCAGATTTTAGAGATGCCATTTTCTCAAAAAGCGAACTATTCAATCTTAATCTAAGTACAGCATGAAAAAATTAAAACTATTAATTCTAGCAGGTATTATTATGACTATTGGTGTTTTAACCACCTTTCATTGGGTTGGTTACAAAGCTAAAGGACTTAGTTATGATGATGTAGACAGCATTCCAAAAAACAAAGTCGGACTCGTACTTGGTGCTAGTCGTTTGGCGCCTAGTGGTAACATAAATCTGTTTTATAAACACAGAGTTGATGCAGCCGTTGCACTCTACAAAGCAGGAAAAATTGAATACATATTAGTCAGTGGAGACAATAGCCTTAAAGACTATGATGAGCCAACAGATTTTAAAAACGATTTAATTGAAAAAGGAATTCCGGCTGAGCGCATATTTTTAGATTATGCAGGTTTTAGAACGCTAGATTCGATAGTGAGAGCCAAAGAAATATTTGGCCAAGATTCGCTTACCATTATTTCTCAAAAATTTCATAACGAACGTGCTATTTATATCGCACAACATTTTGATGTTAATGCTATCGCTTATAACGCAAAGGATGTTTTTAAACGACCAGCGAGAGAATATTTAGCGCGTGCAAAAGCGAGTTTAGATTTATTATTTAATGTAGAACCAAAATTTTTAGGCGATAAAATAGCCATTAAATAAAACACACATCACATCATGAAAATTCAATTTAACAAATACTATTTAGGCCTAGCCCACTTTCTTTTTCTGGTAGAATTGGCTATTGCCTTCACACTAAAAACAGGATTTATTCGTCATACGTTTGGCGATTATCTCGTGGTTATTTTATTATATGCAATTATTAGAGGATGCACTAACATGAGTGTTTGGGCCTCTAGTTTAGTCGTCCTCATAATTGCTTTTGGTATTGAATTCCTCCAACTCACACCCTTCTTAGCCTACTTTAATTTACAAGATAGTTATACTGCAAAACTCATTTTTGGCAGTACATTTCAATTTACAGATTTGGTAGCTTATACCTTAGGAATTGTAACTGTTTTAATCGTTGAGAAATCAATTACAAGATATAATTCACTTCAAAATATTACCTTATGAATCTGATAAAAAACGTTATTCAATCGCAATTTAAAACCTTATCATTAATTAGTGTTGCCTTATTATTTAGTGGTATCTCTTTATTGGTAAGAATAAAATTGAACAAGTCTTTTTTCTACTTATTTTTAATTTGGAATGTCTTCTTAGCGATTATTCCTTATGCTATAACCATGTATCTCAGCACCAAAAAAAATATAAGTAAAGTTACGCTTGGATTTGGCTTTTTAGTTTGGTTAGCCTTCTTACCAAATGCGCCATATATTATTACCGACTTAATACATTTAAGAACTGCCAACAATACTTTTTTATGGTTAGATATCTTAGTGGTTTTATCTTTTGCTTTAAGTGGCTTGTTTTTATTTTACTTATCGCTAATTGATATGCAAAATCTTATGTCGTCTAAATTTGAAAAACTTCCAGTAAAAACAATTACAACTATTATTTTATTTTTATGTGGATTTGGTGTTTACCTAGGTCGTTTTTTAAGATACAATTCTTGGGAAATTATAAGTGGTCCGCAAATACTGTTTATAGATATCATAAATATAATTATTGCACCTTTTCAACATTATGAAGCTTGGCTCTTTACTATAGGATTTGGACTATTCTTAGTGGTAGGCTTTTGGATGTTTAAGAATTTAAATACCTTAGAAAACAATTAAAAAACGAAAACATGAAATCAATAATTTTAATCGTCATACTGGCTATAACTCTGTCTAATTGCGATGAACGACGAACGAATAGAATCAATCATGATGCCACTATAGAAACTGAAGTAAAAAAAGATAGTTCTAAGATTGAAATTGCAGATTTACCTATCTTAATCGATAGTACAGACTATTTAATTCACCCTATAGGACATATTACAGAATACAAGTCGAGATTTTCTAGTTATTCTGGTAAACGAGGATATAACTCATTTTCTGTCTCAAATTATAATGATTTTTCTATTAGAGGCGAATTCAGCAATTTAAAATTCCAGCACTTAAATTCTAAAAAACTAACACCTTTAACTGATGAAATAGTTGAAATTACTTCGGTAAGATTTCTTAAAGATATTAAAGAACAAACCGGACTTCAGTATTTAATTTATACAATTAGAGACACAGATACTAATAAAGATTCTAAAATAAACACCGAAGATGTTGAAGCACTCTATATCAGTACTATTGATGGCAAAAATTTAAAAAAACTAACACCAGATTTGGCTAAAATTGCGTATTGGAAAGTTATACCAGAATTAAATAGATTATATTTTAAAAGTATTTCGGACACTAATAAAAACGGAGGATTTGATAAACACGACCGCGTTAATTATCAGTATATCAATTTAAAAGATGGAAACCTAAGTGTAATAGATTATCAACCGTTATAAAAAAATTAAGAGGCTCTATTCTTATCTTGAATTTTTCGAACAATTTTCGTTGTTCTGTTACGTGTTAGTATTCTAGGCAACACAGATAAAAATTTATTGATAGTACCAGGAATTGCAACAACTTTACCTTTTTGCATAGCATTATAACCATACAAAGCGACTTCTTTTGGACAAGCCATATTAAAAGCTATTTTATTCTCTGCTGCGTCCTCAGACACTACACTCTGAAAGGATGTTTTCGTAGGGCCAGGACACAAAGCCGTTACAGTAACACCTGTTCCTTTTAATTCATTAGATATTGCTTCTGAAAATGATAATATGTAACCTTTAGAGGCATAATATAATGCCATTAATGGACCAGGCTGAAATGCTGCTAATGAAGATAGATTGAGGATTTTACCAGAACCACGTTTTACCATATCTGGTAAAATAAGTTTTAAAAGATGTGTTGTAGTTATGATGTGAAGATTCAACATTTGTGATTCACGTTCCCAATCTGTATCGCAGAATGTTCCAAACAATCCAAAACCTGCATTATTAATGACGACATCTATTTCTATATTTTTTACAGCATTGTAAATTTCAGTTGCCGCATTTGGTAAGCTTAAATCCTTAAGGATCAGAGTTGTTTTTGTCGCATTATAAGTATCGAGTATTTTATTCTTTGCATCATTTAGTCGATCCTCATCAATATCTATTAATATTAATGTATAAGCATCTTTAGCTAGTAACAATGCTAACTCAAACCCTAAACCCGAAGCCGCTCCTGTAACTAGAGCTATTTTTGTTTTTTTACTCTTCATTAATATAATCCTGCAAGTAATTAAAACGCTCAGTTAATTTACCATTTTCGGTAATCTTAGCACGTTTTAAAACTTCGTCTACATCATTATTATAGAAGGCAGGTATCACATATTTTAAAAACGTTTCCCCAAAACCTTCACTCGCATCCTTTGGCAATTCGCATGGTAAATTATCCACTGCCATTACTGTAATAGCATTATCAGCGTTAAAAGCAACTTCTTTTTCCGTCATTGCATCATAACCATAAAATGGGTCTGCAATAGTCGAAGGTCTAATAGTACTTGCCACAGGACCATCGATATCACAAGATACGTCTGCTACGAGATTAATTCTAAAATCAGGATGTTTAGCATCTTCTCTTGTAAATAAATAAGGTGCATTATTACCATAAAAATGACCTGCAATAAAGTAATCTGTTTCTTTTGCGTATGGCATAAAGTTGCTTACGTAACCTGTTGGGTCTTTATAAAATTTTGACCTCTCACCTACTATACCATCTTTTCGTTTAGCATATTCCATAACATCTGCCATAACATAAACCGGTTCTGTAAATTGACTTGTTAAATACAACGCATCACTAATTTGCTTAATGCCTAAATGATCCAAAATTTCTTTTGCACCATGGGCTACTTTACCTGTTCCTGTTAATAATATTTTAATATTTGGGATGGTAATTTTATCTAATTCTGCTTTTACTTCATCTAAATCAGCTAAAGTTTCAACTTTAGGCAAAGTGAATAAATTATCCCTTAATCCTAATACTCTAAAACCATTATAAGCACCAACTAAACCTGCATAACGACCAAACCCTATAAGTCTGGCATTATTTTTTTTAACGATAGTTTCATGGTCGTACATTTCTATATTTTTTTCTAACATGGCAATTAAAAGCTTTCTGTTATAAGGCTGCTTTTTTATGGTATGAGAGAAATAAAAGTATTTTTTATTTGGGATTAATTTTTCAATTGGCACTTCCTTAACACCAATCATAACATCTGCATGGGATACATCTTCTAAAACTTCGAAACCTAATTTTGCATAAGCCTCATCTGGAAAAATTCTAATATCAGAAGATTCTACAATAAAGGTAGCTTCAGGAAATTGAGTTCTTGCTTCTGCTAAATGTTGTGGCGAAAAAACGACACGTCTATCTGGTGGGTTTTTACGTTCTTTTATAATGGCGAATGTCATGTAAATAGAATTATTAATCCCTAAAAGGTGGGACAATTATAGTTTTTACGAAAATAGTGTGATTTAAATTATTTGTCAATTTAAACCGCGATTATTTACAAGACACTTTAAAATATCTCAACACCAATATTGTTCAACTAAAAAATAAAATATATTGAACTTATCTAGTCATTATGAATTATAATCTTATATAATTTCTGCTGTGATTTACTTCTAATCTTAACCATATACACACCTGTTGTGAATAAAGACAGATTGATTCGATTTTCGAGTTTATCAGAGTCGAGCGGCATTGTTAATACTTTTCGACCTTGTAAATCGTAAATATCAACTTCGGTATTATTTGCTAATTTTCCTTCTATAATGAGAGAACTAAAGTCCTTTATAAAATACACCTTTAATTCATCTAATTCTATTTCTGCTAGTGACAAAGATTCTTCAGTTGTGCGTAAAAAGAATCTACCTGTTCCAAAAATATTCGTTGTAGGCACTATACTATATGCTCCATTATTCAGTAAAGTTGACGTATTCAAAAGGGCATCATCTAGATAAACTTTAACTGAATCTGGTAACGTAGTTTCTGCAATACTAAAATGAATTTGCTCACCCTGATTAGCATTGACGCCTAAAGGAATTGAAATCTCTGCAAGATCTGACATGTTTAGCGACTGTAATGCTATAGTCTTTCCTACATTATCTTCTACCAAATGCGAATAAATTTTAAATCCTGTATTTGCTGTTCCCCAAAGTTCTGCATCAAAACCTTTATCTAAGCCTTGGGATGCATAATTGTTGAAATAAAATTCAGTACTAAATGTACTTGTGCTAGAACTTAAAGCTAACTTAAGGTAAATTAATTCTGTATTCCGCCCTAAAATAAAATCATCATTTGTCCCTGTGGTTTGCATATCTTTAGTAAATTCTAAATTGTAGGCTGTAACATGATTAGCATCTGCAGCAACGTAAAATCCTTGACCTGGCGCTATTAAAGTCGAAGAATTTGTATTCGCTAAGTTATAAATAGTCCATTTATTTTCTGTAGAAGCATTGTAACCATAAATCGCTGCGGATGCATTAGCAAATAAATCTATGTTTGAAACGCCCAAATCGACCTCGTGATTTAAAAAAGAATGCACATTAATATAAGAAGGATATGGATTACCTACAAGGTTCCATTTTGTAAAATATGGTCCACTATCTAAAATATTTATATTAACAGCATTAGGAATAGTCCCAGTAAAAATCAACGCTTCACCAGAATCTGTTGCCACTCTATATCCTTTACCACTGATTAAATCTACTATAGTATTTTCGTTGTAATTTTCATAATCACCAGTCGTTTTATCAAAAGGTGCAAACGCATAGACCGTTGGTAATTCTCCATTATCTAATAACGTTGTGGCATTTTCAGGACTTAAAAAACTAGACCATGTTTGACTAGAAAGTGGTGGTGAGATTAAATCATTACCCAAGATATTAGAATTGACATATCTATGATAGCTTGTGTTACCTGCGACAGATATTGAACCCTTAACTACCAATCCAGAATAACTATCGGATTGAGAGTACATCGTTAAATCGTCAGTAATATTTAGAGTTGTTGTATTAGGGACAACCATATTTGCACCACTATTCAAATTTAGTTTTGCAATTTCGACCACTCCTGAAACTATAGGAATATTAGATGTAATTGGAATAGTTACCACACTACACTTTGATGGAATAACATTTGGTGTCCAATTATTTGGTTCATTCCAGTCAGATGATAAAGAACCATTCCACAGAGACACTTCACTTTCAGTGGTTGAACGGCTTACTACAATAGTATAATCTGTTGGCTCTCCACAAGCATTCTCTACACTAACAATAATATTGTTTTCACCAATATTAAGGTTTACATTACCTGTACCTATAACTGTAGCGTTTTCATCATTTGTAATTGCACTTACTAGTGTATTGTTGGTGTTAGAACAAACATTTGATGTGTAGCTATAAATATTGGAATCAAAAGCTGGACTTAATATTAAATTATCACCAGATAAGAATGACAATGAAGTGTCATTACCTGTGACTGTGATAATTTGCGTGCAGCTCTCGGAATTGCCGTGCGTATCTTCAGCGGTCCAAGTTATAGTGGTATCTCCAGGCGGATAAATTCCTGATGCATCTGAAGTGCCTGTAATATCGTTTGTTAATACTACAGATGTAATAGGTGCTGTAGAGGTTACCCAATCTGTGTTTACATCCATACTGGTTAAAACACCATTATTTCCATTGCTAGATTTATCGGTTAAAATAGAACTTAGCGGATCTTCTTCAAAGTTATAATAAGCAACCAAACCTGGCTCTGTTCCTTTTAAAAGTTTGTTATAACCATTGTTTATTTCTGTTGACTTCAATGCGGTGTTCCAGATGCTTAATTCATCTATTTGTCCATTAAAAAACTCATATGCTCCGACATTCACATCTTCTCCAATTGCATAATCTAATGAACTTGCAGGAATCGAAGTAAATACGGTTGTTGAGGAATTTATTTCAACACCATTGACATACAATTTAATGACGCCATTATTATAAGTACCAGCTACATGATTCCATGTGTTTAAACTTAAGACATTAGAACTAAAAACACCACCTCCACCAGTACCTGTAAACACCAACCTTAAACCTCTACCATTTGCTAAATATGGAGGATTAGAACCATCATAGGTATCAAAGACAATCTCACCCGCAACACTTGCAGATCCAGAATATCTAGTAAAAATTCTAGTATAGCGATTTGCTCTTGGATAAATCCATGCTTGAACAGAAAATTCTGTTGTAAAATTTAAAGACGAACTAGTAGGAATGATGACCCTATCATTATTACCATCAAAATCTAAAGCTGTATTTGATGCACTACAGTTTTCATTTAGTGTTGGTGAAATTATTATCATTTCATCGTCGCATGTTGACGCATTTAAATTTATTGTTTGATTAGCGCAACTGACAATAGGCGCTGTAACATCTTGTAAAATAATATTTTGAGTTTGACTTTCAGTATTCCCATTGCCATCATCATAAGTCCACGTTACAACTGTTGTTCCTTGTGTTGTAATTGGGAATGCAACATCTGCGGTTGCGGAAATTGCTCCACTATTTGCTGTAGGTGTTGCTGGTGTTGCTTCGCATTCTGCCGTAATGTCAGATAAGTTAGCTACATCTGTAATAATTGCATCGTATTCATAAAAGTATGCAGCTCCTGCATTATTGCTATTACTTCGTGAAGCAACAATTAGATTACCACCATTTATAGCGACACTGCTACCAAATCGGTCATTAGCTAAACCATCAGATGCCGTTAATTTGGCTTGTTCTGTCCAAATAGCACCTGAACGTGTAAATAGATATGCAGAACCTGACTCATTGCCTAAATCGTCATTTAATGTGGCTCCTATGAGAACAGTTTTACCATCTATAGCTACACTTCTTCCAAAAAAATCAGAAGCTGCTGCATCAGAAGCTGTTAATTCAGCTTGCATTGTCCAATTGGTGCCTGAACGCATAAAAATGAATGCAGAACCTGTATTACTAATTGCACTATCATTTCCAAAAGCTCCGACAATGGCATAATCTCCATCAATACCCACACTATCTCCAAAAAGATCATTAGAATCAGCAGATGCCGATAATTTAGCTTGTTCTGTCCAAATAGCACCTGAACGCATAAACACGTAAGCTGAACCTGAGTTACTACCTCCATCATCATCATGAGAAGCGCCAACAATAACATAATTATCATCTACAGATACACTATAGCCAAACCAATCATCAGCATAAGCATCAGAAGCTGTTAATTTAGTTTGCTCTGTCCAATTACTCCCTGAACGCATAAAGATATATGCAGAACCTGAAGCTGAGCCATCATCATCATTGCCGAAAGCACCAACAATAGCATAATCTCCATCTATTGATACACTATTTCCAAATTGATCAAAGGAAGTAGCATCAGAAGCTATTAATTTAGCCTGTTCTGTCCAACTGCTTCCTGAACGTATAAACACATAAGTCGAGCCTGAAAAACTACCATTATCATCGTTTACGGGAGCACCAACAATGGCATAATCACCATTTATGGAGACACTATAGCCAAATCGGTCATCGGCAGCTGCATCAGATGCAATTAATTTAGTTTGTTCTATCCAATTGGCTCCTGAACGCACAAAAATATAGGCAGAGCCAGTATCAGTACCAAAATCGGTATTATCATAAGCGGCACCAACAATGGCATAATTACCATCTATAGAGACACTATAGCCAAATTGGTCACTAAAAGTAGCATCAGAAGCTGTGGCTTTGATAATTTCATTCCAGTTTTGGGCATTAAGCGTTAGATAGGTTGTAGATATGATTAGGGCAAGTGAAAGTAGCACTTGTTTTTTCATGATAATTGGTTAGGAATGGTATAAGTATGACATACAATATTATAACATCTTTACATACAAAACAATACGCATTTAATAGGCATATTTGATGCAAGTAAAACTAAGTCTGATTTTTATAATTTGAAATACTCAATTTGAGTATAGTTTAAGTCTTTACATTTTATAAACCTTAAATCTATTTTTACCAAAACCAGTCACTATAAGAGTTAAAATTATTTTTTTAATCTTTAGGATTTTTATGATTCTGCCATTATTTCTTAAAATACGTTTAAAACCAATTTGGTATGGCATTTGCATTGGTATTTTTAGTAATTTTGCAGCCCTTGAAATTTTAATAAGGTTTCTTGGTGTAGCGCGTTAGGGATAGAAGCGGCATCCTTTTACTTTTTTAAGCAAAAGATTTAGCAGACAGCACGACCTGATAAGGTAACGCAAAAAATAATATATCATTTATGAGATTTCTGCTTTCGCAGAAAATTTTGGGGTCGACTGGTTTTGACAGCGAGATTAATTAAATGGTAAGCACGTGGTGTAATGGCATTGAAACACCTAAAAGGCTAGACCAAATTTTAAACGGCGAGAATAACTACGCTTTAGCTGCATAATCTGAATTATAGTAAGATTTCGTGCTCATTTCTACTAGGTAGAAAGGCTAAATGTCTCCAGAAAGCCTTGGTTAGTGGCGTTCTTTTTTGAGGCATCGTAAAAATTGACTAAGATTGGGTAGCGCTTTGATGCCCTTTCGAGATTAAGAAGCTAAGTTGTAAGTGGGTTGTCTTTAACCAGCTCGCAATCGAAAATCTAAGAAAAGAATAAACGTGTAGAAAGCCCTTTGGTTACTTGTTTGGACGAGAGTTCGATTCTCTCCGACTCCACAAAAGCCCTTTTAACTATCTAGTTATTAGGGTTTTATTTTTTAGAGGTGCTGTATAGGTGTCA
>NZ_JBJKOD010000015.1:0-77076 GCF_045765065.1 Winogradskyella sp. 4-2091
CTTTTTTACCGATATATCGGTATTGTAAAACCCTTACTATTTATTTAGTAAGGGTTTTTTCGTTTTTTTTAATCTGAGAGTTTTATGAAAATAATAGCAAAACTATGATAATACTAACTTTTCTTATTAAACATACTATCTAAAATAGTGTTAATTCCTTTCGCCAATAATATAATAGCAATTATACAAAAGATAAATGCTATAATTAGTAATACGATAAATAGAGATTTATCCTGATTATTTAAGGCTAAATGTATTAGGCTAGGACCTAAAAACATAAAAATTAAGCAAATTAAGAGTTGTTTCAGGCCCTTTGTTAATATTTCCTTATCTGTTCGATTACTTTCGTCCATGATTAATACTTTCTCTTACTGATTTATATTTCATTAATAATTGGGTCGCTTCTGATTGTTCAATATGTAATTCTTGCATTATCATTTTTACGCCTCTATTTACAAGTTTGTCATTGCTAAGTTGCATATCTACCATTTTATTACCCATCACTTTACCTAGTTGAATCATGCATGTTGTTGAAATTGTATTAAGTACTAGTTTTTGGGCAGTTCCAGCTTTCATTCTTGAACTACCAGTTAAAAACTCAGGACCCACCATAACTTCAATAGGATATTTTGCTGTTAACGATATAGGACTATTATGATTACAAGTAATACATCCCGTTAAAATGCTATTAGAATTACATTGTTCTAAAGTGTGAAGTACATAAGGAGTAGTACCTGATGCTGCAATACCAATCACAGTATCATTTTGTGATATATTTAAATTTTCTAAATCTTTCCAGCCTTGTGTTCTTGAATCTTCTGCATTTTCTACAGCTTTTCGAATGGCTTTATCTCCACCAGCAATTATTCCAATTACTAAATTATCTGAAACTCCGAATGTAGGTGGACATTCTGACGCATCCAAAATCCCTAATCTACCACTAGTTCCAGCTCCAATATATATAATTCTACCACCATTCTTAAGTTTGGGAATAATTCTATTTATTAATGCTTCTATTTGTGGTAAAGATTTTTCAACGGCTAAAGAAACGAGTTTATCTTCATTATTTATATTAGTGATAATCTCATTTACAGACATGCTATCGAGATTATTATATTTTGATTCTTGTTCTGTTATTTTTGTAAACGTCATAAGTTGAAGGTAAGAATAATAATTATATTAGGATGCTATTTAGTTAAGCTTGATTAATATACTAATTAAATTTACTGGATTTTAATCTAAATAAAACTATTCTACTGTATAAATAACTTGTTCAACTTCTGATAATCGAAAATAACCAAATGGATAATTTTCCTCGTTAGTTGTGTTTATACAATTTCCTCGAACTGTAGCTGGTTGTGTTTCAAAAGGCCCACCTCCATCTTCGCTTCCTTGTTGTAATAAGATAAACATAAACTCATAGTACTGCTCAGATACACCAAAATGGCGAATAGTTAATTCATTTCCTGATTCTAAATCTTCTTCAGAATAAAAACCAAAAATTTGATTCCCATCTATAAATCTATCATCGCCAACATCTAGGGATGGAGAGTCCGAAATATCAGTAAAATATTCAAAGAAATAATAATTGTCTGTTTCAGCAGGATCTGTAAAATAAACTTTAATTTCAATCTCATCGCCAAAGAAACTTCCTTCATCATCTTGCTCAATATAATCAATTGGAGCAACTGATTTTAAAGTTTCTGTAGCTGTATATACTTCATTATTATAATTTATAAATAATGTATACTCTCCATCAATAATTGGGATAAAATCAGAATTTCTATAAATACCAGTTTCATTCTCTTCAATAAATGAAAACGTATTACCATTAGTATCAAATATTTGTACCAAAGCATTGTTAGCTGGTGGAATAATTTCATCAAAGAATGGTGCTGAAAGAGTTAGTTTTATAAACTGTTCGTTTCCTGAAGTGTTTTTATACCAATCTATGGAGGCTTCAATAACTAATCTTGGTTCAACTTCATTTAAATCTACATCAATTACATCTTCACAAGAATATAAAAACGTACATATTATTAAAAAACAGAAAACTTTTTTCATGTGTTAAAATTTAAAATTATAAGATATTGATGGTACCATTCCGAAAATCGCCAATTTAACTGCTTCATTGTTACTTGTGTCGCTATTTTCACCAAAAGATATGCTGGCAGCATTTTTACGTCCGTAGACATTATAAATTCCGAATACCCATTCACCTTTAAAATTCTTTTTACTTTCTGGTTTTGGAGTATATATGGTTGATAAATCTAACCGATGATATGCTGGTAATCTACTTGAGTTTCTGGCTTCATAATTTGGTATTACTAGTCCGTTATATTCATATTGACTATTAGGATACGTAGTGGGTTGTCCGGTTTGAAAAATAAAATTAGAACTAAATGACCATTTTTTATTGAGCTCGTAACTTCCGGTTAGTGAAACATCATGAGTTTTATCGTATGCCGTGCTATACCATTGTCCACTATTAATTCCTGTTTCAATAGGAGTTCGTCCTGGTGTTCTTTGCTCAGATTTTGATAATGTATATGCTAACCATCCGGTAAATCGACCTTCATTTTTTCTGAGTAAGACTTCTAATCCGTAAGCTCTTGCTTCTCCATTTAAAATTATTTGTTCAATGGCATCATTGGCAATTAAATCTGCACCATCAACATAATCAATTCGGTTTTTAATGGTTTTATAAAAGCTTTCAATTTCAATTGAAAATGTATTATCCTTAAATGTTTTAAAGTAACCAACGGCAACTTGATCAAGTAACTGAGGTTTTACATATTTACCACTTGGCGTCCAAACATCTAGTGGAGTAGGAGAAGTTGTGTTTGATAATAGATGTAAATATTGACTCATTCTGTTATAACTTGCCTTCACTGAAGATACATCGTTTAATTGATATGCTATAGCTAGTCTTGGCTCTAAGTTAGTAAAGGATTCTATTACATCAGATCGGTTAAAACTTTCGGTTCCTATTGGTTCTGCTTTTTCATATATACCAATTTCCTCATTAAAGATTAAGGGAGAATCATTTTCATAAATATTTAATTCATCTTGGCCTAATCGATGGAACATACTTAGTCTAGCTCCATAACTGATACTAAGCTTATTACTCAATTTATGCTCAGCATCGATATAAACGGCATTTTCAAACGCGTATTTATCAATAAGTTTATAGGGATTAATTCCAGAAGTTTCCGTTGTAGGATTAATTTCACCAGGATTAAAATCGTAATACATACTGTTCAAACCATATTCAAGCTTAAAATTGTTGTTGATGTAGTGTTTAAAATCGTATTTTAAATTGAAGTTTTTTATACCCGAAACCCAGTCAAACTCTACAAAACTTAATTCTAAACCATAATAGTAATCAGAATAAATTAATGATAAATTTGAAAATAGTTTATCTGAAAACAAATGATTCCATCGGAAATTCAATACAGAATTTCCAAATGTATTTTGAAAGCTATCAGAAATTTCAAATACATCTCTGCCAAAATATCCTGACAAATAAATATTATTATTTGTATTAATATTATAACTCAGTTTAGTATTTAAATCATAAAAATAAGCTTTGCTATCAATATCAAAAAGTGGTAAAAATAAATGGGCGTAACTGCTTCTACCTCCAATTAAAAAAGAGCCTTTGTCTTTTTTTATAGGACCTTCAGCCAATAATCTACTAGAGATCAAGCCAATTCCTCCATTCATATGAAATGATTTACTATTCCCTTCTTTTTGATAAATATCTAAAACTGAAGATACACGTCCACCATATTTAGCAGGAATTCCTCCTTTGTACAATTTTAAATCTTTAATGGCATCTGGATTAAAAACAGAGAAGAAACCAAATAAATGAGACGAATTAAATATGGTAGCTTCATCTAATAGGATAAGATTTTGATCTGCTGCACCACCTCGTACATTAAAACCTGAAGCACCTTCACCGGCATTAGTTACACCTGGAAGTAAGGTAATAGATTTAATAACATCGACCTCACCCAAAACCACAGGCATATTCTTTATGGTTTTTATTGATAAAGAATTAACACTCATCTGAGGTTTCTTAATGTTTAGTTTTTCAATATTTTCTGTGATTACAACTTCGTCTAAGCTTTCAGTAGCTTCTAATAATTTATAGTTTTTAGTAAGGTCTGATAAAAGTACTACAGATTCATTTACTGTTGTAAAACCTAAATAGCTAATTTGTATATCATAAGTGCCAGCTGGCAGCGTAATAGAGTAGAAGCCATATTCATTGGACATGGTTCCTGTCTGTAATTCTGGAATTATAATATTTACGCCAATGAGTGTTTCATTACTTTGGTTATCAGTTATCGTTCCACTTAATGTGAACTTTTCTTGAGCATAGAGATTAATGCTGCATAAAAATAGGCAGAGAAAAAATCCTCTGGATAGTATTTTCATATGTGATGAATATTATATTGATTGATGATGACTTTCTGTTATAACGAATAACTAATGTAGTTGTTACACTAAAAGTAATTTAAAAGCATAAAAAAAGCTTCTCGAAAGAAGCTTTTTAACAAAATCTTAATGTATAATAATTAAGTAATTAATTCATAATTGTATTAAATGCTTTACTTGGACGCATAGCATTAGATACTAGTTCTTCATTTGGATAATAATAGCCATCAATATTTACAGATTCACCTTGGCAATCTATTAATTCTTTCACTATCGTATCTTCATTAGTGGAAAGTTCTTTAAATATTTTTGAAAATTCAGTTTTAAGATCAGCGTCTTTATCTTGATTAGCTAATGCTTCAGCCCAATATAAAGCCAAATAAAAATGACTTCCTCTATTGTCTAATTCATTTACCTTTCTTGAAGGCCCTTTTCTATTTTCTAATAATTTATCAGAAGCATCATCTAAAGTTTCTCCTAAAATGCTCGCTTTTTTATTGTTATTTACAATAGAAAAATGTTCAAGAGAAACAGCTAATGCTAAGAACTCTCCTAGAGAATCCCAACGTAAGTGATCTTCTTCAACAAACTGCTGAACATGTTTTGGAGCAGATCCACCAGCACCAGTTTCAAATAAACCACCACCATTCATTAAAGGAACAATAGATAACATTTTTGCACTTGTACCTACTTCTAATATAGGAAACAAATCAGTTAAATAATCTCTTAACACATTTCCTGTTACAGAAATAGTGTCATCTCCAGCCTTAAGACGTTCTAATGTGAAATTTGTAGCATCGATTGGTGATAAAATTCTAAGATCTAATCCGTCAGTATCGTGATCTTTAAGGTATGTATTTACCTTTCTTATCAATTCTGCATCATGCGCTCTGTTTTTATCTAACCAAAAAACAGCTGGTGTTTGGGAAGCTCTAGCTCTTGTAACAGCTAACTTTACCCAATCTTGAATTGGTGCATCTTTAACTTGACACATTCTCCAGATATCTCCAGTTTCAACTTTATGGCTTATTAATACATTTCCGTTATTATCAACAACTTCTACTTTGCCATCTGCTGAAATTTCAAATGTTTTATCATGAGAACCGTATTCTTCAGCTTTTTGAGCCATAAGACCTACGTTAGGTACTGTTCCCATTGTAGTAGGATCAAAGGCACCATGTTTTTTACAGAAATCTATAGTGGCGATGTAAACACCAGCATAACTGCTGTCTGGTATTACTGCTTTTGTATCTTGTTGATTTCCTTCTGCATTCCACATTTGACCAGATGTTCTAATCATTGCAGGCATAGAAGCATCAATAATGACGTCACTTGGCACATGTAGATTAGTAATTCCTCTATCAGAATTTACCATAGCTAAATCGGCACTATGATCTAAGGCAAAACGAATATCATCTCTAATTTCATCGCGTTTATCTTCCGGAAGTTCACTTAATTTTTCAAGTAAATTTCCAAAGCCATTATTTACGTCTACACCTATTTCATCAAAGGTTTTACCATGCTTCTCAAATAAATCTTTAAAAAATATTCTTACGGCATGTCCAAAAATAATTGGGTCAGATACTTTCATCATAGTTGCTTTCATATGTAAAGAAAACAAAACACTTTGATCTAAAGCATCCTCAACTTGTTCTTCTAAAAACTCAAGTAATGCCTTTTTACTCATTACTGTAGCGTCGATAATTTCGCCTTTAAGTAAACTTAAATTCTCTTTTAAATTAGTGGCATTACCTTTAGAATCTGTATGTACAATTTTTACGGTTGTTTCATCTGCAAGCGTAACTGATTTTTCATTGTGAGCAAAATCTCCTTCAGACATTGTTGCCACATGCGTTTTAGAATCTGCCGTCCAAGCTCCCATACTATGAGGATTTTTCTTAGCGTAATTCTTAACTGCTTTTGGTGCACGTCTATCAGAATTTCCTTCTCTTAAGACAGGATTTACTGCACTACCTTTTATCTTATCGTAACGAGATTTAATTTCCTTTTCAGATTCATTTTGAGGCTCATCTGGATAATTAGGAATTTTAAATCCTTTATTTTGTAATTCTTCAATGGCAGCAGTAAGTTGCGGGACAGATGCACTAATATTTGGAAGTTTAATAATATTAGCTTCTGGTTTTTTAGCTAATTCGCCCAATTCTGCAAGTGCGTCAGCTACTTTTTGATCTTCAGTTAAAAAATCTGGAAAAGTTGCTAAAATTCTAGCTGCTAAGGATATATCTTTTGTTTCAATAGAAATACCAGAAGACTTTGTAAATGCTTTAACAATTGGTAAAAATGAACGTGTTGCTAAAGCTGGTGCTTCATCCGTTTTTGTATAAACAATCTTTGCTGTTTTTGTCATAAGTCTAGTAAATAGTTTGAAAAATAATTAGCTTAAAATTAAGCAGAGCAAATATACGAAAACGTTTGATTTTTCACGTGCTAGATTTGCACTAAAGCACGCTATTATTTAAAGAATCAATAAATTTTTGCTTAAAATAATCGATTTATTATTTTATCTTAATATTGAAGCTTTTTAGCAATCCAGAAATGTTTTCATTAGAAAAAGAAGCTTTATTTAATTGATTTACGGAAGGATTGATATTAAAGTTAATGGCAGAAGTAAAGTCTGCACTTTCTAGATTGGTTCTATTAAACGTTGATCCGCTTAAATCACAGTCTTTAAATACGACTTGTTTTGCTTCGGATTCAGTAAAATCTGCTTGATGAATTGTACAATTTTGAAACTCAGTAAGGTTAATTTTTAATTGATAGAAACTACTGAAATTTAAAATGCAATTAATAAATTTAAACGATAACAAAAAGGCATTACAATTTTGAAATAGAACACCAAGTAATTTACAATCTTTGAAAGATACGTCGTTGAAGGTTGTGTTAATAACGTTGACATTGCTAAAATTACAATCTATGAAGTTGCATTCTATAAAATTAATGTTTGAAATGTCTGAGTTTTCAAACGTACAGTTGGTAAACGTACAATCTGTATATTCAGCTTTTGGGAGTAGGTTTACGGTGTAATTTTCGCTCTTAAAATCGTGTTGATCGAATAAAAGTAAGTTCATTCTTTAATTTTTCTTAATTGTATTTGTTTGTCATCCCACAATAGAACTTTATAATACACCGAAAATTTTTCAGCAGGTGTTTTTTTCCATTCCTTCTTGGTGTAGATTAGGTTAACTACATTGTTTTCTAAACTAAATGACTTTAAGTGAAATAGGGTTGAGCCTACTGGGCAAAATATGTATTTAATATGATGTAATTTTCCTATGGAATCAAAATTAATGAGTTCTTGTTTATCTCTAACATTTGAAATTAAGAATTTTAATTCGGCTTCAGTTAAACCATTTTTTTTATAAAGGGAATCTTTAATTTTTTTAATTGGGTTTGTAGAAATTAAGCTTATGGTATCTTGTTCTAACCAATTCCTTAATATATAAGGATTTTGCTTTTTAATAGTCCATGTGTTAGTATGCAATATAGCAAGCGAATCTCGTTGAGCATTACTCTGTGAAGTCAAAAGTAGGATGATAATGAGGAATAAAGGTTTCATTATATTAAGGATAGACGTTTTTATATAAAATAAGAACTAATGGTTTAATGATCTAGTGTATTTAATCCAAACAAAAAAAAAGCCATATCATTCAGAATTATCTGTGTTGACATGGCTTTCATAGAAACAGAACTATTATGACTTACTTAGCTTTCACTAACTCAACTAAATGACCAGCGTCAAAAGTTTTTCAGTACATCAGTATCTGATTCAAATTCGAAACATTTTATATCTTTCAAAATGTATTGACCTGATATTACTTTGTTTCTTAGGTTTGTTTTTCTTGATGTTTTTCTGATAAATATTCAAATACTCGAGTATCTATTAGGGAACATTGCTCATCCTTTTCGTGTGCACTTTCGATTCCACTACTTTTTCAGAACTTTTCACTTTTCTACTATAACCTACACAAGCATGTTATCTTATAAAAGCTTCATGATCGTTTTACAAACACTTGTTAACACAAGTTGCTACACAATCTCAAAAAACAACCTCATTACATAAAGAACGAATCTCTAACGACAACTAACATTAATTTGAAATAGGATTCAAAAAACAAACTAGGTTTGTTATTAATTGTTTCACTAAATTACATAATTAAATTTGAAATCGCTATAGTTTTAACATTTTAGATATCAACACCTTATGAACCGTAGTTGTTAACAATTGTTAAAAACGAAAAGAGCCTTCTGATACAGAAGGCTCTTTTTGTTTTTATATAAGTTTGAATTATCTTCTAACTTCTTTGATTCTTGCTTTTTTACCAGTAAGACCTCTAAAGTAGTAAATTCTAGCTCTACGTACTTTACCACGTTTGTTAACTTCTACTTTCTGTAAAGCTGGTAAGTTCACTGGGAAAATACGCTCTACACCAATAGTTCCTGACATTTTACGGATAGTAAACGTTTCAGAAGATCCACTTCCTTTACGTTGTAATACTACACCTCTAAAAAACTGAGTACGTACTTTTTCACCTTCTCTAATTTCATAGTAAACAGTGATTGTATCACCAGCACTAAATTCTGGAAAGTCTTTACGAGTTACAAATTCGTCTTGTACAAATTTTACTAAAGAATTCATTTTGTTTTGTTTATAATTTTTGATTCAAAGCAACATTCACGATTCTCGCCAGAGGTTGGTCTAAATTGGTTTGCAAAAGTAGTGCTTTTTATAAAATATGCAATGCTTTAGTATATTATTTTTTGTGGGATTATTTATTAATTGTCAATCGATGACGATAATTAATACTGAAACTAATTCTCAGAATCTTTCTTTGATAATTCTGTTATGACAAACATTAATAAACCAATAGCAAAAATTAAATACGATAAACTTCTAACAATATTAGAAATACCTTGAATTTGTAATAGAGTGTCCATACTGTATCTGCCTGCCATTATTGTAATTATTAGGCTTACAACATATTTAATACAAAATAATAGATAACCAATAAATATGGTCCAAGTTGCTGGAGTTCTCTTTTTTATAATAAGTACAATTGTAGCAGCTAATATGATTAGCATAGAAATGCTACTAATTATCTGACCAATAGAAAATAGAATTTGTGTAGAACTATCCATAATTTAATATTTTACTGTTTATCATCTAAAAGATCAGGACGTCTTTCTTGTGTTCTTTTATAGGCTTGCTCTTCTCGCCATTTTTCAATTTTAGCAAAATTACCACTAAATAGTACTTCAGGCACTTTCATACCATCATACTCTCTAGGTTTTGTGTAAATTGGTGGTGCTAATAAATTATCTTGAAACGAGTCTGTTAAAGCAGACGTTTCATTACCAAGTACGCCAGGAATTAATCGAATTACGGCATCACACAAAACAGCTGCACCTAATTCTCCACCAGAAAGCACATAGTCACCTATAGATATTTCTCTTGTAATAAATTTATCTCGTACACGCTGATCTACGCCTTTATAATGTCCGCAAAGAATAATTATATTTTCTTTTAAAGACGTTTGGTTGGCAATGCTTTGGTTGAGTTGTTCACCATCTGGTGTCATATAGATAATTTCGTCGTAATTACGTTCTGCTTGTAATTTTGAAATACATTTGTCTATTGGTGCAATACTCATTACCATACCAGCACCTCCTCCAAATTGAGTATCATCAATTGACTTGTAATTACCAGTTGCAAAATCTCTTAAGTTATGAAAGTGAACTTCTACCAGACCTGCTTCTATTGCTCTCTTCAGTATAGAGGCTTCAAACGGACTTTTTAAAAGTTCTGGTAAAACGGTAATAATATCTATACGCATGACTTATGTTAATTGGCTGCGAAGATAAGATTTATTGTTATGTTTTTTAATAAAGTCTAATTTTAGTATTGTTATGGAATGATGATTGTTAATATTCCATTTATTAGAGTTTATTTATCTGAATCAATAAGATCTTGAATTACTTCAGACGTTAATTCAAAGCCTTTTAGATCTGGCCATCCTTCCCATACTACAATGCCATTTGGATCTATAATTACGCAATGTGGTATGCCTTTAATTTCAAAAATATCATTTAAATGTTTATCGGTATCAATAGCACTATAATATTCTATTTCTGGGTAATTGAGTTTTTCAACTGTGGCTTCTGTTTCATCACTTAATCCTATGACAACTAGATTTTCACTAAACTCTTTATGAAACTTATTTAATTTTGGAATAGATCTTAAACATGGTCCACACCAAGTAGCCCAAAAATCTATAAGTATAAATTTACCTTCCATTTCTGGTTTATCTGATAACCATTTTTCTACTACTAATTCTGGCGCTTCTTTATTTATAAAAGATTTAGCCCATAATTCTTTTTCTTGAGAAAATGCGTTGACACTTATAAGAACAATAATAATTAGAATAAGTTTTTTCATGTTTAATAGTCTTTAATGATAAGGTAATTTGGTTATTAATGCATTTTTAACATAGAGCTGTCCAAAACAAATTATTAAGTAAAAAATCATTGAATGTCTCTTTAGTTTGTTTCTTACCTAATTGTTTAATTTCAAATTTTGCTGTTTTACGATTCCAACTTAATGTAAGGTTAGTACATTCAATTTGTATATAGACATCATAAACCTTTTTTAGCGTCTTTAATTGTTCTTGAATATCGTTTTTAGATAAAAACTGCTTTTTTTCAATTGATTTTTCAATTAATTCAATATCTGCTTTATCAATAATTTTAAAGTTTCCTGATAATATAGACACTAATGAATTTTTATCAGTTAGTGAACGTATCAGTTCCATAATATTATAATACGATGTTTTCTCACTTTTATATTCTGAGTATTCATAACAGATCAGTTCATCTTCTTTAATTTTCATTCCAAATGGTACGAGGTTAAGATTAACATTTGTATCTGTGCCAAGTTGAGGGATTTCAAATTCAACATAAAACAAAGGAGAGATGGAATCTGTTACTATATCTTTTGTTGTAAAACTTTTAATGCCAAAATCTTCTGGTAAAATTTCGGAAAGTAATCTGTTTGAAGTGGTTTTTTTCATCCAATCACATCCGCTATAATCCGATTGTAACAAGGTGTAATTTCCATTAACATCCTTATAAGCACCAATAGATGAACTACAATTACAACCACATGTTGGGTATGAGCCAGAAATATAAAGGTAACCATTTTTAGAATCGTCAATAATTTTTACGTCTGAAGTTTTACTTTCTAAATCCTCTAAATTTGAATAACAAGCTTGAACGTTATTCCATAAAAGTTGACTCAATTCACTTTTAGTTTGAGTAAATCCGATATAAGGAATTATAAAAGTAAATAAATATATTAGTCGTTTAGACATTGTAACTTAAGTGTTTGTTTTTCATTTTTTTTATAAAAAAAATCCGTAATTAAAATTACGGATTAATATTATAATGTGTTAAATAAATCTAATTAAGATTTATGCTTATTTAATTCATCTTGTAATTGACGTCTTACTTTTTGCTCTCGTTCTAATGCAGTGCGTCTGTGTTCTTCAAATTCAGTTTCAACTTCATCTAATTTGTGTTTAGCTTCGCGTGTTGCTGAATTACTACCTTTAAATTTGTAAATAAATAATAATAGGAAAGCGAATAAAGCGCCAATAATAGACCACATAATTACATTGTAATTCGTTTTACTAGTCTGCATACCTAATAAGGCCATGTTATTTTTTTCAGAATCTGTTTGATCTAAAATGGTCTGAGTATCCACTAACTTTACTTTTAGATCTTCAATTTCCTTAGCTTGGTTACCTACAACTTTTTCAGAATTTTCTAGTTTTTTGTAAGTAGTTTTTAACGAATCAAGAACATGTGCTTTTAAAGTTAAAAGCCAAGCATATTTTACAGCTTCATATTTTTGGCCATTGGTACCTCTAAAATTACCAGACTTCTTAAATATATATTCAAACTGACTATCTATTGTACCACTGTTTAATGACAACTTATCGTCCTCATCATCTGTGTTTGTTTGCGCGTTTAAATTTTGCAAACTAAGTGTAACTATAAGAATTACAGAAACTTTGGTTAGGAATTTCATCTAAAGATTAATTTTAGTTTTGATGGATTAATTGACTGCCAAGATAATAATTTTATGAGTATTACATAAACATTTATCAAACAAATAGCCTCACATTAAAGTAAGGCTATTTTATATACGATAGATATTATAATTTAGATGTTAAGCGTACTTAAATGTGATAAATTCGTAATATCATTTTCGTCTAAGCTATATTGATACAATCCATTTGCTCCAATTAACACCAATATTCCATTGTTTATAATAACATCAAAGCTGTCAACATTTATAGAGGTAACTAACTGTGAATTATTAGGATCTGAAATATCAAAAACCTTAACTTCATCATCACAAACAAATAGATAATCGTTGTAAAGTCCTATTCCTATTGGTCGAGTTAAATTTCTCGATGATATTAAAACGGGATTAGTAATATCTGCAACATCATATATTTCTAATACATTAATAGTATTGCCACAGCCAATATTAGAGTGTAAGGTTACAAAAGCATGTGTATCATTGGCAATCACAGGATCGCATGCCGTAAAATGTTCTACAGCAGAGAGATAATTAGGTTCTTCAGGATTATCTAAATCGTAAATAAACATGCCATTTCTAGAACCTATATATAAATAGTTCTTATAATTAAATAGAGTTTCAATATTCCATCCTATTGGTATGGTATTAATTTGAACAGGTTCTGCTGTATTAATTATACTAAACACATTTAAGTTAGTATCGTCAACAACGTATAGGTAATCGGTGTAAAGTGCAAATCTAGCAAGTGATCCACCTTGTCCGTTTTCAGAAAAGGAAGACGCATCATTGGTACTATCAGAATCACAGCTCAGAACTAAAAAAATAACGAGTAAAATTAAATAGATTTTTTTCATAGCTATTAGTTTATAAGTTCCCAGTTTACAATAATATCATCGTCTTCGAGAGCATAATAATACTCACCTTCTGGAGACCAAATTTGAGGAAATACATGTTCTAAACGTTTCGTAATCGTTAGAGTTTCTGAAGATTCGTCAATTGTAAATGCAATTAAATCTGTAGCATTATTGGCGTATATAATGTCTTCCTTTATACTTAAATCTGAAGAGCCAAGTACTTTTATAAAGGCAATATTTTGTGGATTTGAAGGGTCTGAATTATTGATAAGGTGGAAGCCTTCATTTACCTCGTTAATAAAGATATAGTTTCCTTTTACGTATATTTTTCCTGAATTTTCTATAGCTCGTGGCGTGTTTTCAAGCATCGTAGTAGATTCAAAAGCAGTACGCTTAATAATTATAGGCTCGTAATTAGATGTCATAATGAAGTCATCATCAACACCTCCAAAATGGATACAGCTATGTAGCAGCAATACCGAAACTACTGCCAGAAAAGCAAGTTTATTTTTCATAATTAAATTGATTAGTTGTTAAGAAGATGAAAAACAATGAAAAAGGTTGCGTTTAATTTTCATTAAATTACTAACAGCTTAACTTTTAAACAAAAAAAATCTTGCCAGCTGACAAGATTTTTTCTTTTTTTCCTTTTTCAATTATTCTAATAATAAGCATAGCGTCTTACTTTAGAAATATACTTTGCTAATCTAATAACTTGATGACTGTAGCCATACTCATTATCATACCATATATATAAGATGGCATTTTTACCATCTTTTCTTACAATTGTTGCTTTACTATCATAAATTGAAGGTGCAGAACTACCAACAATGTCACTAGACACAAGCTCATCACTCATCTCAAATTTAATTTGTTCTACCAAATCACCTTCTAGCGCATATTTTTTCATGATGGTATTCATGCTTTCCACTGAAGTTTCATTTTTTAATTCTAAACTAAGAATTGCTAAAGATCCATTAGGCACTGGTACTCTAATAGCGTTAGATGTTAATTTTCCTTCTAACGATGGTAATGCTTTGCTAACCGCTTTTCCTGCGCCAGTTTCAGTAATTACCATATTAAGAGCGGCAGCGCGTCCTCGTCTGTATTTACCATGAAAATTATCTACAAGATTCTGATCGTTGGTATATGCATGAATGGTTTCTAAATGACCAGTTTTAATACCGAAAGAATCTTCTACTGCTTTTAAAATTGGCGTAATTGCATTTGTTGTACAAGATGCGGCCGAGAATATTTTTACTTTATCAGGATCGTTTTCCTTGTGGTTTACACCATGAACAATATTAGGAATGCCTTTTCCTGGTGCAGTTAATAAAACTTTATCTACACCTTTAGCTTTGAGGTGTCTGCTTAATGCTTCTTTATCTCTAAAAGCGCCAGTATTATCTATAATTAAAGCATTTTTTATACCATACTTTGTATAATCAATATCTTCAGGCTTATTTGCAGAGATTATTTTCACTGTAGTTCCATTAATTATTAATGCAGAATTTTTTACATCAATACTTACCATACCAGAGAAATCTCCATGAACGGAATCATTTCTTAATAATGAAGCACGCTTTTCTAAAACAGTTTCATTAATTTCTCCTCTAGTCACAATAGCTCTTAATCTTAACTGTGTGCCTTTTCCTGTACGTGTCATTAATTCACGCGCTACTAAACGACCAATTCTGCCAAAACCATAAAGAACAACATTCTTTGGTTCAATAGGTTTATTTTGCTTTGAGTTACCAAGTTTAGCCGCTACAAAAGCAGTAGCATTGCTATATTTTTGGTCTTCCATATGAAACTCATAAGTTAACTTACCTATATCTAATTTGGCAGGAGGGAAGTTTAAAGCATTAATGGCTTGTGCAATTTCAACAGAATCAAAAATAGAAATTGGTTTTTGTACAAATTCACCAGCATATTCATGCAGATTCAATATTTCGCTTACATTTCTATCAATTAATTGATTTCTAAATAGAACTAATTCAATAGACTTATCATACCATAAGTCACTAATGATTTTTATAAATTCTACTGTTGCTCTGCGACGATCAGCTTGAAAAGCCAATTCCTTTTCGTAAGTGGCATTAAAACTCATATTTTTTTGTTTAGAGAATAAATTATTAGTTTATATTTTTTGCGAAAGTACTATATTTCAAACGTTTTCGTAGCACATTTTAACGAAAATAAAAACCCTTCAAAGAAAATTACTTTGAAGGGTTCATTTAACCTAAATTTAATGTCTCATTATCTAAAATGATAGACCACTTTTTCTCCGTTTTTATTTATCACTTCTAGCTGAAGCGCTTCATTGATATGCTTAGAAGTTATAGCACTTTTTGCATCATCAATTGTGTAAAGTTCTGTTCCGTTAATTTTAGTGATGATAGAACCTTCCTCAATACCGTTTTTATTCCAATAAGGTTTATAATTGTCATCAAAACGTGAAATCTTTACTCCATATTCAGTATTGTATTTTTTAAGTTCTTTTTTTGTTGCATTTTTAATCATTCCTATATTCTGTAGATTATAAGTCGATGGTTTTAATAAAGTAACAGGAAGTGTTTCTTCTTCACCATCTCTCAATAAGGTTACATTTACCACGTCATCAGGACTTTTGGTTTTTAAATAACCAGATAAATCCGAAAACTTATTGATTTTAACGTTGTCTATTTTATTGATTATATCGCCAGATTGTATACCTGCTTTTTCTGCTCCTGTATCTTCTTGTACATCACTAACGTAAAAACCTTCTGTAGTTGTTGTTCCTAATTCTTCAGCAGCTTTACTATTTAATGCACCACCAACAACACCTAGAATTCCGTTTTGTACATTTCCATATTCCATAATATCATTTACAATTTTGCGTGCAATATTACTTGGCACAGCAAAAGAATACCCAATGTAAGAACCTGTACGCGATGAAATAGCAGTATTAATACCAATTAAATCGCCATTCGTATTCACTAAAGCTCCTCCTGAGTTTCCAGGATTTACAGCAGCATCAGTTTGTATAAACGACTGTGAATGGTTTCCAGATAAATCTCTTGATTTTGCACTTATAATTCCGGCTGTAACCGTAGAAGTTAGGTTAAAAGGATTGCCAACGGCTAAAACCCATTCACCAACTTTTGCATTATCAGAATCTCCAAAAGCCATAAACGGAAGGTCTTCATCAGTTTCAATTTTTAATAAAGCGATATCAGTAGATTCATCCGTACCTATCAATTCAGCCATATATGCTTTGTTATTATTTAAGGTAATGCTAATTTCGTTTGCATTTTTAATTACATGGTTATTGGTAACAATATAACCTGTTGGCGAAATTATTACACCACTACCTGTACCAACTTGTGCTCTTTGAGACTGACGACCAAAAAATAAATCTTGCATCGATGTTGGTGCACTAACAATAGATGTGTTTTTTACATGGACTACGGCGTCCAATGATTTTTCTGCGGACTCAATAAAATTTGGAGTATTCGCACTATTATTATTTACGTTATTGTAATTTGATGCTGGTACAAAGACTGGAGTAT
The DNA here is from genome assembly GCF_045765065.1 of Winogradskyella sp. 4-2091. Lineage (NCBI taxonomy): Bacteria > Pseudomonadati > Bacteroidota > Flavobacteriia > Flavobacteriales > Flavobacteriaceae > Winogradskyella > Winogradskyella sp. 4-2091. The sequence goes on from NZ_JBJKOD010000015.1 coordinate 16,971, forward strand.
CAGCTGTGGTTTCCACCATTAAGGGTTTAGAATCTTTTTCAACAAATAATTTGTAACCACCTAAGGTTAAAAGGCCTCCTAATGCCGAAACAAAGACTAATGTTAGAATCTTCTTCATGTTTTTTTAGATTTAAGTATTACTATTCATTTTAACTAACGATTAAATTTAGAAATTTATTGATTTCATTTTTCGATTTAACGACTTTTTAACGTGAATTTTAACGCGTGTTTAACAACTGATTTTAATGTGTATTATTCTTATATTTGCCTACAATTATGAATATGACATTTTACAAATATCAAGGTACAGGTAACGATTTTGTAATCGTAGATAACCGCTTAAATACAATAGATAAATCTAATACTAAGCGTATTGCAGAAATCTGCGATAGACGTTTTGGTGTAGGTGCAGACGGATTTATACTTTTAGAAAACGATGATAATACAGATTTTAAAATGGTTTATTATAACGCAGATGGTAACGAAAGTAGTATGTGCGGAAATGGTGGTCGTTGCATTGTAGCTTTTGCAAAATTTCTAGGTATCATAGAAAATGAAACTGAATTTATTGCTATTGATGGTCTTCATAGTGCAAAAGTTGATAATGGTATTGTTCATTTACAAATGCAAGACGTTTCTAAAATAGAATCATATAAAGATCATCAGTTTTTAGATACAGGTTCGCCACATCATGTAGAATTGGTTTCTGATATTTCTAATTTTGAAGTAAAATTAAAAGGTGCTAAGATAAGATATGGTGCACCATATAATGAAGCTGGTAGTAATGTGAATTTTGTAGAGCAAATTTCTGATGATAATTTCGCTGTAAGAACTTACGAAAGAGGTGTTGAAGATGAAACATTATCTTGTGGTACAGGTGTTACAGCTGTTGCGATAGCTATGCACAAAACAGGTAAAACACTAAATGAGAAGGTTAAACTGAAGACACAAGGTGGTTCCTTAAATGTAATGTTTAATTTTGATGATAGTGGCTATTCTAATATTTGGCTTATTGGTCCTGCAGAACAAGTGTTTAAAGGCGAAATGACATGGTAAGTTTAACGGGAAATCAAATATATTTAAGAGCTTTAGAGCCCGAAGATTTAGAGTTTGTATACGAAATAGAAAATGACACAAACTTGTGGTATTTAAGTGATACACAAACACCATATTCTAGATTTTTAATTAAGCAATATTTAGAAAATGCTCAGCAAGATATTTTTGAAGCCAAGCAACTGAGATTAGCAATATGTAATGTTCAAAAAGAAACAATTGGATTAATTGATGTGTTTGATTTTGATATAAAAAACAAACGTGCTGGTATCGGAATATTAATTCAAGATAATGAAAATAGAAATTTAGGTTATGGTAAGGAAGCATTAAACTTATTAGTTAACTACTGTTTTTCAACATTACATTTACACCAAGTTTATGCTAATATTTCAGAAAATAATTTAGCGAGTCTAAAGCTTTTTGAAACGAATGGGTTTAAGAAAATAGGATTAAAAAAAGATTGGAGTTTTGATGGAGAAACTTACTCTAATGAATATGTATTACAACGAATTAACAACTAACTATGTATATTAAAAAAATTCTTTGGGCAGTAGCTCTTATTGGCTTGGTAATTTGTGGTGCATTTGCCTACTATGTATATAATGCCATGTTTGCACCTAATACAAAATTCAATAATGAAACTGCTTATATAGAAGTACCAACAGATGCAAAGTATGCAGAAGTACGTTCACAGTTAGAGCCACTTTTAGAGGATATTGATGCCTTTGATGCTTTAGCCAAACAGAAGCAATACATTACAAATATTAAAGCTGGTCGTTTTGCTATTAATAAAGGAATGAATAATAATGATATTATTAATTCAATAAGAAGTAAAAATCTTCCAATAAAAATTGCATTTAATAATCAGCATAATTTAGCAGATTTGGCAGGAAGAATTAGTACACAAATTGAAGCTGATAGTTTATCCCTCATTACTGCGATGACAGATGAAGCATTTTTAAGAAAAAATGGATTTAATAAAGCAACTGCTTTAGGAATGTATTTGCCAAACAGCTATGAATTTTTCTGGAATACATCTGCAGAAACATTTAGAGAAAGGATGCTAAAAGAATATAACCGTTTCTGGACAGCAGATAGAAAAGCAAAAGCCAAAAAACTAAATTTAATGCCTAATGAGGTCATTACTTTAGCTTCAATTGTGCATGAAGAATCTAAGCAAGCCAATGAGCAACCAAGAGTTGCTGGAGTTTATCTCAATAGGTTGAGGATTAAAATGGCTTTACAAGCAGACCCAACTTTAAAGTTTGCAGCTTATCAATTACCAAAGTATAAGAACACAATAATTAGACGAGTTTTAAATATTCATAAAGAAATTGAATCGCCTTATAATACATACAAGTATTCAGGTTTGCCACCTGGACTTATCGCTATGCCAGATTTATCTGCTGTAAAAGCAGTTTTAAATCCTGAGAAGCACAGCTATTTATATTTTGCGGCAGATGCAAAACGAATTGGCTATCATAAGTTTGCTAAAACTTTAGGTCAGCACAATAATAATGCACGCGAGTATCATCAATATTTGTCATCTCAAGGTATTAATAAATAAAGTCAAATGCGTTTATACTGCCATTTTGTATTATTCTTTTTGGTTAGTTATTCTGTTTTTTCGCAATCTAAGTTCAATGCATTTTTAAAGCCTAGTGATACTTTAAATAAATCACGACGCAATACAGTTGTCATTTCAGAATCCGTTTTAGCTTCTGCTACACTAATTGGTCTCAATCAATTGTGGTACGCAGATTATCCGCGTTCTAGTTTTAAAACTTTAAATGATAGTGGAGAATGGTTACAGATGGACAAAATGGGACATGCTTTTTCATCGTATCAATTAGGTAGGGTAGGAGCAAATTCTTTAGAATGGGCTGGAGTTAGTGAAAGAAATCAATTAATCTATGGTTCTACAATTGGCTTAGGGTTTTTAACCGCAGTTGAAGTTTTAGATGGTTTTTCAGAAGAATGGGGATTTTCTTGGACTGACATGGCAGCAAATACAGCAGGAACAGGTTTATACGTTGGCCAAGAATTACTTTGGAAAGAACAACGCATTGTTTTAAAATATTCTTTTCACAGAACGCAATTTGCAAAACAAAGACCAAACAAATTAGGTAATGGATTAACTGAAGAATTTTTAAAAGATTATAATGGACAAACCTATTGGTTAAGTGCTAATATTAATTCGTTTTTAAAAACAGAAACGATTCCTAACTGGTTAAATTTTGCATTTGGCTATGGTGCAGAAGGTATGTTAACTGGTGAGTCCTCGGATTTGAACTTTACAAATCAAAATAGAAGACGTCAATTTTACTTTAGTTTAGATGTTGATTTAACCAAAATTAAGACCAATTCTAACGTCTTAAAAACTGTTTTTAGCGTTTTTAACGTTATTAAAGTTCCTTTTCCTGCATTGGAGTTGAGTGACGATGGTCGTTCAAAGTGGCATTTTATATACTTTTAAGTTAAAATTTTAACACTTAAGCGGCTGATTTTCAGTAATTACAAAATAGTCGTATATTTGCACGCGAATTTGGTAACGTAATTGGGGAAATTATTTTACTAATTAAATTTAGCTGTTATGATTAAAAGTAACATTAAGAATTTTTTATTACCGTTTTCAATTTGTTTGCTCTTAGCAATATCATTGTATCCAGATACTACACTTAACCTTGAAGTGTATTCTACTGAAGGTTTAGAACTTAACTATAACATTTCTGAAGATTTGGCCATGTTGCCTAAAGAGACTTCAGTGAAGTATAATATGTTTACACCACATCTAGGTAAATCATTTGATGGTTTTAAAGAGGCATTAGCATTTAAAGAATCAAGGGGAAACTATTTTACGGTAAATACTTTGGGTTATTTAGGAAAGTATCAGTTTGGTGAAGAAACTTTAAAGTTGTTAGGTATATACACACCCAATCAATTTTTATATAATCCTGAGTTACAAGAAAAGGCCTTTGTTGCAAACGCAGAAAGAAATAAATGGGTGCTTCGAAAAGACATAAAGCGTTTTGAAGGTAAATTTATTGGAGGGATAGAAATTACCGAATCTGGTATTTTAGCAGCTGCGCACTTAGCAGGTCCAGGAAGTGTTAAGAAATACTTGCGTAGTTATGGAGGTACCAATAGTTCTGACGCTTATGGAGCAACGGTTAAAACTTACATGAAAAGATTCTCTGGTTATGATACTTCAATGATCACACCAGATAAAAAAGCTAGAGTTACCTTATAATTATTTAGTCATTAGTCTTTTTGGATAATAAATATTGCAGGTCTCTTGTGGAGGTCTTCTTTGTTATTTTTCCAATCTTTCGCAGTTTTCGTTCTAATATACTCGGTTGGTAATGTTAAATCACAAGCCACACAAATTCTTGTATTAGGTTGTAATGTATGTGATAAATCTTCGAGCATTTTCATGTTTCTATAAGGTGTCTCAATGAATATTTGAGCTTGGTTATGTTCAGAAGATAACCGTTCTAAAGACTTTAACTTAGCTTTTCTCTCGCTTTTATCAATAGGTAAATAGCCATTGAATGTGAAACTCTGGCCATTCATACCAGATGCCATTAGCGCTAAAATGATAGATGATGGACCAACAAGTGGAACAACTTTTATATCCATTTGATGGGCTAAACTTACAATATCAGCACCAGGATCTGCGATTGCAGGGCAGCCAGCTTCAGATAATAAACCAATAGAATTTCCCTCTAAACAACTATTAAGATAAGTGTTGCGTTCAGCTTCAGTGGTATATTTATTTAGTACTTGTAATTTTAATGAAGGTTGAGATTTTCCGGGAGAAACACGTTTAATAAATCGTCTTGCAGTTTTTTCATTTTCAACTATATAATAGTCTAAATCTTCGATTATCTTTTTGATTGAAATCGGTAAAACCTCTAATGGTGGATTATCTCCTAATCGTGTTGGTATGAGGTATAATGTTCCTTTTGTGATGCTCATTAATTTTTAACCAGTTTATGAATGGATTGTGCTCCGTTTTCGTCTGTTATTTTTAATAGGTAAATCCCAACTGACAATTCGGATATATTAATTTGCTGAATACTAGTTGTACTTTGAGCAACAGTTTTCATTACTTTTCCTTGTAGGTCAAATATATGTATAACAGATGATAATTCATTTGCTAAATTTGTGCCAAAATTTATATTCACAATATTATTAGATGGATTAGGATAAACGGAAATTGAAGAAATTGAATTTTGATTTAAACTTAACGTCGTATCCGTTAATTTATAAATATTTCCAGATGTTAAATCTGAAATATATAATTCTCCATTTAAATCTTCACCAAAAGCACTCCAATTACCATTAAAATCTTGTAAGTTTCTATTCCAAACGTCATTGGTTTCATCATAAGTTAAGAAACCTATTTCTTGACTACAGTAATCAGCAAAGAAGTATAAACCATCAAAACTAGAATATGCTGTTCCTCTATATACATAACCACCTGTTATAGAGCACTTAGATTCTCCATCGTCAAAATGGTGATAGCCACCAATAGGGTAAGTATAAGTACTAGCTGCGGAGCAATCGTCAGAATTAAATATTGAATTACCTTCGTAGCAACGCCATCCATAATTTAATCCGGCAGCGGCATCTGCAGCCGTAGTGTGGTTAATTTCTTCGTATGCATTTTGTCCAACATCTGCTATCCAGATGTCTCCGTTTAAGCTATCAAAAGAAAATTTCCATGGGTTTCTTAATCCGTAAGCCCAAATTTCTCCATTAACACTTGGGTTGCCTACAAATGGGTTGTCTGCAGGAATACTATAATTATGTATTGATGTGACTGAATTGATATCTAACCTCAAAATTTTACCTAAAAAATTTGTTGTGTCTTGTGAGTTATTTTGAGGGTCACCAGAAGCACCACCATCGCCAGAAGCAATGTATAAAAAGCCATCTGGTCCGAAAGCTAAATCACCACCATTATGATTACTGTAGGGCTGATAAAAGGAAATAATATTAAACTCCGAACCAGCATCTGCTAACAACGGATTTGTAGCATCTCTAGTAAATCTAGAAATTACAGAATCTCCAGAATTGTCTATATAATATACAAAGAAGTAACCATTGGTCTCGTAGTCTGGATGAAAAGCCAAGCCTAACAAGCCTCTTTCGTTACCGCTGTCAATAACAAGATTGTCAATATTTAAGAAAGCAGTACTTTCTATGGAGCCATCAGAATTAATTATTTTAATAAGCCCATCTTGTTCTACAACATAAAGTTTATCGTCACCAGCATGTTTAATGTTTACAGGTCTATTAAAATTTGAAGCAAATAGCTCTAAATCTATGTCTTGGGCGTGTGAAAACTGTAAGGTGAAAAAAGCAAAAACAAACAGAGTAATAGCAGACTTCAGCATAATTATTAATGGTTTTAGCTACTAATTTACAAAAAAAAGGAGCTTAGATATAGTAAAATTACGATTAGTCGTTTATTGTTTTTATTAAGATGTCGCAGGTTTCATGTACAAGATTGTATACATATTCAAAACCATCTTTTTCGCCATAATAAGGATCTGGCATATTTTTATTTTGAATAAAGGTATTAGCTTCTAAAAACAACATTACTTTTTCGATATCAGAATTATTTCTCGCAAGCCTAATAATGTCTTCATAGTTTGAAGAGTCCATAGCGTAGATATAATCAAACGTATCAAAATCAGCAACCGTAAATTGTCTAGCAGTTTGTGTACTTATATCTAGTCCATGTTTTTTGGCTACAGCAATAGAGCGTCTGTCTGGTTTATTGCCAACGTGGTAGGCAGCTGTACCAGCAGAATCAACATAAAAATGGTCTTCAGGAAGTTTAGACTGCATAATTCCGTGTGCTAAAGGTGAACGGCAAATATTCCCTAAGCATACCATTAAAATACGAGTCATAATAAAAGGTAATTAAAGAGCTAACTTTTTAGACAAATCCTCAACGTATTTTCTAAATTGCTTATCAGTTGATGATAAATTATCAACGGTTTTACAAGCATGTAGAACTGTAGCATGATCACGTTGCCCGATTTGAGAACCAATACTAGCTAAAGACGCTTTAGTGTATTTTTTGGCAAAAAACATAGCTAACTGACGTGCTTGTACAATATGACGCTTACGTGTTTTAGATTGTAGTGTATTAACATCCATCTGAAAATAATCTGAAACTACTTTCTGAATGTAATCTATAGAGACTTCACGCTTAGTGTTCTTAACAAACTTTTCTACGATGTCTTTTGCAAGATTTATTGTAATTTCCTTTTTGTTGAATGAAGACTGAGCAATTAAAGAAATAATAGCACCTTCTAGCTCTCTTACATTGGTTTTAATATGTTTTGCAACATATTCTACAATATCATCTGGCATTTCAACACCATCTCTATAAAGCTTATTCTTTAAAATAGAAACTCTAGTTTCAAAATCTGGAGTTTGTAATTCGGCAGAAAGTCCCCATTTAAAACGAGATAATAAGCGTTGCTCAATATCTTGCATATCTACAGGCGCTTTGTCACTCGTTAAAATAACTTGCTTTCCGTTTTGGTGTAAGTGATTAAATATATGAAAGAATACATCTTGCGTACCTGTTTTACCAGATAAGAATTGTACGTCATCAATAATTAAAACATCTATAATTTGATAGAAGTGAATAAAGTCATTTCTATTATTTTTCTTTACAGAATCAATATACTGCTGTGTAAACTTCTCTGCAGAAATATACAATACAGTTTTCTCAGGATATTTATCTTTGATATCAACACCAATGGCATGGGCTAAGTGTGTTTTGCCTAAACCGACACCTCCAAAAATCAATAATGGATTAAATGAAGTTCCTCCTGGTTTATTTGCTACTGCAATACCTGCATTTCTAGCTAAACGGTTTGAGTCGCCTTCAAGGAAGTTTTCAAAACTATAACTTGGGTTTAATTGAGACTCAATCTTAACATTTCTTATTCCCGGAATGATAAATGGGTTTCTAAGTTCAGGGCTTTTATTATTAAAAGGCACATCGACATCTTGCGATTTTACAGCAGATCTATTTGAACTTGGAATTTTTTCAGTGAAAGGTTGCTTATTACCATATGTGTTTTCCATTTTAATAACGTAAACCAATTTGGCATCTTCTCCTAACTCTTTTGTAAGCGAAACTTTTAAAATCTTAACGTAATGCTCTTCTAACCATTCATAGAAGAATTTACTTGGCACTTGTATACTCAATGCATTTCCAGAGAGTTTAACAGCATCTATAGGTTCAAACCAAGTTTTGTAGGCTTGTGGTTGAATATTGTCTTTAATAAAAGCAAGACAATTACTCCATACAGATTGCGCTGTGTTCTCCATGCGTTAAGTTAAGTTATTTGTTGTTAGTTATATTAGCAAAAAAAAAGAGAATTAGGATTCTCTAGTAGTTTTTGAACAAGGCAAATATGTGAACAAAATTCTTAATAAAAAAATTAAAATATTTTGAATATTTAGAAATTTTTCCTCATGTTTAAAACGAATTTAAAATTACGAAATAAATCCTAAACAAATTTACATAAATGAACTTTAATGAAACAGAAATAAGAGTGCGATATGGTGAGACAGACCAAATGGGCGTTGTATACCACGCCAATTACGCGGTATACTTTGAAGTAGGAAGAACCGAGTGGTTACGTGAATTTGGCTTAAGTTATAGTGCAATGGAAGCGGATGGGATAATGTTACCTGTAGTATCACTTTCTGTAAACTACAAAAATTCAGCACGTTATGATGATGTTCTTAAAGTAAAAACTACACTTAAAAAAATGCCAACGGCTTCTATTGAATTTGAATATGAATTACGAAATCAGTCTAACATTTTATTAGCAACAGGAAGTACAATTTTGGCTTTTATTGACACGAAGCGAAATAGACCAACACGTTGTCCAAAATATCTTTTAGACCAACTGCAAAATTATTCGTTATAATTCTTTGATTTCAATACCGTAAAATTGATCAAATAATTCAAAAACTTTAGAACCGTTACTTTTTCTGACAGATATTTCTAACATACAATTTAATTCTAACGTTTGTTTTTTGATTTCGACTTCATTCTCTTTGATTAATCTCATCACCTTGCTCATGTTTTTGTATTCAAAAATGAGTTGAAATTCTTTATTAATTGTTCGTTCTACAATTTTTGAAGCTTCTAAAGCTAATTGTGCGCCTGTTCTGTAAGCATTTATTAAACCACCAACTCCCAATTTTACGCCACCATAATATCTAACTACAATTATTAGAATGTTGGTTACTTCAAATGATTGTATTTGTCCATAAATAGGCATACCTGCAGAATTACTAGGTTCGCCATCATCGTTCGCTCTATATTGTTTAGACTCGGCTCCTATCTGGTAGGCGTAGCACCAATGTCTTGCAGAATAATGTGTTTTTTTTACGTCCTCAAGGTGTTGTTTTATTTGGTCTTCGTTATCTACCGGAAACGCAAAACCAATGAACTTACTATTTTTATCTTTGAATATTTCGCCTTCTGCAGGCTCTAAAATTGTTTGGTATAAATCTTCCTCTGTCATTCTGTAAGATAGTTAATATCGCTTCGACAAAAATACCAATACACTTATTATATAATCGTTATAATATAATAATATTCAATTTTATCGATGTGAAGAGGGCTTTCTATGACGATTAATTTTATTAGCAATTAGATTATTGGATAGAATACATTTTTTAATAAGTAAAGTTTATAATGTTCTATAAATTTACTTATATTTTTCGTTTTAAATTTTAAATATCAATGGTGAAAATAAATATACTATTCTTCTTACTGTCTTTTAATGTTATTATGGCTCAAGATCAAGAAACGATTGGCTTAGTTTATAATGATTTTAATAAAACCAAATCAGAGGGCTATACATTAATTAAGCCTACAAATGATAATAGAGTGTTTTTAATTAATAACTGTGGAGAGGTTGTTAATCAATGGGATGCCACAGGAGATGGAGTGAGCAGATCATATTTTTTAGAAAATGGGAATTTATTATTGAGTAATGGAACTAATGCAGAAATTAGAGATTGGGATAATAATATAGTTTGGAGTATTTCTTATAGCGATCTTGGTTTTGTAACTCATCATGATATTGCTCCATTATCTAATGGTAATTTTTTAGTATTAGTGAGAGATGTTTACTCTAAAAGTGAAATGGTAGGTCATGGGTTAGATGTTTCCTTTCCTGATGATGATTTTCAGCTTGAACGAATAATAGAAATTGAGCCATTAGGCAGTAATTCTGCAAACCTTGTCTGGGAATGGAAGGCTTTTGATCATTTAATTCAAGATTTCGATAGTTCTAAAGATAATTATGGTGTTGTTGCAAATAATCCACAATTATTTGATCTTAATTATGGAAATCAATCAAATTTCATGCACGTAAATGCTATAAATTATAATGAAGAATTAGATCAAATTGTATTTTCAGCAAGAAATTTAAACGAAATTTATATAATTGATCACAGTACTACAACTATCGAGGCAGGAAAACATGATGGTGGAATTTATGGTAAAGGAGGCGATATACTTTGGAGATGGGGAAACCCAGAAGTTTATGACAACGGTATAGTCGCAGACCGTAAATTAAATGGTCAGCACGATGTAAAATGGATTACTGAAGGACCTAATCAAGGTAAAATTTCTGTATTTAATAACGCTGGTTACGGTAGTGATTTTGCTGCATCATCTATTCATATTATCGATCAAAACCATACCGAAGGCGTCTACACTTTAAATTCGGGTAAATATTTACCTGAAGATTATTTTTGGTCTTGGGATGGAGTAATAATGAGTACTGTTATGCATGAGGGCAAAAAATCTGGCGTGCAATTTATGTCTAATGGTAATGCTTTAATTAACGAATCTGGCAAAGGAAGAATTACAGAGGTAGATAATATGGGTAATGTAATATGGGTTTATATTATTCCTGCAGGTAATAATTCTAATTATAATCAATTCTCACAGCCAGGTGTAAATGAAGCTTTTAGAGTGACCAGATATTCTGAAAATTATATTGGTTTTAATGGATTAACTTTTAATAACACCGGGATTATTGAAGATGTAAACTCTATTTCAGCTAATTGTGTTAATATGTTATCTGACGATGATTCTTACTATGTGAATTTAAATGTATATCCTAATCCCACAAAAACTATTTTAAATTTCACAAAACAAATCGATGAAATTAAAGTTTACGATATATCAGGAAAAGTTGTGCTAAACAAAGCTAACTCTGATTTTGTAAACCTTGAAAGTTTACGAATAGGTTTATATCTTATTAGACTTTTTGAAGATGAGAAATCCGTGATTTTTAAAATTACAAAGAATTAAGGTTATCATTGATTTTAGTTACTAAAAATTTGATTACGTTAATGTAACTAATACAATTGATACGATAGCGATAACTATTCCAATCCAGTTTTTGTTTGAAATATGTTCTTTGAAGAATAACAAACCTATTAACGTAGAGATTGCTACTATAATCACATTATTAATAGTAAATACAGTAGAGCTTTCATAGCCATCTACACGTAAGGCTTTTAATAAAAAATAAATTGAAGCATAATTAACGATACCGAGAGTAATACCAAAAGGTATACTTTTTAATTCGAAACGATTTTTTTCTTTTATAGCTTTGTAACTTAAAATTACTAATCCAATAGTTGCAGCGATACCAAAAATCGTAGCTGAAAATAAAGGAATATTATCGTCAGGAGCAAAATGATTAACTGATGTATCTATAATTCCAGAACCAAAGAATAGCATGACTGGTAGAAATATTGATGGCTTCAATACAGTGTTGTCTTTTGGTTTAATAGAGGTTAGATAAACAGCAAATAACGCTAATACTATACCAATGATTTTTTGAGCACCAATACTTTCGTTATATACATAAATACCAAAAAGGATAGGAATTATAACACTCATTTTACTGGCAACTGAAGCTACAGAAAGGCCGTTTTTCTGTGCTGTCAATGCCATGACATTAAATATAGCTATAAATAAAAAACCTAAACCAAGTGCTCCATAAAACCAGCTTGCACCTACAATTTGAGAAATAATAACTTTACCATCGTAAAAGAATAAGCCAGCTATGCAGGCTGTAATATAGTTTACAATTATAGCTTGGAGCGTATTAACCTTATGCTTGCTATATAGTTTAAATAAAACAAATATTCCAGTTGATGATAGAATACTGAGAAGTAAATATATCAAAAGAGTGCTTTTTTAGTTTCAAAAAGAGTGACTACATCTTCTTTGGTTTCATCAATATTCCAAGTATGAAATCCCATTTGGTCTGCTGTATCAGTATTGTCTTTAGTGTCATCTATAAACAGACATTCATTAGCGTTAAGCTTATTTTCATTTAACACGTATTCAAAAATATCTTTATTTGGTTTTCTAAAATGAATTTGCTGAGATAAATAAAAGACATCAAAACACGACTTAAATTCTTCAAAAAACGGAACCGTTTCCTTTACATAATCAATATGCATATCATTTGTATTACTCAGTAGTATGAGTTTGTATTCTTTTTGAAGTGCTAAATTTTTAATAAACTCTAAGCGATGCTTTGGGAAGTCTTTAATGATACAATTCCAAGCCTTAATAAGTTCTACTTCATTAATATTTGGAAATTTCGATTTGTAAAATGCTATAAATTCAGAAGTCGTAATCTTTCCTACTTCATATAATTCGTTAATTCCAATCATATCAGATTCAAAGGTCTCTAAATTGAATAAATCTAAAGCATGTTGCATGGCACCTTGTTTGTCAAGGTTGATAAATACATCGCCAAAATCGAAAATTAAAGTCTTAATCTTTTGCATATATTTTTAAAGTATCATTTTTAATATTGGTTTCAGATATCAAATCCCCACTAAATTGTGGTGCATTAATACCAGATTTAAATTCAGTTTTCCCGATAAAAACTCTGGCTTCATCCCAAAGCTCTTCATCAATAAAAGTTTGAAGCGTTTGTGAACCACCTTCAATAATTACAGAGTTAATATTATCAGCATGTAATAAAGTCGCAATTTGAATGGCTATCGGTTTTTTAAAATCAATAGTTTCAGAAGTAATCCTAATGGTTTTAGCGTCATCATTAAAAATAGCGTAATCTGAATTTAATTTTGAAGTTCTATCCAAAACAACTCTAATTGGGTTGTCGCCAGACCAATCTCTAACCGTTAAACTCGGATTGTCTGCTTCAACGGTATTGGTTCCCACTAAAATGGCTTGTTCTTCGGCGCGCCATTTATGGACTAATTGACGTGAATACTGGTTGGTTATCCAAACTGGTTTTTGTTCGTCCTTTTTTAAAGGTGCAATAAAACCATCTGAAGTTTCTGCCCATTTTAATATAATATAAGGACGCTTTTTATTGTGAAATGTAAAAAATCGCTTGTGATGTGCTTTGCATTCGTCTTTCAAAACACCAACAGTAACCTTACAGCCAGATGCTCTAAGTTTTGCAATGCCTTTTCCGGCAACTTCAGGATTATCATCAATACAACCAATAACCACATTTGGTATATTGTTTCTAACAATTAAATCACTGCAAGGTGGTGTTTTTCCATAGTGGCTGCAAGGTTCTAGGGTCACGTAAATGGTGCTTTCGGCTAAAAGCGATTGGTCTTTTTCGGCATTTATGGCATTAACTTCAGCATGATTGCCACCATAAGCACTAGTGAATCCTTCGGCAATAATTTGGTCGTTATAAACAATCACAGCGCCAACCATTGGGTTAGGTCTTGTAATTCCTAATCCGTTTTTGGCAATTTGCAAACAGCGTTTTATATAAGTTTCGTGTGAAGTCAATTAAAGTTTAATTTTTACATCTTGGATTTCATCAACCGTATATGTAGACGAATAACCCATAATTTTATATTTAATGTCGCCTTTATAATGCACTTTTAGGCTTTGGCTAATTAAACTTCCTAATAAACCACCTAAACTATTTTTATCAATAAGTTTTTCTGTTTCTACAGTAACCGTTAATGGGATTGTAAAATCCTTTTTTCGTGGTACATCAAATTCATCAGAAATAATTGTGGCAACTTCTGTATCATTAACATAGACTTTAAGATCATCCGTTTTTAGTGTGCCACCAACATCATTTTTATTCAAGAAAAAAGCATCTGCACTGAGTGTGATTCTTTTAGAATTAGAATCAACAACTTTTATGTTATCTAGCTTTACAAATTCTGGTTTTTCCGTTACAGAACAGTTGAAAAGTAGTGTAAAAGTTAAGGAAAACATTAAGAGTCTTTTAAACATAAAATTGTTTTTATACGTATTTTTGAAATTGCTAAAACCTAATTATTAAGTGCGTAAAGATACTATTGTTATTCGAGAAATTGAAGCTAAGGATAACCCTAAAATTGCGAAGGCGATTCGTAATGTTTTAATAGAAATGGGTGTTCCAAAAGTGGGCACAGCCTATGAAGATTCAGCTTTAGATTGTATGACGGAAACCTACAGTGCAGAAAAGAAAGCCTATTTTATAGTTGAAGCTGGTAATGACGTTATTGGTGGTGCAGGAATTTCGCCATTAGATAATTACGAAGGTAATATCTGTGAACTACAAAAAATGTACTTTATGCCAGAAGCTAGAGGTAAAGGTTTAGGTTCAGAAATGATGCAGAAATGTCTTGATTTTGCCAAACAAGCTGGTTTTGCTCAATGCTATTTAGAAACCTTGCCTTATATGGATGATGCGCGCAAATTATACAGAAAAGTAGGATTTAAATCTATTGATAAACCACTCGGAAATACTGGTCATTACTCGTGTACGGTTTGGATGCTTAAAGATTTGTAGGTTATGGTTTTAAAAGAACTTCAGAATATATTTCATATAGAATTAGATGCAATTTATGGTCAGCATGAAGTGAATAGTTTTTTCTATTTGTGCACAGAACATTATTTGAATATAGCAAGAATTCAATTAACGTTAGAACCAGAATTAGCCATCACAAAACCTGAAACCGAAACGTTTTTTAAAGCCTTAGAGCATTTAAAACAACAAAAACCAATTCAGTATTTACTAGGCGAAACGGAATTCTTTGGATTACCTTTTAAATTGAATGAAAATGTATTAATTCCACGACCTGAAACAGAAGAGTTGGTGGATTTGATTATCCGAAGTCATTCAGAACAAAGCGAAGCATCTAAACTTAAAATTTTAGACATTGGTACAGGTTCTGGTTGCATAGCCATTTCTTTAGCTAAAAACTTACCGAATGCCGAAGTTTATGCACTAGATGTAAGTCCAGATGCTTTAAAGATGGCAAAGCAAAATGCTGAATTAAATAAGGTTAATGCCCATTTTATTGAAGCCAGTATTTTAGACGAAACTTGTCATTCCGCACTTGATGCGGCATCTAAATTCGATATTATTGTTTCTAATCCACCATATGTTAGAAACCTAGAAAAACAAGAAATTAAACCCAATGTTTTAAACAATGAACCACATTTAGCATTGTTTGTAGAAGATGATAATCCGTTACTATTTTATAAAGCCATAACAGCATTCGCGGAAAAAATCTTAAAATCAAAAGGACAATTGTATTTTGAAATAAATCAATATCTTGGAGAAGAAACGAAGGCTTTACTAACTAACACTAATTTTGAAGCTGTTAAATTATTGAAAGACTTAAATGGAAATAATAGAATGTTGAAGGGTAAAAAGGTATAGAATGAGAAGTTTAATTTCTTTTTTTGTTTTGATTATTTGTTTCTCTTGTAAGAAAGAAAAACAATCTATTCCAGTGGTAGAAAATAAGAAAGAAGTTATTGAGGCAGCCGATTCGACTACACTTTATAAAGAATCACAAATTAATAAAAAAGATGCACTTACTGGTAATTCGCCAATTCATGAGTTTATTGTATTGACTAATAGATTAGAATTAGGAAGATGGAAGCATGATACAATTCGCGCTAAAAAAATATATGGCTTAGGAAAAAATAGTTCAAAGAAACCTGTGTTTTTTAAAGAGAAGCCATTTTATGAATTAACTTTTGATGAAACAGGAATTAGCCGATTTGTTAAGTCCAAAAATTTCAAAGATGAATTAGAGGATTTTGATGTTGAGGTTTTTGAAAATACAGTAAGTATTTGGTCTTATTTTTACAGAGATGATATGGATGACAATTGGATTGAAGATGGAATAATTGAACAATGGGAATTTAAAACACAAACTTTAGCCAAAATTGCTCACGAAAATATTGAAAAGAAAGGTGGAACAGTCTTTTACTTTAATACAAATCCATTTTTCTATACCTATAAAAACTATTTATTCATTTTTCATACGAGAGCAATGGCTTTTAGTTATGACCAGAAAATAATATTTGAAGATTTTAAAAATCTTCTAAAAGAATAATTTAATAATGAACACAAAACAACAAATAGAATCACTTAGAGAAGAATTACGTCAGCACAACTACAATTATTACATTTTAGATGATGCAACGATAAGTGATTATGATTTCGATATAAAATTAAAAGAACTTCAAGCTTTAGAAGAAAAGCATCCTGAGTTTTTTGATGCTAATTCGCCAACACAACGTGTTGGTGGTGCAGTGACTAAAAATTTTAAAACAACGGTTCATGATTCTCGAATGTATTCTTTAGATAATTCATACTCTAAAGAAGATTTGTTGGATTGGGAAACACGAATCAAAAAAATGGTAGATGGCGACGTTAACTATATGTGTGAGTTAAAGTACGATGGCGCATCTATGAGTTTAACCTATGAAAATGGTAAATTATTAAGGGCAGTCACACGAGGCGATGGTGTGCAAGGCGATGAAGTTACGGCGAATATAAAAACCATTAATACCGTTCCGCTTCAATTGAAAGGCGATTTTCCAGAACGTTTTGATATACGAGGCGAAATTGTTTTACCTATTGAAGGCTTTTTAAAAATGAATGCGGAACGCATCGAAAACGAGGAAGAACCTTATAAAAACCCAAGAAATACGGCATCAGGAAGTTTAAAGCTTCAAGATAGTTCAGAAGTGGCAAAGCGTCCTTTAGAATGTCTTTTATATAGTATAGTGGGCAACAATCTAAATTTAACTTCGCAATACGAAGGTTTAGAAAAAGCTAGAGCTTGGGGATTTAAAGTGCCAAAAGAAGCCAAATTAGTAAAATCTATTGATGAGGTTTTAGAGTATGTAGACTATTGGGATAAAAACAGACACAATTTACCTTACGAGATAGATGGTGTTGTAGTTAAAGTAAATAATCTATACCAACAAGATGAATTAGGTTTTACTGCAAAAGCACCACGTTGGGCTATGGCGTATAAGTTTAAGGCCGAACAAGTTTCTACACGTTTAAATGAAATTACATATCAAGTTGGAAGAACAGGAGCTATAACACCTGTTGCTAATTTAGAACCTGTAGAATTGGCTGGTACAACGGTTAAACGAGCTTCGCTTCATAATGCAGACCAGATTGAAAAATTAGATATTAGAGTAGGCGATGAGGTTTTTGTAGAAAAAGGAGGCGAGATTATTCCAAAGATAATTTCGGTAGACCTAACAAAGCGTCCTGCGGATTCTATACCAACGAGTTATATTGCTAGTTGTCCTGAATGTGGTACAGAATTAGTTAGATTAGAAGGTGAGGCAAAACATTACTGTCCTAATTATATAGGCTGTCCACCACAAGTGGTAGGTAGAATTCAACATTATATCTCTAGGAAAGCTATGGATATTGATGGACTAGGAGGTGAGACGGTTGCTTTATTAGTTAAGGAAGGCCTAATTTATAATTATTCAGATTTATATGAATTAACTGTGGAACAAGTGATTCCGTTAGAACGAATGGCAGAAAAAAGTGCTGTAAACTTGGTTAATGGTATTAAGGCTTCTAAGCAAATTCCGTTTGAGCGTGTACTATTTGCTTTAGGCATTCGTTATGTAGGTGAAACGGTTGCCAAGAAATTGGCTAGGCATTATAAATCTATCGATGCTTTAATGTATGCATCGCTATTAGATTTAGTTACGGTTGATGAAATAGGAGAGCGCATTGCGCAGAGTGTTGTGGAGTTTTTCTCTTCAGAAGAAAATAAATTGATTATAGAGCGCTTAAAAGGGTTTGGAGTGCAATTAGAAATCTCAGCTGAGAAACTTGCTAACCAAACTGATAAGTTAAAGGGGTTGTCTATAGTGGTGTCTGGCGTATTTGAAACGATTTCTAGGAATGAGCTTAAAAAACTCATAGAAGATAATGGAGGAAAGGTGTCTTCATCTATCTCATCTAAAACATCTTATCTCGTTGCAGGTGATAAAATGGGACCAAGTAAGCGGACAAAAGCCGAAAAATTGAATATTCAAATACTAACAGAATTAGACTTTTTGAGTAAATTGAAATAAATTCTTACAGAAAAACAGCTATTTATTCGATGAAATACATAATTTATTCGTTAAAGTGTTAAAAAAATGTTTATATTTGCTTCCATAATTAAGGGATCAATTATAATGTTATTAAATAGAACGATAAAAATAATATTGCTACTGCTGGGAGGAGTTTATATTTCGCTGCAAGGTTTAACCTTGGAGGTAGAAGGCGCCTACGTAAGTGCAATCGCGCTAGTATTATTTACAATTTTTTATATTGGACGTTCGAAAGTTAGATCTAAATTCTTTATTACATTTCTTATTACATTTACTTTAGCACAAGTATTAGGAGCAATTTCTTGGCACACTCCTGAAGTTAAGGCAGATGAAGTTGATTATTTATACTTTGTTAGTAATATGCTTTATATAGTGTCTTATGTTCTGTTAATACTTAAAACGATTAGGCAACTGAGATTAAGAACAATATTTTCTGAATTAACCATTCCGATTTTAGTTTTAGTTGTTTTAGATATATTCTGTGTATCGCTAATCTCAAATACAACAGAAGGTGTGTTGACTACCTCACAATATATTTTAGAATATACTTACAATGGTGTTGTTATGGCATTATTATCCATTGCGCTTATCGATTATATGTATCGCAATAACTCAAAGTCTATGCTATTTTTATTGGCTACTATATTCCTTACGTTTTCAGAAATAATTCAATTAGCGTATTTCTACATTTTAAATGATGACAGTTTGGGATACATTTATGCCTTCTTTCTAGTAATTGCCTTCGTCTTTTTATATGCACAGTCTCAATATAAAGTTACTGAGCCGATAGCAGCATATATTGACGAACCTTTAGAAGTTGAAAACACCTAATTGATCAATTAGTCGAGTGTGTTGTCACTTTTAACTTGTTCTTCAATAGTATATAAGTCAACCACTTCTTTTCTTCCTTTTAACTCATTATTACCTTTAAATTTTATGGAATATGGATGGTCCAAATTTAATATATTTAATAGCTGAGAAGATATTAATAGGTCAACGGAAAGTTCATTACATAAACCTTGAATTCTCGCAGTCGTATTTAAAGTATCACCCGTAAAAACCACATCTTTTTTTATTCTTCCGATTTCACCAGTTGTAACCTCGCCAAAATGAATTCCGGCTTTAAAAGTTGGATGTACTTTATATTTATCAATAAATTTAGATTTTCGATTTTCTAAGTCGTGTTTCATTTTGAAGAAGCAATAAATGCAATTATTGTTTATATTCTTTGAAACTTTCCATGATACAACCATTTCATCACCTACGTATTGATAAACTTCACCAGAATATGTTATTACTGCTTCTGAAATTACATTATAGTATTCATTTAAAAGCTTGAAATATTGATGGTGGCCAATTTTTTCAGCAATTGCTGTTGACGATTTCATATCCAGAAACATAAAAATCCTGTTTTCAATTTTTGGCTTATGATATTTGCCTGTTATAAAATTTGAAAATGAATTAGGACCAACTTTTTCACTTATTTCATTGTAAAAAAGTGTAAAAACAAGTGAAACAGCCATTTGAAAACTAGTACTAATAAAGCTTATACTATTGATGAATTCACTGAATTTGTTCAAAATTTGCTCGTCGAAAATATTTGTTTTTAATTCAATACTCGCTGCTACAGGATAAGCGATACAAATTATAATAAAGAGAAATAGAGAGTAGATAATTGACTTTCCTATGACTTTGGTTAAGAAACTTTTTTTTAAAAACAATTGGTTTATAAAAAGTAGTTCAATGATTCCTAATATCAAACCAACAATTGTAACAACAGGCAAGGCAAATAATACAATTTTATAATCTAGTTTTATGACGCCATTGATTGTATAGCCAAAATCTTTTGTGGCGGCATACTCAATTATTAAAAAGATGATACCAAATATCAGCCAGATTAAACCAAATGGAATAACTCGTTTAATATTTCTTTTAAGTTTTGGCGTCATCCTTTGAATTCCATTCGAGTTTAGTATGATTTGTTTTTAAAGTATTAATGTTTCAATCCATTATCTATTTACGGATAGTAGTTTCTCTAAATGATTAATCTAAAATTACTCTGAGCTCTAATTACACAACTATGGAAGCGCCATCTGCTTTAATGTTTTTTCCAGAATTAAAATAAAAATCTACTTTACCAAGATATAATCCATAACAACCAACTTGATTAACTAAGACATTTTTACCAACACTATTTTTTTCAATCGTAGGTTTAGGTAAAAAGGTGTGCGTGTGTCCTCCAATAATAAGATCAATATCTTTTGTTGCTCTTGCTAATTTTAAGTCGCTAACTTTGTTTGGCTTATTCTTATAATTATAGCCTATATGAGAAAGGCAA
This sequence comes from Winogradskyella sp. 4-2091, assembly GCF_045765065.1. Taxonomy (NCBI): domain Bacteria; kingdom Pseudomonadati; phylum Bacteroidota; class Flavobacteriia; order Flavobacteriales; family Flavobacteriaceae; genus Winogradskyella; species Winogradskyella sp. 4-2091. Next base: position 37,814 of record NZ_JBJKOD010000015.1, read on the forward strand.
ATAACTAAATCACATTTTTCTTCTTCCTTCAAAATTCGAGACATGTCTTGTGCTTTTTCAATAGGATCGTGATATACGGTTTCTTTATACATTTTTTTATCCACTAAACCTTCTAGCTTAATTCCTAATCCAAAAACACCAATTTTAATTCCGTCTTTAATTAAAATTTTATAAGGTTTTACATGCGTATCCATTACAGTATTTGAAAAGTCATAGTTGGCAGAAACGAATTCAAAGTCAGCATGAGGAATCTGTGCATAAAGACCATCAATTCCGTTATCAAAATCATGATTTCCAATTGTGGCTAAATCGTATTTTAGCATGCTCATAAGCTTAAATTCCAATTCGCCTCCATAATAGTTAAAATATGGTGTGCCTTGAAAAATGTCGCCAGCATCTAATAATAAAGTATTCGGATTTTCTTGTCTTATAGATTCCACTAAGGTTGCACGTCTTGCAACACCTCCTTTATTCGCATTTCTGCCGTCATCTGGTCCAAAAGGATCAATATGACTGTGAACATCGTTGGTGTGCAGTATGGTAATCTTAGTGATTTTAGACGAATCAAAAGATTGTAAACTAAGTCCGCCAACACCAGCTAAAACGGTTGCAGCAGTGGATTTTTGTATAAATTGTCTTCTTTTCATCGTTTTAAAACTTTAATTTGATAAATCTGTTGTCGATCTTTGGATTTAAGGTGTCTGTCTTCTTAAAATTATCAATTAATACGTTTCTAATTTTATAATCTAAGATGGTTAAACCTTCATTGGGTTGAAAAAACGTCATACCATCTCCACCATTATAGAGATAATCGTTAGTAGCAACGTAATACGTTTTTTTAGGATCAATTGGTTCTCCTAATACTGTTGCAGACTTAATTTTGTCATCAACCGTTAAAGTAAGTTGAAGCTGTTTAGAAATAGGATGAGCGCGTTTAGCTTTTGCTAAATAGTCCATCATTTCATTAACTTTATTGCCTTTCATGGCTACCACAACTACAGAGTTTTCAAACGGCATTACTTCATAAGCTGTTCTTGTTGTAATATTTCCTTGAGATATAATAGCACGAATACCACCATGGTTTAACAAAACAAAATCTATATGTTCGCTAGTTTTTTTAAGGAACACCTCGTTACCTTCATCATAGACAGCATCAGCCATCAAATTTCCGATAGCAGTATTTAATTCGCCATCAGATTTAGAATAAGTGTCTAATGCGTAAGAGATAATATTATCCATATCTGCATTAACATGTTCTCTGTAAGGTTTAATAAAATCTTCTACTTCTTTATTGGGCTCTAAGGTCTCGTCAATATTTATGCGTTTACCTTCAATTTTAGAAACTTGCGAAGAAGAACAAGTAAAAAGCAGTAGTAAAAAACAAAGTTTTAGTGTGTGTTTAATAGTCATTGAATAACTTATATAAAGTTTGTATTAAAATGTGAGTGCTTTTATTAAATTTGCACAAAGGCTAAAGATAAATGATTTTAAAAGCATTTAAAGAAAAATCAAATCGAAAATATGTGAACAAATTGTTGGCAGAACGAAAACCTTCTGTAAACAATAGTAAAGTAAAAACAGTCGCGGTTTTATTAAATGCTAATGAGTTTCATGAGTTTGAGGTGTTTAGAGTCTATTTTAAAGAATTAGGCTTAACATCGCCAAAACATAAGATTGTGGCCTTTACTATGGATGATAAATTAGAGCACAATCAGTGGAATGCGCATTATAGTCCAAAAGATTTTGGATGGAATGGTAAAATAAAAAACCAAGATTTACAATCTTTTATTGATGAGCCGTTTGATATGCTGATTTGTTTTTTTAAAAATCCGGTATTACAATTAAATCAAATTACGGCTATATCTAAAGCTAATTTTAAAGTTGGAATTTCAAATGAAGATGAAAGACTCTACGATTTAATTATTGATGTAGAATTAAAGAACATCAATATATTTAAGCAAGAATTGAAGAAATATTTAAACATACTAAAAAAATTATAATGACAAAGTTTATAGGAACTGGTGTAGCGTTAATTACACCTTTTAATGCGGATTTAAGTATCGATTTTGAAGCATTAGAGCGTCTTGTAGAATACAATATTGCAAACGGAACTGATTATTTAGTAATAAGTGGAACAACTGGAGAAAGTGTTACCGTAACTGCAGAAGAAAAAAAGGAATTAATAGCTTTTATAGCTAAAGTAAATAATGGAAGATTGCCGCTTGTACTTGGAATTGGTGGTAATAATACAGCAACTGTAGTGGAAGAAATTAAAGCTACGGACTTTACTGAAATTGACGGAATTTTGTCAGTTTCTCCATATTACAGTAAGCCAACACAAGAAGGTATTTATCAGCATTTTAAAGCAATTGCATTAGTTTCACCAAAACCTATAATACTATATAATGTTCCTGGTAGAACATCTTCTAATATGTTGCCAGAGACAACATTGAGATTAGCTAAGGATTTTGAAAATATTGTAGCCGTAAAAGAAGCAGGTAATAATGTGCATCAATATTTAGAGCTTTTAAGGACTAAGCCAAAAGGTTTTTTAATACTTTCTGGTGATGACGACTTAGCTTTGGGTGTAGCATTAGCAGGAGGTTCTGGTGTTATTTCTGTGATAGGACAAGCATTACCAAAGGAATTTTCTGAAATGATTCGTTTAGGTATTGCTCGCAAGGCGAAGGAAGCGTATGATATTCATTTTAAGCTTATGCCAATTGTAGGTTTAATATTTTCAGAGAACAATCCGGCTGGTATAAAAGCTGTTTTAGAAGCTCTTAATATTTCAAATTCAAATGTGCGATTGCCGCTAGTTGAAGCTACAGAAAACCTAAAAGATGCTATAAAAAACGAATTGAAAATATTAGGTAAAAGTTAAACTTTATATAAATACCTAATTAGCCTAAAAACAACGTTTAAATTAGCCAATAATAATTGTTTTTAAATTCCGTTTATAATGTTTACTTTTGCAGTCTGTTTAAAATTTATGAAGAGAGGACTTTACATATTACTTGTTACTTTAATATTAGTATCATGTAGTGATTTTCAGAAAACCCTAAAATCTGAAGATACTTCGGCCAAATTTGATATGGCTGAAGAACTTTATAATGACGGGAAGTGGGCAAAATCATTTAGATTACTAGATCAAATTCTTCAGAAGTATAGAGGAAAACCTCAGGCAGAGAAATTAACATTTATGCATGCTATGTGTTTGTATAATATGAAAGAGTATTATAGGTCTAGTTATCATTTAGATAAGTTTACGGATATTTACCCGCAGAGTGAGAAGGCAGAACAAGCTTCATTTTTATCTGCTAAAGGTTATTATTACAATTCACCTATTTACTCTAAAGAACAAAAAGAGACTATAGAAGCGATTGAAAAATTACAGTTGTTTGTAAATGCTAATCCTAATTCTCAATATTTAAGTGAAGCTAATACTTTGGTAAAAGAATTAGATTTTAAATTAGAGAAAAAGGCATTCGAAATTGCAAAGCAATATGATTTAATTAAAGACTATAAAGCATCAATTAAATCATTCAATAACTTTTTATTAGAGTTCCCAGGAACGACATTAAGAAGTGAAGCTTTTTATTACAGATTAGATGCTGCTTATAATTTAGCCATTTTAAGTGTAGAGTATTTAAAGGAAGAACGACTCAATGAAGCAATTGGCTATTATAATGCTTTAAAGAAAGCATACCCAAACTCAGAAAATATTCAGAATGCTACGGCATTGTACAACCAATTACAAGAAGAGTTGAATACATTAAAGACAAAAAGTTAAACTATTATATAATGATGGATTTAAAAAAGACAGATGCACCAGTAAGTTCAGTAACTTACAACAGAAATGAAATAGATGCACCAACGGATAACATCTATGAAGCAATTTCAGTTATTGCAAAACGTGCAGAGCAAATCAATACTGACATAAGAAGAGAGTTAATTGATAAACTTGAAGAGTTTGCAACATATAACGATAGTCTTGAAGAAATTTTTGAAAACAAAGAGCAAATCGAAGTTTCTAAGTTTTACGAAAAATTACCAAAACCACACGCACTAGCTGTAAAAGAGTGGTTAGATGATAAAATTTATCATAGAAATACTGAGGATCCTCAGTCTTAATTAAATGTCTATTTTAAAAGACAAAAACATTTTATTAGGCATTACAGCTGGTATTGCCGCATATAAATCTGCTAACTTAGTAAGATTATTTATAAAAGCAGGTGCTAACGTTAAAGTCGTTATGACACCTGCTTCTAAGGATTTTATAACACCACTTACACTTTCTACTTTATCTAAAAACCCTGTTTACTCATCTTTTACAGAAGATGGAGATGACAGTCAGGTTTGGAATAATCATGTTGATTTAGGCCTTTGGGCTGATCTATTAATAATTGCACCTGCAACGGCTAACACTATGGCTAAAATGGCAAATGGTGTATGCGATAACATATTATTAGCAACGTATCTTTCGGCTAAATGCCCAGTTTATTTTGCGCCAGCAATGGATTTAGATATGTATAAGCATGAAACTACAAAAGCTTCTTTTGAAAAACTGATTTCATTTGGTAATAAGCTCATTCCTGCAGGTACAGGTGAATTAGCAAGTGGATTAGTAGGTGAAGGTAGAATGGCAGAACCTGAAGATATTTTTAATTATATAGAGAAGGATATATTAGATCAACTACCACTTAAAGGTAAAAGGGTGTTAATTACTGCTGGTCCAACATATGAAGCGATAGATCCTGTGCGCTTTATTGGTAATCATTCAAGTGGCAAAATGGGTTTTGCAATCGCAAATGCAGCGGCAGGTTTAGGAGCTGAGGTTATTTTGGTTACTGGACCAACACACCAAAAAACAGGAAATAATTTTGTGACTGTCAATCCCGTAACAAGTGCAGATGAAATGTACAATGAGGTACATAAGCATTATAAAGAAACTGATATTGCAATTCTTTCTGCTGCAGTTGCCGATTATAGACCAAAAAATGTGGCTAGTCAGAAAATAAAAAAGAAGGAATTTACGTTTACTATTGAGTTAGAAAAAACTAAAGATATTTTAAAATCACTTGGTGAGATTAAATCACATCAATTTTTAGTGGGTTTTGCTTTAGAAACAAATAATGCTCTAGAACACGCAAAAGGGAAACTAAAATCTAAGAATTTAGATCTTATTGTTTTAAATTCCTTGCAAGATAAAGGTGCAGGTTTTGGAGTGTCAACAAATAAAGTTACATTTATTACATCTACTAATGAAATTATAGAAAACGACTTAAAGTCTAAAAGAGAAGTGGCTCAAGACTTAATGGAACTTATACTAAAACAAACTCATGCGTAAATTATTTCTTTTATTTGCTTTACTAGCTTCAAGTATTTCATTTTCACAAGAGCTTAATTGTACAGTTAATGTAATTGCTCAGCAAACAGGAAATGAAAATGATATTATTTTTAAAACTTTAGAAAAGCAGTTAACAGAATTCGTAAATAATACGAAGTGGACCAACAAATCTTTTGAGGCACACGAGCGTATTAACTGTGGTATGGTTATCAATGTAAGAGAAAATAATAATGACGCTTTTTCTGCATCGATACAAGTATCGTCATCGCGTCCAATTTTTAATTCTACTTACAGTTCGCCTATTTATAATTATAATGACAAAGATTTTAATTTTCAATATTTAGAATTTCAAAATTTAGTATTTAATGAAAGCCAGTTTGAATCTAATTTAGTTTCGGTTTTGGCATTTCACGTCTATATGATTTTAGGAATGGACGCAGATTCCTTTGAGTTAAATGGAGGGAGTGATTATTTTAAACAAGCACAGACAATTGCTAATTACTCACAGCAGCTTAGTGGTCAAGGATGGAAATTAGAAGACGGTTTACAGTCGCGTTTTGCATTAATTGACAATATTATATCGCCTTCGTATAAAAGTATACGAACAGCGGTATACATGTATCATAGAGAAGGGTTAGATATTATGAATGACAACCAGAAAGATGGAAAGACGAAGATCATTTCTGTTTTTGATGAGTTGAAAAAAGTACATAGCGTACGACCAAATTCGTTTCTAATGCGCGTATTTTTTGATGCCAAAGCAGATGAGATATTAGATATACTTAATGGAGGTCCTAAGGTAAATGTTGCTGATGCAAAAGATATTCTCAATAAAATAGCACCAATGTATTCGCAAAAGTGGCGTAATATTAAATATTAGTGTTTTAAGAAAGTGTTTTAGCTTTTTAGAATTCCGAATATTTTCAGAACATTAGACATTTTTCTTCTTCTGTTTTCAATTTTTAAGCCATAATCACTTAATTTCGTATTGTAAAAATTAATTAAGATTGCTTACATCACTATACATAAAAAACTACGCTCTTATTGATGAGCTCAATGTATCCTTTAACAACGGACTAACTATTATAACTGGTGAAACAGGAGCAGGAAAATCTATCCTGTTAGGTGGTTTATCTTTAGTATTGGGTAAGCGTGCAGATCTAAGTCAGGTTAAAAACGCAAAGGATAAATGTATTATCGAAGCCAATTTTGATCTTGCTAACTATAATTTAAAGTCTTTGTTCAATGATTTAGACTTAGACTATGATGTGCAAACCATAATAAGACGAGAAATACTGCCTTCTGGTAAATCTAGAGCATTTATTAATGACACACCAGTGAATCTAGAGAGTTTAATTAGCTTAAGTAAACATCTTATAGATATACATTCGCAGCACCAAACACAGCAACTAACACAAGATGATTACCAATTTAAAGTTATTGATGCTTTGGCTAATAATCAGTCGCATTTAGATTCGTTTTCTAAAAGTTTGAATGTGTATAAGTCTCTTCAAAAGGCCTTAGAGAATTTAAAACTTTCTAAAGCTGAATTAATAAAGGAATACGATTACAATTTATTTTTGTCTAAAGAATTGAATGAAATTAATTTAGAAAACGTAAATCTTGAAGAGTTAGAAGCGCAATATGAAGAATTAAATAATGTTGAAATAATAGGTGAGAAAATAAGTAGTTCAAAATCTATTTTAACAGCTGAATCCTTAGGTGTTTCAGATCAAATTATTTCAGTGAGACAAGAGCTCTCTAAAATTGAAAATTTCGGTAAATCTTACCAAGCTTTAAAAGAACGTATAATTAGTGTTGGTATAGAAATCGATGATATTTTAATAGAATTAGATAATTTAGAAGAAAACTTATCATCAGACCCTCAGGAATTAGAACGGATTAATCATCAACTTCAAATTATAAATAATTTATTTCAAAAGCATTCAGTTTCTACCATTGAGAAATTATTAGTTATTAAAATTGATTTAAAATCCAAAATTGATAATACTGAAAGTTTAGATGAAGCTATACTTCTTAAAGAAGAAGAAATCTTAAAAGCAAATAAGAAACTCAATCAATTAGCATTAACTATTACTAAGAATAGAAAAAAAGTTATTCCAATATTTGTTTCAAAATTAGAAACAATTTTAGCATTATTGGGTATGCCTAACGCTAAGTTTAAAGTTGAGTTAGAGTCTAGAGATACATTTGTTTCAAACGGAAAAGATAATTTACAATTTCTGTTTATGGCCAATAAAGGATCTAGCTTTAATGAACTAAAAAAATCAGCATCAGGTGGTGAGCTTTCACGTATTATGCTCGCTATAAAATCGATACTAGCAGAATATATTCAATTACCTTCTATTATGTTTGATGAAATTGATACAGGTGTTTCTGGAGAAATTTCAAATAAAATGGGAGATATTATGAAGCAAATGAGTAGCCATATGCAAGTATTTGCCATAACGCATTTACCACAAATAGCGGCTAAAGGTGTTTCGCACTTTAAAGTTTTTAAAACGGATATTAAAGACATTACGCATACACAACTTAAAAAATTAAATGAAGAAGAGCGTATTGTTGAAATAGCACAAATGCTAGGAGGATTGAGTATTACAGATTCTGCGATGGCTCATGCCAAACAATTATTGAATTAAAAATTAATTATTTACCAATTTAAATAAACTAACAACAAAACATTATGTCTTACAACTTACTAAAAGGAAAAAGGGGAATCATTTTTGGAGCATTAGACGAAAACTCTATAGCTTGGAAAACTGCGGTTAGAGTGCATGAGGAAGGCGGAACGTTTGTTCTTACAAATGCACCTGTTGCTATGAGAATGGGTCAAATAAATGAGCTTGCTGAAAAAACGGGTTCTCAAATAATACCAGCAGATGCAACTTCAGAAGAAGATTTGCAAAATCTAGTAGAACAATCAATGGAGATTTTAGGTGGTAAAATAGATTTTGTACTGCATTCTATTGGTATGTCTATTAATGTAAGAAAAGGCAAACACTACACAGATCAAAATTACGCATGGACTCAAAAAGGCACAGATGTTTCCGCTATGTCATTTCACAAGGTCATGCAAACATTATACAAAGCAGATGCTATGAATGAATGGGGTAGTATTGTTGCTTTGACTTACATGGCTGCCCAACGTGTTTTTCCAGATTATAATGATATGGCAGATAATAAAGCGTACTTAGAAAGTATTGCACGTAGTTTTGGTTATTTCTTTGGTCGCGATAAGAAAGTGAGAGTAAATACTATTTCACAATCTCCAACACCAACAACAGCTGGTAGTGGTGTAAAAGGTTTTGATGGCTTTATTGCGTATGCAGAAAAAATGTCTCCGTTAGGTAATGCATCTGCTATGGATTGTGCTAATTATACGATCACATTGTTTAGTGATTTAACTAAACGTGTTACACTCCAAAATTTATATAATGATGGTGGGTTTAGTAATATGGGTGTAAGTGATAGTGTTATGGAAACCTTCGTAGATAATCAATAAGGATCACTCTTAAAGCATTGAAGACCATAATACAAATTAGCGTATTATGGTTTTTTTTTGTTTTTGAATTTCGGTAAATTCAAAAACATATCCGCTAAGAGGTTCACTAATGTAATTAACAACATTGAAAGATGTCGCTGAACGTCCTTTTATACATTTCATCGATTTGAAAGTTAAACATCTTCTTCTTCTAAAGTTTTAACATATTTTTAGAGAATTACTAACTATTAATCCATTTTTATGAAAAAAAATTTACTACTAACAATTTTTGCATTTTGCTTTATCACGTTTGGCTTTTCCCAGGCTGATTGCGCGAATGCATTAGTATTAACTCCAGGGACACCACAAGTAGGTGATACAACTGGACAAGCAGGAAGCTTCTCCGATTCTAATACTGCTCCAGAAGTTAACCCTTGTAGTACCTTCTACAATGATCTTGAATATTGGTTTCAGTACACTGCTGTTGAGACAGGTGAAACTCTAGATATTACAATATCTGACCTTACCAATACTTACTATGGTGTATTTGTAATTGATAATTGTCCTGATTCATCACCAAGTTGTGTTGAATCTGCTACTAATGGTGGCTCTTCTGCTGATCTAGTATTAACTACACCTGCTTTAACAGCAGGAGTCGTTTATTACATTGTATTATCAGATTGGATTCAAGGACCAACGACATTTACTATGACTAGTGCTGTAACTCCTCCACCTACATGTTTAATTCCAACAGATTTAACTGCAACAGGTATAACTGATTCTTCAGCAGAATTAGCTTGGACAGAAGCTGGCACTGCATCAGTATGGAACATAGAAATAGTAGATGCCGGAACTGCGGCTACAGGAACAGCGACTGCGAGTGGCGTTGCTAATCCGTATTCAGCTATGAGCTTAACAGAGAATAGTGATTATGAATTTTATGTACAAGCAGATTGTGGTATGACAGATGGCGTATCAGAATGGGCTGGTCCATTTGCATTTTCAACAATATGTGCATCAATTGCTCCTGATTATTTGGCCGATATGTCTTCAAATACACCAGACTGTTGGGAAGAAGCAAATAGTGGTGATGCTGCAAGCGGACCTATGGATTTAGGTTCTGGTTTATGGTATGCATCGAATCATAACGGAACACCAAGTAATGCTATTAATATTTGGTCGGATGTAAGAAGCGATTGGATAATATCTCCAGTTTTTGATTTATCTGCTGCTGCGCCTAGTGAACTTAATATATATGTTGCTTTAACTGAAGCCGGAACTAGCGGTTCTGATGCAGATTTAGGTTCTGATGATAACGTTGAATTATTAATGACTACAGATGGAGGTGCAACTTGGACTTCAATGCAATCTTGGACACAAGGAAATGTGCCAACTGATGTAGGAGAAGAAATTACGTATGATTTATCTGCAATCACAGGAACGGTACAATTTGCCTTTTTAGGTGATGAAGGTGACGTAAATGATACAGAAGATGTTTATTTCCACGTAAGTAAATTTCAAGTAAGAGAGACTCCAGCATGTATAGAGCCTTCGGCTTTTATGGCTTCAGGTGAAACAGTAAACTCAGTAGATTTAGCATGGACTATGGGAGATTCTGAGACATTATGGGATATTGAATTGGTTGATGTTACTGCTGCAGCTTCTGTAACAGGGACACCAACGACATCAGGTATTACTACAAACCCTTATACTTTAATGGGGCTTGATGCTAGCAATGATTACGAAGTATATTTAAGGTCAGACTGTGGTGCTGGTGGAACATCTGCATGGATAGGACCAGTTGCTTTTTCTACTCCTTGTGATGCAGTAGTAGCACCTTACTCTCAAGATTTTGAAAATGCTGGTGATATTCCATCTTGTTGGACAAGTTCTTCTTCTACTACAAGAGAATGGGATTTTGCAACTTCTCCTACATTTGGAAATTCTTATGCTGATCATACCTCGGGTTCTGGTTATTTTGCTTTTGTTGATGCTTCAACGGCAACGACATCTACTGATGCGACTTTATTATCTCCAATGGTAGATATTTCAAGTCTTACAACTCCTGCATTATCATTCTATGCATATCATTTTGTTGCTGCTGGAACCAATTCAAATACGCTTACTGTTGAAGTTTGGGATGGAGCAGCTTGGAATCAAGTTTACACAGATGCTGATGGAAATTTAGATGATTGGGAAGCGATTATCATTGACTTATCGTCTTTAACTATAACTGGTAACGTTCAAGCTAGATTTATTGTTGATACTGAAACAAGTTCGAACTATGAAAATGATATAGCAATTGATGATGTATCATTTGATGAAGCACCGTCATGTTTTGACCCTTCAACTTTAGCGGCTTCAAATATTTCTGCAGATTCAGCAGATTTGAGTTGGGTAGAAACTGGTTCTGCCACAGCATGGAATATTGAAATAGTAGATGTTACAGCTGGAGGTTCTGTTACTGGAACAGCAACAGCAACAGGCGTTGCAAATCCATATATGTTATCTGGTTTAACTGACTCTAATGATTACGAATTTTACGTTCAAGCGGATTGTGGTGCTAATGGAACATCTTCATGGGTTGGACCATTCTCATTTACAACAACTTGTGCTACGTTTACACCAGATTATACTGAAAGTTTTGATACGTTCGTACCAAACTGTTGGATAGAAGCTGGTTCTGGTGATCCAACAACTGGTCCTACTGAATTAGAGTCTGGTTTATGGAATCATACTGATTTTTTAAATGCAGGTGGTGATGATAATTCAGCGAAAATTAATTTGTATACAACAAATAGAGAAGATTGGTTACTTTCTCCAACATTTGATTTATCTGGAGGAGGTTATGAATTAGTCTACTCAGTAGCTGTTACAGATTACAATAATTCTAATGTGCCAGAATTGGACGGAATGGGATCTGATGATGAAGTTCAGGTTTTAATCTCAACTGACTCTGGAGCTACATGGATTAATTTAGAAACATATAATCAATCTAACATACCTTCTGAAATTGGAGATATTGAAATTATTGATTTATCTGCGTACACAGGAATGGCTCAATTTGCTATTTGGGCAACTGATGGTACTGTTGATGATGCTGAAGATTATGATTTCTTTATAGATGAATTTAAAGTAAGAACACCTCCATCTTGTTTAGAACCTACAAATTTAGTAGCTACTGTTACAGGTTTGGAAACTGCAGATATTGCCTGGACAGCTGGTGATAGTGAAACAGAATGGACTTATGAATATGGCGTTTCTCCATATACTCAAGGTAGTGGTGGAACTACAGGGACAGTGGATACAACACCAACATTAAGTTTAACTGGTTTAGTATCTGGTGAATCTTATGATATTTATGTACAAGCTAACTGTGCTTCAGGTTCAGATAGTGTTTATATAACAACATCGTGGACGCAACCATTAAGTGGTGCAACTTGTGAGGTTGCTATAGATGTAACTGCTCTTCCTTATAATACATCAGATGACACTGCCAATTATGGAGATGATTACACTGGATCTGCAGGAGCAACTGGTTGTGGTACAACTTCCAGTTATCTTAATGGTGATGATGTAGTTTATGCTTATACAGCAACTGCAGATGGCACAATTAATATTGCTATGTCAGCAATAGGAAGTACATACTCTGGACTTTTTGTTTATACTGACTGTGCAAATATTGGTACAGAATGTGTAGCAGGATTTGGGAATGGCTCTAGTACTAATGATTATGATTTAGATCTAGATGTAACTAATGGAACTACTTACTATATTGTAATTTCTACTTGGGCAACTCCTCAAAGTACAACGTATACACTTGATATTACTGAAGTTTTATGTGCGGCTGCAACTATTGATAGTTCTGCAATAGTAGAAACTTGTAATGGTGACGGAACAGGTACATTTGTTGTTGATATTGTAGTATCAGATGCTGGTGATGCAGGTGGAGTTTTTGATGATGGAACAAATACATATCCAGTAGTTGTAGGAACTGTAACAGCAGGTCCTTATAATAGTGGAGATTCTATAACTATAGAATATACAGCAACTGATGTGGCTTGTAGTTCTACTGTAGGTTTATTTGAATTTGCTTGTCCTCCAGTTAATGATGAAATTTCAGCAGCTATTGCAGTTACTGTAGATGAAGGATATTGTGATGGTACTAATTCAAACGGAACAAATGCTGCTTCAACAGATTCATTAGAAGGAGATGGCTCTTGTTTTAATGGTGGATCGAACGATGTTTGGTTTACATTTACTGTACCAGCTAGTGTGGCAACTGTAGACATTTCTACAGATTTTACAGGTGGAACATTAGTTGATTCTGAAATAGCAGTATATTCTGGAGTTTCTGGTGCATTGGTACAATTAGACTGTGATCAAGATAGTGGTACAACTAATTTATCTAATGGATTTGCTTGGAATTCAATAATTTCAGATTTAGCTGTAACTGTTGGAGAGACTTATTATGTTCAAGTTTCAGGATATAGTGGAGCAGAGGGAAGCTTCTGTTTAGATATTGTAACTAATCAAGTATTAGGAACTGATGATATTGAAAGCGAATCTGCTTTTACATACTATCCTAACCCAGTAGAAAACACATTAACATTAAATGCTCAAAATAACATTGAGAACGTTAGTATGTTTAATGTACTTGGTCAAGAAGTATTAAGAGTTACACCTAATTCAATTGATAGTGAATTAGATATGTCTCAATTACAAAGTGGAGCATATTTTGTAAAAGTTACTATTGCAAATAACACACAAACTATAAAAGTGATTAAGCAATAAACTTAATTAAGTTATAATTTAAAAAGCCGCTATTTATAGCGGCTTTTTTTTGTTTTATAATTTAGTAGTGCTTTTATTTTCTTTTTAGCTTAACTAACTATAATTAGTTGTATTTGGTTTATTTACCTTTGCATCTTATGAATGCAATTGAATTTTCTTTTATCATTCCGGTTTATAATAGACCAGACGAAATTAAAGAACTCTTAGAGAGTTTTCTCAAATTTGAAGATACCGTTCCGTTTGAAATTGTGATTATTGAGGACGGTTCAACTGAGTCTTCTGAGCTTATTATAGAACAATTTGAAAGCAACTTAGATATTTCATATTATATTAAGGCCAATTCTGGACCAGGAGATTCTAGGAATTTTGGTATGCATAAGGCTAAAGGTAATTATTATATTATTCTAGATTCTGATGTTATAATGCCTTCAAATTATTTAAATGAAGTAGTTACTTTTTTAGAGGCTAATTATTATGATTGTTTTGGTGGTCCTGACGCTGCACATAGTTCTTTTTCAAATTTACAGAAAGCTATAAATTTTGCTATGACTTCTTTTATTACAACTGGTGGTATAAGAGGTGGCGAACATAAGGTTGAAGATTTTCAGCCAAGAAGTTTTAATATGGGCTTGTCTAAAAAAGCATTTTTAGCATCTGGTGGATTTGGTAAAATTCATCCTGGTGAAGACCCAGATTTGTCACTTAGGTTACACAAATTAGGTTTTAAGACCACCTTAATTAAAGATGCTTTTGTTTATCATAAGCGTCGTATTTCATGGTCAAAATTCCACAAGCAAGTTAATAAATTTGGTATGGTAAGGCCAATACTAAATCAATGGCATCCAAAATCTAAAAGTTTAGTTTATTGGTTTCCTACTTTATTTAGTTTGGGTTTGTTAGGTGCTTTATTTTTTATGATTTTTGGTATTTATTTTCCAATATATTGCTATGTTCTTTACTTTATAATTGCATTTATATTGGCTTTAATTTCAAATAAAAGTTTAATTATCGCTTTTCAGGCCATAATAGCCATTGTTATTCAGTTTTTAGGTTACGGGTTTGGGTTTTTAAAATCAACTTTTTATTTAGTAGTTTTAAAAAGAAATCCGGAGAAAACTTTTCCTAAATTGTTTTTTTGATATGAAACAAAATAGTTCAAGCATATTTGATAAATTAAAAAAACGAAACTATAAACGATTTGGTTTATTTTTTATCGCAGCCTTTGTGTTACTGCTTTTTTCTAAATTATCTAATGACTACAAGCAAACCATAAAATTAAAAGTTAAACTAATCAACGTAGAAGATGAGATTATTATAGAAAATGATTCTTCAAATTATGTTGATGCTTATGTAGAAGCGAAAGGGTTTTCTTTAATACCTTTAATTTTCAATGAGTCGAAAGAGCTTATTGTCAACTCTAATAACAATGTTGTATTAAAAGGAAATCAATATATTTTTGATGTACAAAAACATAAGTTTTTAATTGAAGGGCAGTTAGGTAATTCATATAACTTGTTATCAGTTATTCCAGACACTTTGCGAATTCCGTTTTCTAAAAGGGCATCTAAAATGGTACCCATAAAATTAATAGAAAATATTAATTATGCTGTTGGTTACGATTTGAAAGGAGATTTTTTGTTTAGCCAAGATAGTATAAAAGTTGTAGGCTCATCAACTGAAGTCGATTCTATAACAGCCATATTTACTGATAAGTTGGTATTGGATAATGTGAACAGCAAAATAAATACAACTATAAAACTCAATATAGATCAATTAAGAAATGTTGAAATCTATCCTAAAGCGCTTTTAGTAACAGGAGAAGTCGCTAGATTTACAGAAGGAACAAAGGAGGTGCCTATTACAGTAACTAATCAGCCAAATGATATTACTATAAACTATTTCCCTAAGACTGTAAGTGTATCATATTATGTGGATTTAGAAGATTATAACAACATTAAAACGGAAGACTTTAGTGTGGAGTGTGATTTTGCTGAAATAGACAATAATCAGAATTATTTATTACCAAAAGTGGTAAAGAAGCCTTTGAGTGTTAAGCGCGTTAATATTAAACAAAAACGAATAGATTATATTAAATTATAATGGTAGTAGTAGGTCTAACAGGTGGTATTGGAAGTGGTAAAACCACAATACTAAATTATTTTAAATCTTTAGGAGTCCCAATTTACTTGGCTGATGATGAAGCAAAAGCTTTAATGAACAGGTCTAAGGTTATTAAACGGAAGTTGGTGGCACTATTTGGAGAAGAAGCTTATAAGGATGATAAATTGAACAGACCCTATTTAGCTTCAAAGATTTTTAACGATAAGGCCTTGTTAGATAAAATGAATGCCATTGTACATCCAAAGGTCGCATCGCATTTTAAAAGATGGCTTCAAAAACAAAGTTCAACTTATGTTATAAAAGAAGCTGCTATAATATTTGAAAATAATCTACAAAGTCAATATCATTATATTATTACGGTTATAGCTGACGAAGACCTAAGAATAAAGCGTGTTATGAAACGTGATAATACTTCAAAAGAAAAAATAAAATCGATAATAAATAATCAATTATCTGATAAAGAAAAAGCAGAAAAATCTGATTTTGTGATTGTTAATAATGATTTACTTGTGGCTAAAAATCAAGCTGATAAAGTTCACAATGAAATTCTTCAAAAAATAAAGCACAAATAATCCACTTTCTTTTGTTAACGTTAGGTTAAACCTAATTTGTGCTATATGTTAAAATGTTAAATTTGGCTGATGAGCAAAAAGCTATTCGTGTTATTGATAGTCTTAATGAGTTTATCACTCATCGGTATAATTTTTGTACAGTCTTTTTTTATTAATAATAGTATAGAAAACGAGAATAAGAACTTTACCTTGAGTGTAAAGCGATCCTTAAGTCTTGTTTCTAAGTCTATTGAAGAAATGGAGTTTAGAGACGCATATTCTAAACTGCAGCCATATTTAAATAAGGATAATAAAGTAGATTCTGTAAAAATTAGAAAGCTTTTTATAACAACAGAAGATGACATTAACGATCTTACGATTGTTAATAGAAGTACCGTTTTAGAGGAACATTATAAAGTACCTCCTTCATTGTTCTTTGAAATTGATGCAGATAGTTTAAATATTAGTAAACTCACTAGCGAGCGTGTTACAGAAGTTTATAGTAATGCAAGACTAGACGGTAAAAAGTCTGTTGAGCCCATACAAAGGCTTAGAGAAATTACTTCTATGCCAATCGTTGTAAGACAAATGTACGAGGATGTTTTTAAGCCTTTGTTGAAAACGATTCCTATTTATAAACGTATTACAACAGATCAGGTAGAGTTGTATTTAAATAGAGAGTTAAAAGATGAAGGGATAGATTTAGATTTTGAATTTGGTATATATGACGAAGATTTGGCTACCAAAATTCAAACTCAAAATTTTGAAATGTCTAACGCCTATAAAGGTGTACCAATTTTTTTAGATAACAATGAAGAAAGTAGTTACACGCTTTGGGTAGAGTTTCCAGATAGAAAAAAGTATTTATTATCCTCAATTATATGGATGATAATACTATCGATAGTATTTACAAGTATAATTATCATTGCATACACAAGTGCCATATACCAATTAATAAAGCAACGTCAAATATCACAAATTAAGACCGACTTTATTAATAATATGACGCACGAGTTTAAAACACCAATTGCAACAATTAATTTGGCATTAGACTCAATAAAAAACCCTAAAATAATAAATGACCAAGAGAAGGTATTGCGTTATTTAGGAATGATTAAGGAAGAGAATAAACGAATGCATGCTCAAGTAGAGAATGTATTACGTATTTCTAAGTTAGAAAAGAATGAATTAAATATCAGTAAGGAAAGACACGAGTTACACGACTTAATAGAAGATGCTGTTACTCATGTAGAACTTATAGTAGAAGATAGACAAGGCTATGTTAAAACGCATTTAAATGCAGAGCATACATCAGTTTTAGCAAACGAAACGCATTTTACAAATGTGTTAGTGAACATTTTAGATAACGCAATTAAATACTCTGATGATGCACCAAAAATAGACGTTTACACGGAAAATGCTGGTCATAATATTATTGCAAGAATAGTAGATCAAGGTAACGGAATGTCTAAAGCTGTTGCAAAACGGGTGTTCGAGAAATTTTACAGAGAGCACACAGGTAATGTACATAATGTAAAAGGACATGGGCTTGGTTTAGCTTATGTGAAAAGAATAGTAGATGATCATCAAGGTCATATATCAGTAGAAAGTGAAAAAGGGAAAGGCAGTACTTTTATAATAAAGATGCCATTAATATCATAAAAATAGAATTATGGAAGAACAAAATAAAAAAATACTCTTAGTTGAAGACGATCCAAATTTCGGAACCGTATTAAAGGATTATTTAATGATGAATGATTATGACGTCATCCATGCAAAGAATGGTATGGAAGGTTTTGAAAAATTCAAAAAAGATGATTATGATCTATGTATTCTAGATGTTATGATGCCTTATAAGGATGGATTTACCTTAGCAAAGGAAATACGCGAAAAAAATACAGATGTGCCTATTATCTTCTTAACAGCAAAAGCTATGAAAGAAGATGTCCTTAAAGGATACAAAGTAGGAGCAGATGATTACCTTAATAAACCTTTTGATAGTGAAGTTTTATTAATGAAAATAAAAGCAATAATGCAACGAAAAGCAACAGATACAGTTGCTGATAGTAAACAGTTTGAATTTAAAATAGGGCGTTTTGATCTTAATTCTAAATTGCGATTTTTAAAATTTGATGGTGAGGAGCCTTCAAAATTATCTCCGAAAGAGAATGAGCTGCTACGTTTGTTAGCACTGCATGAAAATGATTTAATGCCGAGAGAATTAGCATTAACAAAAATCTGGAGAGACGATAATTATTTTACTTCTCGTAGTATGGATGTATATATTGCTAAATTACGTAAATACTTAAAGCCAGATCCAAATGTAGAAATTTTAAACATACATGGTGAAGGATTTAGATTGGTCATTAATAACCAATAATTTAAGCTAAAAAGATATAAAGTCCAGTTCATTGAATTGGGCTTTTTTTATACGACAATACTATAATATAAGTGCATAACCTCTTTAAGGTAATCACTATTACATTTCTAGCATTTATTTGCTGGATAATCTATTCTGCAGATACAGGAGGAAAAAATATGTTTTTCGATCTCGTAAATTGGATACCCTTCGGAGATAAAATAGGTCACTTTTTTCTTTTTGGCATTTTAACTTTGGTGGTAAACATCACGTTGAAATTTAAAGAAATTAAACTTTGGATGCAGTTGCCATTGGGTTCTGTAATAGTATCTGCTTTGGTACTATTAGAAGAACTTAGCCAAACGTTTTTTCCTAATAGGACTTTAGATATATCAGATTTAATAGCAGACGGTTTAGGGATTATTTGCTTTACAATTTTGGGACAACGACTTAGTAAAGAAAAGTATATTAAATCATAATTTGAGCAGCAGTTAGAATTGACTATTAGCTATTAGCGACTATATAATCAATAATCTCGCTGACGTTAGTCTTATAATCAAACCATTTTGTATTCTCATCTTTTCTGAACCAAGTGAGTTGACGTTTAGCGAAACGTCTAGTATTCTTTTTAATTTCTGATACGGCTAAATCTAAAGTCCAATCCCCTTCAAAATAGTTAAATAACTCTTTATAGCCGACTGTATTTAATGCATTGAGCTCTTTATGTGGTAATAAAGATTTTACTTCATCTAATAACCCATTTTTAATCATTAAGTCAACACGTTGATTTATTCTATCGTAAATTATATTACGTTCTGCGTTAAGTCCTATGCTTATAGTTTTAAATGCTCTATTTTTTTCAGGGTTAGTAAGAAATGAAGAGTAAGGTTTGTCAGTACCTAAACAAATTTCTAGTGCTCTAATTACACGTTTTGGGTTGTCAATTGCGATTGTATTATAGGCTTCCGTATCTAACGTTTTTAATTGGTCTTGTAAATGTGGTAGCCCTTTTTCTTCAAGTTGAAGATTAAGATTCTCTCTAATACTGGCATCAACCTCAGGAAAATAATCTAAGCCTTTTGTAACGGCTTTCACATACAATCCAGATCCTCCAACCATAATAACAGTTTTGTGTTTTTGATGAAGCTCTTTTAGTTTAGCAATAGCATCACGTTCAAAATCGCCTACATTATAATTGTCTAGAATAGATTTGTTTTGAATAAAATGGTGCTGAGCAGCGTCTAATTCATCATCAAAAGGAACAGCAGTTCCTATGGCCATTTCTTTAAAAAACTGGCGAGAGTCTGCCGATATTATTTCTGTATTAAAATGATTCGCTAATTTTATACTTAAGGCCGTTTTACCTATTGCTGTTGGGCCAACTATTGAAATTAAAAGTTTAGTCATGATTTAATTTACAACCGCATTTATGACAATATTCTGCATCATCTTGATGTTTTTGAGATAAACAATTAATGCAACATTGCGAGTTTAAATGTACTAGAGGTTCATTATTTACAGGTGTAGCTTTATCATTATCTTCCTTTAAACTACTTTTAGCATACTCAGCAGAAACAATACCTGTTGGTACGGCTATAATTCCATATCCTAAAATCATAATTATGGTAGTAATAAATTGACCTAAAGGTGTTTGTGGAGCGATATCACCAAAACCTACAGTTGTTAGTGTAACAATACACCAATACACACTTTTCGGGATATTTGTAAAACCATTAGCCTCGCCTTCTACCAAATACATTATAGTACCAAATACTACGGATGAAACCATAACAGCAAATAGAAAAACAAGAATTTTTACTCGGCTGGCTATGATAGAATCTTTTAATTGTTTAGAAGCGCCTAAATATCTTGCTAATTTTAGGATTCTAAAAACCCTGAGCAAACGCAGGGCACGTAACGTTACTAGCGCTTGTGCACCACCAAATAGAAAGGTTAAATACATTGGTATAGTAGAAAGAAAATCAATAACACCAAAAAAACTGAATATATATTTAAATGGCTTTTTTACAGTAATAACTCGTAATATATATTCTATGGAAAACAAAATAGTAACAATCCATTCGCATATGTAGAGTATGTCGTGGTATTTATCATCAATACTACTCACACTTTCTAGCATTACCAAAACAATACTTACTAAAATGAATATCAGAAGCAGCACATCAAATAACTTACCAGAAGGCGTATCTGCTTCATAAATTACTTCATGCAGTTTAGATTTCCAATTATGTTTATTGCTCACTTCCATAGTTTAAAAGTACAAAAAGTAAAACTATTGCTTTTCTAAGACAATGACCGAATTATTTTGAAGTTCTACAACCTTATCCATAAATAACTTTAAATACGGATAATATTCAGGCGAATAAATAGGTAAGTTAAATTTAACCTTGAAAAATATAATGAGCGAATTATCTTTTAATTCAGAATTATATATGACGTTTCCTGCTTGATTTGGCAAGGAATAATTTACCATTTCTGGAAATTCTAAAACCTTTAAGTTTTCGTCAAGATTAATCTGCATAGAATAATTATAGATGTCCTTGTACCCAAAATCAATAGGATAGGTACGCTCTTGAAGTTTAAAAGGATTTTCATCAAAAAACTTTATTAAAAAAGGGTTAAGATAAATTTTGTTTCCTATAAATTCTGGTTCAATAGCGATTTCTAATTTCTCAGTGAAGTTTGGTTTAGACTTGTCAAAATCAATAATTTTATGATCCTCTATAATTATTTCATCATAATTATTAATCTTGTTTTCAAAATAACTCAAGTTGCTTTCGTCATACTGTCTTTTTGGTAAATGAGAGTGGTAACCACTATATCTACTTTGTAAAGTACCTTGAAATTCATCATCTGTGAACGATGATAATTCGATTCTATGAGTTCGTGATGAAAAATCTTTTACTACAATATCTTCCCAATAACTTCCCTCATCAAAATCTATAAGTCTTCCATATTGGTTGAGGGTTCTAAAAGGTAGTTCTCCAAAAGCATGGTATTTATCGGTAGCATCTAAATAGTAACTTTTATCATCAATAATAGCTTTAATTATAACATGGTTAAAATCAGAAAGCACTGGATAAATTTTTGTAGCGAAACCATTTCCTCTAGTAGACATTAAAACAGGAAAAACGGTTATGCCTTCATTGGCCAAAAGATTTTCTAGCAACAAATTAATTTCAAAAACACTGCCTGCTTTTTCTTTTAATAGGTTTTTAACTGAAACGTCATAACGCTCAGATTTTCCATTCCATGTATAGTTATTAACCACAAATTGATGTATCGCTTTTGTTTTTTCTAGTTGATCTTCAATTGAAGTAATCGATTCTGGTAGTACATCTTTTGCTATGCTTTTTTTACTGAGTTGTTTACCAAAGTCAGCATCTGCTTTTAATTCGTGATCTGCATCCTTCCATGTTTTAGTAATTTTATCAACTCTACCATCAAAACCATTAAAGACACTTAATTCATATTCCACTCGTGAGGTATAATTTAATGATGTCGTTGTATAATCCTCAGATTTGTACGCTGGAATATTTTTCATTACATATTTTGAAACACCACAATCCGCACTTGCACCACCACCTGTTTCCAAGCAATTTTTCACTAAATCATTTTCAAATGTATCAAAAGGAATACTTCCTACTAATTTTATGTGATAGATGTAATTTCCAGGAATACTAGCATTATACTCACTATATAATACTGGATCTTGACCTTGAAAATACCAAGGATGAAATTTATACATAAAACGTGATCGCTTTTCATAGCTAACCGTTATCACGCTACCTACTTTTACATTTGGTAATACAAATTTCACTAAAGTATAATGTTCGTTTTCTTCTCTAAAAATGGCCTTCTCGGTAAGTTGAGATTTAACTATTTTACCGTTTTTTAAATTGTAAGTGATCCCTTTAATATCATCAATTTTTTCTTCAGTACTTTTATTTTTGTAGAGTTTTATTTCAAATTCACCACGATCTATACCTTCTGGACGTAAAATTTTAATTTTCTGTTTTACTTCAACGTTAAGCCAGAATGTTTTTTTATTTACAAAACTATTACCATAATCATAAATTACTAGGGCATTTGCGGTAGAATCTTTCTCGTAAGATGTGTGTTCTAATTCACTTTTGCTCACTGACATTTCAGTGTTGTAGGTTTGAGAGAAACTAAAAAGTGTAGTAACTAATACTACAATTAAGATGCTGTATTTCATTAACTATTATTTAAATCTATAATTTTTAAACGTTTATTTCGTCTTATAAAACTTTGAATAATATGCTGAGAGTCTCTATCATTTGTCATTGGTGTAATCACAGATTTCAAAATTTTTCTATTATTAATCTGTAGGTTGAGATCAAAGTATCCCATACCTCTAAATATCCCATTTTCAATTAAAAACACCACTTTTTCACTGATTTCTCTGCCTTTATCTACAATTAGCATATTCTTATTGTCGTAACTGTATTTTTCCTTTAGTTGTTCTATACGTTTGTTATACTCCATAGGTGGTTCTTCATTGATGCATGCACCTTCACATTCTTTTACTTCGTATTTAAAACAACTGGTTTTGGTATTGTATAATCCGGTAAGTTTTTGGCATAGATTAAAATCTTCAACAGCTTTAAATAAAAAGTGTTTTCCACTTGCTCTAGTACTAAAGGTTGTGATAGGTAGATCTTCTCTATCAGATTTATCTATGTGCAGATTAATATAGCCTTTACTATCTGTAAAACTATAAAGGGCATGTGTAAAAATACTTCGACGGAGAGCTCTATTAAAAATTGGTTTGTTCTTTTTAATTTCTGCACTTTCTTTTAATAATGCAGCGAGTTCACTTCCGGTTTTTTCAAAAGTTACTGTATGCACTAATTTTTGAATTTTTTTCGATTTAGAATTCGTACCTGTAAAATGCTGAATTATACGCTTTCTAATATTTTTACTTTTTCCTATATAAATAATTTCGCCCTCACTGTTATGAATATAGTAGACACCTGTATCTGCAGGTAGTTCATCTATAATAGTCGTGAGCTTTGGTGCTATTTTAGATTTCTGCTCAATTTTAACGGCATCTTTTAAAATGTTTTTATCAAGATCTTTGTCTAGTAACATTTTAAATAACTTTACAGTGGCTAAAGCATCTCCACTCGCTCTATGTCTATCACTCATCGGTATGCCAAGAGCTCTGGTTAATTTACCTAAACTGTAAGATTCCATATCAGGTATCAACTGTTTAGATAACTCAACTGTACAAAGGGTTTTTCGTTTGTATGGAAAACCGAGACGTTTAAATTCTGTTTTTAAAATTCTATAATCAAAGGAAGAATTATGAGCAACTAGTATACAATCTTCAGTGATTTCAACTATACGTTTTGCTACTTCATAAAACTTAGGTGCATTTCTAAGCATGTTAGAATTGATGCCAGTAAGATTAACCACAAAGGGCTGAATTTCGCGTTGAGGATTTACTAATGAAATAAATTGATCTGTTATTTTATGACCATCAAATTGATAGATAGCAATCTCTGTAATTCCTTCTTCATTGAACTTTCCACCAGTGGTTTCTATGTCTAATATTGCGTATATAATGTTAGGTTATTTGGGTCTGATGTCGAAGGTAATAAAATTGAGGCAACGACCGTGATTATTTATTGTAATTTCTTACTCCAAATATACTACTTCCTACGCGAATCATAGTACTTCCGCAGTTAATTGCAAGTTGATAATCGCCACTCATTCCCATGCTTTTGATTTTTAAATCAGGATTAGAATTTTTAAGGTCTGAAAACGTGCTGTTTAGAAAATTAAATTCTTGTTCAACTTGTTTCATATTATCTGTAAAAGTAGCCATTCCCATTAAGCCAACTACTTTTATGTTTTTTAATTCTGAAAATTCATCAGATTGCAGTAGGGTAGAAGCATCATTTACAGACATCCCAAACTTACTGTCTTCTTCAGCAATTTTAATTTGAAGTAAACAATCTATGGTTCTATCGTATTTTTTTGCCTGCTTGTTTATTTCTTGTAATAGTTTGAAACTGTCCACACCATGTATTAAACTTACAAAATTAGCCATGTATTTTACCTTATTTCGCTGTACATGTCCAATCATGTGCCATTCAATATCTTTTGGCATTTCAGCATGTTTGTCTGCCATTTCTTGGATTTTGTTTTCTCCAAAGATGCGCTGACCAGCATTATAAGCTTCCATTAAGTCCGAAACAGGTTTAGTTTTAGAAACAGCAACCAAGGTTACGTGTTCTGGCAATGTAGATTTTATATGTTGAAGGTTTTGCTTAATACTCATTAATCTGAATGATTTGGTTATAATTTTAAAACGGGAACTAAAGGTAAAACTAATTAATATTCATATATAGTAATAGCACTTCGTAATTTAGGTAAAATATAAGTGCTTTTTGGCGGCATGGTTAAACCTTCGTCTGCAATTTGTTTCATTTGCTCAACGTTTGAAGGACACATACCAAAACCAACTTTAAATTCGCCACTATCTACGCTACTTTTAATTGTAATCATTTCGTGTTTACCGTTAACGTAAGAAATGCGATTATCGTGGCGTAAATCTTCAATACCTAAAATAGGTTGCAATATGGTTTTGTACAATAATTGTGCATCTAATTTATCTAATGCTGTTTTAAAGTCGTAGCTTGTTTTTCTTAAATATAGTGAATAAAATTCGCCATCTAAATACATACTAAAATGATGTGGTTTTGATGGATTATAGGGCATTATACCTCTGTTTTCAATACGATAAAAAGCATCTAATTTTATTAAAAACTCTTCTTTCGATAAGCCGTTTAAATCTTTGATGAGTCGATTAAATTCATGAATCACTAAATCCGATTCTGGAATTAAATAAGACATAAAATAATTATAAGATTCACTTCCATTATGGTTAGGGTTTTTCGCTTTTTCATCCTTATAGAGTAAATAAGAAGATGACGACCTATGATGCCCATCTGCAATATAAACCGTTTCCATTTTACTAAACTCTTTTTGAATTGTAGCAATAGTGTCCTCATCATCTACCTTCCATAAATAGTGTGTGTCTCTATACGTCATAGTAAACTCAAATTCCGCATGTGTTTTTTGAGTTTCGTTTATAATCTCTGCAATAACGGAATTATCAGGATAGGTAAGTAGAACAGGCTCAGCGTTAAAACCAACATTTTGTAAATAACTTTTAAAGGTTTCTTCGCGTTGTGCAATGGTGTCTTCGTGCTTTTTAATGATGTTTTTCTCATAATCCTCAGCACTTGTTGCAGCGATAATGCCACAGAATTCTTGTCCTTGTCTATTTACAATTTTATAGACGTAAAATGATGGCTTTTCATCTTGAACAAAAACACCATCTTCCTTAAATTCTAAATATCTATTTCTTACAAGTTTATAGCGTTCTTGGCCAGTCACTTCTTGTGCATATTTGTAACCAGGATTAATAACATGAAGAAAACTGTATGGATTATAAGCCATACGCGATTCGCGTTCATCTAAAGTATAACTTTGATAAGGACGTGAGGCAACAAGACCAACGATAGCTCTGGTTGGTTTTACAGCTTTAAACGGGATTATTTTTGGCATATTTTTAAGTTTTCAGTCTCAGTTTTCAGTCTTGGTTATGAGTAAGTCTGAAAACTGAGATTGCGACTGTTTACTTAGAAAACTGCTTCGAAATTTTCTCAGCCTTTCGACTTTCAGAATAATCATAAAAGCCTTCTCCAGATTTCACGCCTAATTTTCCAGCCATAACCATATTTACTAATAGAGGACATGGTGCATATTTAGGATTTTTAAAACCATCGTACATCACATTCAGTATAGATAAACAAACATCTAAACCAATAAAATCGGCCAGTTGTAATGGACCCATTGGGTGTGCCATTCCTAATTTCATAACCGTATCAATTTCGGCAACACCAGCAACACCATTATATAAGGTTTCGATGGATTCATTAATCATTGGCATTAAAATACGGTTGGCCACAAAACCAGGATAATCGTTAACTTCTGTTGGTACTTTACCTAATGTTTTAGATAATTCCATGATTGTAGAAGTCACGTTATCACTTGTGTTATAGCCTCTAATAATTTCGACCAATTTCATAATTGGCACAGGATTCATAAAGTGCATGCCAATAACCTTTTCTGGTCTAGACGTTACTGCAGCAATTTGTGTAATAGAAATTGAAGATGTATTTGTAGCAAGAATAGTATTTTCATCACAAATGGCATCTAATTGCGTAAAAATTTTCAGTTTTAAATCTAAGTTTTCAGTAGCAGCTTCAACAACTAAATCTACATTTTTAACACCATCTTCTGTATTTGTAAACGTTGTTATATTGCCTAATGTGTTGGCTTTATCTGCTTCGCTAATTTTTTCTTTAGCAACCATTCTATCTAAATTTCTAGAAATGGTATCCATGCCTCGTTTTAAAGATGCTTCGCTAATATCTATAAGTTGAACATTAAATCCAGATTGAGCGAATGTGTGTGCAATACCATTTCCCATGGTTCCTGCACCTATAACTGCGATATTTTTCATTCAAAATTTATTAGTTATTCCCGAGAAATCGGGACTCTATTTATTGTTGTTTCGGAATATTATTAAGAGATTCTCACTCAGAGGGAATTAAAACTGATTAATTATCATGTTAGCAACACGTAATGCTTCAGTACCATCGTGGAGTGTTACGATAGGTTTAGTGTTGTTATTAATAGCATCAGCAAAGGTTTCTAGCTCATCTAAAATAGCGTTGTTATTGGCTATTTCTGGATTATCAAAATAGATTTGTTTCTTGATGCCTTCTGCGTTCTGAAGAATCATGTCAAAATCTCCAGGATTATCTGGTGCATCTTTCATTTTTACTACTTCACATTTCTTCTCTAAAAAGTCTACAGAGATGTAAGCATCTTTTTGAAAGAAACGCGTTTTTCGCATGTTTTTTAGTGAAATTCTACTTGCTGTAAGATTGGCTACACAACCATTTTTAAATTCAATACGCGCATTGGCAATATCTGGTGTTTCACTTACAACAGAAACTCCACTCGCTGAAATATGTTTCACAGGTGATTGCACTACAGAGAGAATAATATCAATATCGTGAATCATCAAATCTAAAACCACAGGCACATCTGTACCACGAGGATTAAACTCAGCTAATCTGTGACATTCAATAAACATTGGGTTTACAATCTGATCCTTTACACCTATAAATGCAGGATTAAATCGCTCTACATGACCAACTTGTCCTTTAACACCATGTTCAGCCACTAAAGTTCTTATGGTTTCAGCTTCTTCTACGGTATTGGTAATAGGCTTTTCAATAAAAACATGTTTTCCTTTCTTAATGGCTTGCTTGGCACAATCGTAATGAGAAAGAGTAGGAGTTACAATATCTACAACATCTACTGCTTCAACTAAATCGTCTATAGAATCAAAATATGTATATCCAAATTCTTCAACAACACGTTTTGCATTTTCTGGATCTGCATCGTAAAAACCGACCAAATCGTATTTATTAGATTGATTGAGTAACCTTAAATGTATTTTTCCAAGGTGACCAGCACCAAGAACTCCAACTTTTAGCATATATTCAGTTTTTAACAAAAATAGTCGTTTTCGTTCAGAAATTGAAAAAAGAAAATGGAAAATACTGAGAAATCATTAATTAAATTTTGGATGAATTCTTTCTTTGAAATTCTCCTTCTTTAAATTAATTTAGCGTAAACTAAACTACATTTTGAAAGATACATTTAAGCATCAAGGAATGCGTCAACAACTTGTTGATACACTTGTGAAAAAGGGAATAAAAGACCAAAACGTTTTAAAGGCAATAAATAAAATTCCTAGACATTTGTTTATGGATTCTGGTTTTATAGATCATGCTTATCAAGACAAAGCATTTCCTATTGCAGCAGATCAAACTATTTCTCAACCTTATACTGTAGCGTTTCAATCTGAATTATTACAAGTAAAGCCAGGTGATAAAGTCTTAGAGATAGGAACAGGTAGTGGTTACCAAACTGCGGTTTTATTAGAATTAGGTGCCAAAGTGTATAGTATAGAGCGTCAGCAAGAACTTTTTAAAAAGACCTCTAAATTTTTACCCAAAATTGGTTATAGGGCTAAAA
This sequence comes from Winogradskyella sp. 4-2091, assembly GCF_045765065.1. Classification (NCBI taxonomy): domain Bacteria; kingdom Pseudomonadati; phylum Bacteroidota; class Flavobacteriia; order Flavobacteriales; family Flavobacteriaceae; genus Winogradskyella; species Winogradskyella sp. 4-2091. Next base: position 66,664 of record NZ_JBJKOD010000015.1, read on the forward strand.
GTCTCATTTTTGGCGACGGTTATAAAGGAATGCCTGAAGAGGCACCTTTTCAAAGTATAATTGTTACTGCTGGTGCGCCTTATGTACCCAATCCATTACTAAGTCAGTTAGCTATTGGAGGGCGTTTAGTAATCCCAGTTGGTGATGATGTACAAGTAATGACTATGTTTATTAGAAAGGGACCAAAAGAATTTGAAAAACACGAATTTGGTGATTTTAGATTTGTGCCTATGTTAGAGGATAAGAATTAAGATAAATCAAGCAAGAACAATGTATTTATTAATTTTACGACAAAAGTAAGATGTAGCTATTTTTGTTTTGATAGAAATTTTCTGCATTTCTCTTAATATTCTCTAGAATTGTGGAATCAATAGTTGTTCAGATTTCAGATAATAACTCATTCATTTTACGGTTGAATATACCTAAGATTTGTTCTTCTCTCTTGTGAATATTTGTAATAATACAACCGCTTGAAATGGTTAAAAAAATAATTGGCTTATCGTATTTGAAATCATGTTCCACTCCATATTTTGAACCTAAACCTCTGGAAAAGTTAAATAAATAGTATTTTTCCTTGCTAAAAAAGTATCTCGCTATAAATTCAATCCTTTTTTCTAGTTCCTTAGTGTTATTTTCTGTTATTAAGTCGAGACCAGTTGAATATACTCTTTTAATTGAGGCTATTGTATTTAATTCAGAATTAAGTTTAATTCTTAATTCTGAATTTGTAATAAATTGATTAATTGAATCTATTTTATGAGATAAAACTTCATTTATTAGTTCAAGATCCTTGTTCTCTTTGTTAAATATTTCTTCAGCATTAATATCATCTTGTGAATACGAGTATCCAAAAGCTAAAAATAACAATAGATAAACTTTTACTTTCATAACCTTATTCTTTTGGTAAATATTTCTCAGGAATTGGGTTTTCTTCAGATTCTTGTGTCCAATAAATATTAATAATCCACCAACGTTTACCGTCGTTAAATAACTGAACACTATTGATACCTCTCATAAAAGGAGTTTCATCTTCTTTACTTTTAAAGGCTTGGTAGGTTGTGAAAACATGAGCGATATTACCGAAGGTTTGCGTTTTTCTACTGATTTCTACCTCGTGAAAACCGTTTTCTACTAACCAATTTCCAGCCGTAGAAATATAATCGTCAGGAGACATATAGCGTACCACGTTTTCGCCTTTTTTATTTTTGTTTGTAGCGATGAGTTTTGCATCTTTCTGAAAGAGGTGTTTAAACAAATCCCAATCGCGTTTAACGCCTTTATCTCCTGATATTACAGAGTATAATGTTGCAATTGTACTATCTAAAGTAGCAACGTTTTTAGAGTAGTCTTTTTTTTCTTCTTGTGCTGAAACATTAAGAGTAAATAGTACTAAGATGAGTACAAAATAATTTTTCATAATTAATCTTGTTTAATAAAATCGTTAGGGGCAAAGCCATAATAGAATTTATTTATTAATCCATTTGAACTTTCTAAGTTCACAATATCCATTAATTCTTCAAAATACAGACAGATGCGTTCTCTATCTTCAGAATCAAAACCTAATTCCAATTCAGGAAATTTTGAAAGGCCGTTTTTAATAACCTTTAAATAGTCAATATTTGTTAATTCTTTAAATTCCGAAACATTCTTGAATTCAACAGCAACCTCATTGATTTTTTCAGTTAGGATTGGTTTCAGTTTTTCATCTGAAATTCCAGGATATGTGTTTTCATTTATAAATTTTTCTTTTGCAATAAACGCTTTAAATAGCTTGTTCGCATTAACGGGTGTTTGCATTTGTATTGTTTCTTGAGCATAACTAATCGTTACTCCTAAAGTAAACAATAATATTAAAGTTGATTTGAAAAATTTCATTATAAATTTTGAACTATAAACTTAAAAGAATTTTAAACCAAATACAACCGCATCACTTATAAATCCGTTTTGGTAAGAACGCAAATAATCGACCCTTAAGAAACGCCATTTTCCCCAACCAATATTATCTAAACCAATAGAATATTCTTGGTAAGGTTTAAAATCTGGCTGTGCCAATAGGTGTGCGCCAACCACTAAATTAAAATTCAGTTTGTTTAATAAAGGCACTTTTCCGAGTATAAAGCCATTAAAATCGTGTTCTGCATGTGCTTCAAAATAAGAATCGTTTGTACTTGCGCCATAATAATCTAAATTATTGAATACATTGGTGTAATTACCTTCTGTACTCACATGTGTAAGGTTGCCATTAAAATGTTGGTAATCTACAAAAGCGATATCGTCTCCATTAAAGAATTTTCCGGCTTTAAGGTTATAACTAAATCTACCCTTATCTTTTACATTGAAAGATTGTGCTAAACGTATTTTTATTTGGTCAAAGTTATAGTTGCTGTTGGTTGCTCCAAATCCTTTTTCGTAACCTAAATACAGCGTTGGGTAATTATCGTTACCAACGTTGTATTTAGCATCTGGATAACTCATGTATTCTTGTCCAAAGTTAATACGTGCATTTATCGCTGTTTTTATGATATTATGGGTTTGGAATGGCGCAATACCATAGGCCAACTCATTTAACGGATTATTACTTGTATATGCATCATTATCATCGTTAATATAAACTTGATCAGTAGTATTAAACAATGCTTTTCTTCTCTGATAACTTATGCCAGCATATAATCTAAAACCGTTGAAAAGTTCTTCGGAATAGTTTAAAGACAAATGGCTTTTATCATATAACTTCATATAATTATCTTCAAAAAACAAAGAACTTACGCCATTAATTAAAGGTGTAATTGGGTTTGAAGGATTAAATTGAGATGTAGTGACCCCTCCAGATAATGTTAAAAATGGATAACTGGTATTATTAAATTTGTATGTAATTGCTCCTGTGGCGCGCAATCTATCGTCTGAAAATCCATATTGTAAATCGCCATTAACACTTATGTAGCGATTATAGTCGTCAAACCCTTTTGTGTAGAAAACGTTTGCACCAATGGTGTATCCTTGAACCGTATTAAATTGTGTTGAAGTAGGAGGAATGTCAAATCCTAGTCGGTAGTCTTTATATGAATTTTGATAAGTGTAACCTAAAATGTTTCCGAGTTTAAATTTGTTCTTTACGGCATCAATAGAGTCTAAGTATGGTTTAGATTCTCTTACAATTTGTATACTATCTTTAGTGACGTAATCTGTGCGTTCTTCTGAGGTTAGTGGAACAGGTCTAATTTTATTCCAGAAAATAGAATCCTTTTTGTTGGCTTCATCTTCAAAAGACACAATTTCTTTATTAAAATCTTTTCGAGTTAATGAGGTATTGAACTCATAATTACTGTAAACTGCCGTAAAACGTCCATCGCCTTTAATGCCAAATAAACCATACTTAAAATCGATACATTGCGATATTCTTGCCCAAATATCATTGCTTTCAGAATAGGAGAAACTTTGCTGTAAAGAAATCACATCTACAGCCGGAATCCTTGCCTGTACACCTGTAATATCTAGTTCTAAAGCATAAATATCCCATTGGTCTTCAATAATATATATAAAGCCAGCAAAAACAGGGTCGTTTTTACGTTTGGGTGTTACTTTGACTTTATTAATGAGGTTGCCTCTGTCGTCGTAAAAAACACCATCTAGTTTGTACTTGTAGTAACTAAAGGCATTGTTGGCTATTGGAGATATAATTTCGTTACCAAAATTAATAGTGTTATTGTAGAAATTAAAATCAACTTCTAATGCTGTGTTAAAACTAAAACCATTACTATTTCCACTGATTTTTGAAGCCGTTATTCGTTCTTTTAGTTTATCTGGACTTAAAAATTGAATTTTTGATATAGTTTCAGATAAATAGATAATTCCACTTCGTGTAGAATCTAATCCGCCACCTAAATCGCCAACTTCTTGACCCATTATTTTCTCAGGAGCATCTTTAATTTTAATTAAACCTCTAGAGTAAAAATCGGCTTTAAAGGATTCTATTTTATCGAGATTTGCTTGTCGTTGCGCAATCGCTTGTCGCATTATAGCATTTGCAGGATCATTGGTAGCATCAACCAAAACTTCACCAAGAGAAACAGATTCTTCTTCTAATACAATATCTAATTGATACGGAAATTTAGAAATTGATACTGATTTTTTTATTGTTTTATAACCCAAATAACTATATATAATAACATAGTCTTTGGGTTGTGAGATGTTGAGTTCGTAATAACCATCGTCATTGCTTGTTGTCCCTTTGTAAGTGTTCTCTATTAAGATATTTACAAAGGGAAGCGGGTTATTATTTTGGTCTGTTATGTTTCCGGTGATTTGTGCCGAAATTGAAGAACTGATCGCGATTAGAAAGATGAAGAGTAAATTTTTTTGCATAGACTAATTGATTGATGATTAGGTAATGGTTTTAAGATTGTTTTTATAGCACAAACTTTATGCCCTTTATAAATAAAGACGTCATTTTATTATAAAAGGTTGCTTTCAGTATAGAAAAAAATATACTGTTCTCAAACTTAAACTAATAAATAAAACGAAAAAGTTATAGGAATCTTAAAGTTATCGGAAATCTTTCTTAATACGTGCTAAATTACGCTTGTTGTCGCGGTCTTTAATAGTTTCGCGCTTATCGTAGAGTTTTTTACCTTTTCCTAAGCCAATAATCATTTTGGCATAACCTCTGTCATCAACAAAAAGTTTTAAAGGAATTATGGCATTTCCTTTAACGTCTATTTCCTTTTTAAGCTTTTTAAGCTCTTTTTTATTAAGAAGTAGTTTGCGCTCTGCCTTTGGTCTATGGTTATAATAGTTGCCATAAGCATATTCTTCAACCGTCATGTTAATTACAAAAAGTTCGCCACGCTCGTTAAACTCACAAAAGCTTTCGGCAATAGAAGCCTTACTGGCTCTAATAGATTTAATCTCTGTGCCTGTAAGAACAATACCAGCCGTATATTTATCTAATATTTCGTACTGAAATTTTGCCTTCTTATTTAGTATGTTGACCTTATTTTGCATGGTTGGCAAAGATAGGTTTTTAGTGAAAAGTGTAAAAGCTTAAAGTCCGTTTTGTTTTAAGTATAATTAAGAATATGTTAATACCTCACTAAGTTGTAATCTAATCTTTAGTTTTACGGCTTTGATTTTAGAAAATAGATAACCCATGAAAAATTACATATTATTACTATTAATTGCTGTTTGTTTTAGCTGTAAAAATGAAAAAACTACAGAAAACATATCTAATACTGAAGTGAGCAATACAAAGTTAACAGCAGATGATATTATCAATAAATCAATTGAAATTTCTGGTGGCGAAAAGTTTAAACAATCGAGTTTAAAATTTGAATTTAGAGATGTGTATTACCAAGCCCTTCGTAAAAACCATGAGTTTCTTTTAGTTAGAATTTTAGTAAAGGATAACGATTCTATTTTTGATATGGTTAGTAATGTTGGTTTTGAACGTTATGATAACAAAGACTTCGTGAAGCTTGAAGATTCTATTGCCAAAACCTATGAAGCTTCTGTAAATTCTGTACATTATTTTTCAGTTTTACCATATGGTTTAAATGACGATGCTGTCAATAAAATATTGTTAACAGATGAGCATATAAAGGGAAAAGATTATTACAAAGTAAAAGTTACATTTAACGAAAATGGAGGAGGAGAGGACTTTGAAGATGTGTTTGTGTATTGGTTTGATAAGCAGAGTTTTAAGTTAGATTATTTAGCATATTCATATAACGAGGAATCTGGCGTAGGAATGCGTTTTAGGGAAGCTTATAATGAGCGTTACGTAAATGATTTACGTTTTGTAGATTATAATAATTATAAAACAAAAGACATAGAAGTAGAGCTAGGAGAATTAGGTAAAGCCTTTGATAATAATCAATTAGAATTATTGTCTAAAATTGAATTAGAGAATATAGAAGTACAGTTAATTAACAACTGATAATTCTGATGTTTTGCCATCTTTTGTAAATGTTACTTTATATAAGTTGGCATTGTTATGGTCGTCAATATCATCATATTTATCTTCATCTATTAAAGCGTTAACAAATTTTGGCGTTGTGTTACTATGGCCAACAATTAATACGGTTTGTCCTTTTGTTTTTTCTATAAATTCTTCAATCTTATATTCTGAAGGATTATAATAATTAAGCACTAAGTCATTAGCTTTTGCTGTAGGTGCTGCTGTTTCTTTAGTTCTGTTGTAGTTAGTAGAATAAACAGCATCAAATTCTATATTTTTAAAATGTTTTTTCCAATTTTCTGCACGTTGACGACCGAAAGAAGTTAAGTGTGGATCTCTATTATTTTTATCGCCTCTATCTTTCTCAGCGTGCCTAATTAAATAATATGTAGCGATGACATTTGCATCTTGTTTGTTAGTCTCTTCTTTGCAAGATGGAAATAAGATAAAAGTAATGAGTAGTATAAATATTAAATTTTTCATATTAAATAAGAGAAATCATATTAAGTATTATTGTATAAATATCGACTAAATTAATGAATAAAAATTGAATGATAATTTATAAGTTTTACACTTAGATTTGGTAGCAAGAACTTAATTTATAATCTACGCCAATTCTAAAGCTACCTCAATCATATCTCTAAACGTAGTTTCACGTTCTTTACTCGTTGTAGTTTCATTTGATACTAATGAATCTGAAATTGTTAAAACAGCTAAAGCATTTACGTTATGTTTTGCAGCTATTGTATATAAACCAGCAGCTTCCATTTCTACACAAAGAACTCCGAATTTAGACCACTTTTTAAAGGATTCTTTATCATCTTGGTAAAACTCATCTGAAGATAAAACATTACCCGCTTTAATTTCTATATTTTTTGCGCGTGCTGCTTCTACAGCTTTTATAAATAATCCAAAATCTGCTGTAGGTGCATAATCTGCACCACCAAAGCGTAAATTATTAACACCAGAAGTAGAAGAAGCAGACATGGCTAATACGATATCTCTAATTTTTACATCCTTTTGGTAAGAGCCAGCACTACCAACTCTAATTAGATTTTTTACATTATATTCTGTTATTAATTCATGGGCATAAATTGATATGCTTGGAATTCCCATACCTGTTCCCATTGTAGAAATTGGTTTGCCATTATAGGTGCCAGTATAACCAAGCATACCTCTAACGTTGTTAAAGCAAACCGGGTTTTCAAAAAATGTCTCAGCAATCCATTTTGCTCTTAAAGGATCTCCTGGTAGTAAAATAGTTTCAGCAATTTCGCCTTTTTTAGCCTCAATATGTACACTCATAAAACAAAGTTACGCAAAGTGTATCAATTAATAAGAAGAGTTTGTTAATTGATTATTCATCATTTCAACACCAGCAGAGGCTCCAATTCTAGAGACACCAACCTCAATATATTTAAGGGCAGTTTCAGTATCGCTAATTCCGCCAGAGGCTTTTATCTCTAATTGACCTCTTACTGTTTTTTTCATAATTTTAACAGCTGTCAATGTTGCACCACTTTTAGAAAAACCTGTAGATGTCTTAACATAGTCTGCCTTTGCATCCATACATATTTCACAAGCTTTTACAATTTCATTTTTAGAAAGTTCGCTTATTTCTAATATGACTTTTAGTGTTGTAAGCCCTATAGCTTGTTTCACTTTACTAATGTCTTTAAGAACAGCAAGGTAATTTTTGCTTTTGAGACGTCCAATATTCATTACAAGATCAATTTCCGAAGCACCTTGATTAATAGCGTTTTTGGCTTCAAAAATCTTCGCTTCAGTAGACATTGCACCAAGAGGAAAACCAACGACAGTACAAACTTTTACGTCTGATCTACTTAATGCTTGTTTTGCAAGTGCTACATAGCTACTATTAACACAAACTGAATAAAAATTGTACTTTAAAGCGTCGTCACAAAGTTTAAGGACGTCGGCTTCTGTAGCTGAAGCGCTAAGAAGTGTGTGATCAATGAATCTGTTTAATTCTATCATAAAAGTTAGGGCTCTCGATTTAAAATTAACTGTAGTGCTTCCCATGTGAAAATCTCATGGAAACACAACAAAAAAAATGTCTCAAAAGGTAACGTTCGAATTAAATAGCTCGACAAAGTTAGTGATTTATCCGACAAAAAGCCAAAATTTTAGAAAATAATTTTACCGTTCGTCGAATATTTTTATTCATATTTCTAAGTAAATGATTATTAACATCTAAAGTTTTTAGACTTTAAAAGATTATTTTAAATTTTTCATTGATTACTCCTAAAAACATATAATTTAAACTGTTTTCATTATAAATAATAACATCTCTAGAATTCCTTTATTATATTGAGACACTAATTAAATAGAGATGACTAAAAAAATAAATGCAAATATCGAATACGATTTAATTTGTGTAGGAGGTGGCATAATGAGTGCTACCTTAGCATTAATTACCAAAATATTGCAACCAGAATTAAAAGTACTAATTGTTGAGCGGTTGAATAACGTTGCACAAGAAAGTTCTGCTGCTTGGAATAATGCAGGTACTGGCCATTCGGCTTTGTGTGAGTTGAATTATTGTCCACAAGATGATAATGGAGCAATTTCAATAAAAAAAGCCGTTGAAATTTGTAAACAATTTGAAGTCTCAAAACAATTTTGGACATATTTAGTGAATGAAGGATTAATAGAGAATCCTGAAGGTTTTATTAAAAATGTACCACACCATAGTTGGGTTACCGGTAAGGAAAATTCAGATTATTTGGAAGAACGTTTTAAAGCTTTTAAAAAGCATTATTTATTTGATTCAATAGAATTCACTAGAGATATTGATAAAATGAAATCTTGGTTTCCGTTGATAGCAAATGAGCGTTCTAATAATGAAATAATGGCCGCATCTCGCATTGATAGAGGTACAGAGGTAAATTACGGTAATCTCACAGAACAGCTATTTCAAATTTTAGAAACTAAATTTGATACACCTGTTCATTGTAATATGGAAGTACAAGATGTAGACCCAAGCCCAGATATTGATTGGACTGTTGAATTAAAAGATCTAAAAACAAAAGAGGAGCATCGTGTAGAATCTAAACATGTATTTATAGGAGCAGGTGGAGCTAGTTTATTATTGCTTCAAAAAGTTGAAATAGAGGAGAAGGAAGGTTATGGCGGATTTCCGGTAAGTGGCGAATGGTTGGTTTGTAAAAATGAAGCTATTATTAACCAACATAACGCTAAAGTCTACAGCAAAGCTGGCCCAAATGATCCACCAATGTCTACACCACATTTAGACACAAGATATATTAATGGTAAGCGTGAATTACTTTTTGGTCCATTCGCAGGTTTTAGTCCTAAATTTTTAAAAGAAGGGTCTTATTTCGATTTAGTAAAGTCCATTAAATTCGATAATTTGTCGCCAATGTTAGGTGCATTTTGGCATAATTTACCTTTAACGAGGTATTTGGTAGAACAAGTAAGTATGAACCATGAAGACCGCATGGACGAATTACGCAAGTTTTACAAAAATGCAAAAAGTGAAGATTGGGAGCTTTTGATAGCAGGTCAGCGTGTTCAAATTATTAAAAAGGATGAATTTGAAGGCGGAAAGTTACAATTTGGTACAGAGGTAGTCAGTAGTAAAGACGGAAGTATAACGTGCCTTTTAGGAGCTTCGCCTGGTGCTTCTACCGCTGTGCACGTAATGATGAATGTTTTAGAAAAGGCATTTCCAGAAATTCTTAATTCTGAAAAAGCAAAGCAATTATTAGAGGTTATGATACCAATGTGGAATGTAGAATTAACCCAAGAGTTATTTGAAACTCAACTTGAAAAATCAAAGTTTACATTAAAATTGTAATAACAATAACATATATAAAAGGAAGAGCAACATGCCTTCCAAGCGCTTGGAATTTGTGTTGCTCTTAACCAACCAATCATTATAAAGACTCTAATTAGTATTAAATGTTACAGCGCTAACCTGTAAATTTTATATATGAATAAAACAAGATATAGAGAATTAGATGCCTTGAGAGGTTTAGCAGCAATTATGGTGGTTTTATTTCATTTTACTATGGGAAAAAATCAAGCTGAATTGGGCTTTAAACTTGGAACAACTGGTGTTGATTTGTTTTTTATAATTAGTGGATTTGTTATTTTACTTAGTCTTAAATACGTTAACAAATCTGGTCAATTTGTTATAAATAGAATAAGTAGATTGTATCCAACATATTGGGCAAGTGTTTCTTTAACTTTTTTGGTAATGTTATTACATGGCTTTTATTCTCTAAACTTAAGTAAGGTAAGTATTGTTGAGTATTTGGGTAATATGACTATGATTCAATTTTACTTAAAAATCCCATACCTTGATGATTCCTATTGGACTATGATAATAGAATTGTTGTTTTATGGTTTTATGTTAATTTTATTTCATTTTAAACTATTAAAACATATCAATAAAATAGGCATACTATTAACCT
>NZ_JBJKOD010000016.1:0-58534 GCF_045765065.1 Winogradskyella sp. 4-2091
AAAAAAAAAAAAAAAAACCTCCATCTTAAAATAAAAGGTTTTAAATTTATAAAACAAGAGTGGGTTTATGAATATTTAGAAGACACTAAAAGTGATTTACTAAATCAACCTCGATTTGATAACAAATAGCATTTTGTTAAATAATGATTGTTATCACTGTATTTACAATAGTTTTTATAATCTTATTTTTCAAATGTCCTAAACGTAGTTTTGAAACACCAGCTTGATAAAGGGCATTTAAGATTAATACATCTTTTTGACTCTCTAACAGCCACTTATAGTCATCTACCGTGAGCTCGCCTGCTTGCAGCAACTTGGTCCAGCGTTCAATTTTAACTTTAGACAGCGTTAAAAACGCTTCCACATCTGCTTTGGTTTCTTTTTTAAAATCACCATAACTTTCTCCCAATACTAAAAGTAATTCGTCCTTTAAAAGCTTTAAAAGTTCTTCTATATCCATTTTATACGATGTATTTGTTTTGGTAACTAGTTTAAAAAGTTAAGAATCTTAGTTTCGTTGGTTTTATTCTTTTGACCCTCATATTTAATAATAAGATCAATAGATTCAGAAACTTGAATTTTTGCCTCATCTATAAATACCTGAGATAATTGATTCTTTTCTTTCCAGCGCTTAAGAAATCCAGCTAATAAGTTTCGCTCTTCATTTGCAATTGATTTCCACATTGCATAACTCACTTCATTGTCTGGCTTGTTCTTTTCATATTCCATAATTTTTTGAAGATCTAATCGTAGTGTTTTAACTTCAGCCGCATGTTGCGTAAAATCATTTACAGCCTCATCCATTAAGTTAAGACCTTCCACTTTTAATGAGATGGCTTGTTGGTAAGAATATTGATCAAAAACTGCTGTTTTAAGACTTTGGCAAGACACTAAAACCATTGCTACGAAAGCAATTCCCACAAAAGATTTTATGGAAATAGATTTCAATACTGTTTTATACTGAAATGATTTGAGGAACTTCATAGGCATCAATTTATTTGACTTAAAGTTATGAAAAGATTTTTACTCAAGGAAGCCCATTCACAAAATCCAAAGCACGTTTTTCGTTATAATACACATTTCCTTTGTCTATAAAACCAACATGACCTCCATGTTTTGGCATTTCTAAATACAAATTAGAATTGTGTTTAGCTTCCTTAACAGGAAAACATTCAGGCGATAAAAACGAATCGTTGAGTGCATTAATAATTAAAGAAGGTACTTTAATATCTGGAAGAAATTGCAAACAACTGGCCTTGTCATAATAATCTAAAGCGCCATTGAATCCATGTGCTTTTGACGTATAGACATCATCAAAATCAATTAAAGTTTTAATTGAATTAAAATCCTTAATTGTAATATTTTGAGGAAATTGCTCTAATTTCGGTTTTAGCTTTTCTTTTAGATGTGCTAAAAACCGAATAGCATAATGTTTATTTCTTAAACTTAGTAAAGCCTCGCAAGATCCTTTTAAATAACATGGTGTTGAAACTGCAATTACAGCTTTTAATTCTTTTGGTAAATCAACTTTTTCTCCTGCATATTTTAAAGCCATATTAGCACCAAGACTAATACCTTTTATATAAATTTCATCGTATTTACTCTTAGATAAAACATGCTGAATAACAGCTTCTAAATCTTCAGTTGCACCAGAATGATAACTTCTAAACAACCGATTTGGTTCACCACTGCAACCTCGAAAATTCACACCAACAGCGTCAATATTATTTTCATTAAATAGTTTTGCTGTTCCTTGAATATATGGTCGCTGAGCACTTCCTTCTAAACCATGTAATAGAACAATTACCTTATTTGATTTTTGTTTAGCGTAGCTCCAATCTAAATCTAAAAAATCTGTATCTGGTAATGTAATTCGTTCCCTTATTTGCTCAACACCTTCAACTCTGCGTGCTAAACCAGAAAACACAGTAGATGTAAAACTCGTTTTTGCCCAAAAGGGTGGTTTATAAGTTGGCTCTATTATTGGCATTATTTATTTGTTCTATTACAACCTTTCAACTGGGCTCGAGGAAACAATTTTATGTTATTTTAAAACAGTAAACTCAATAGCAGAATCATTATAAACCTTATGTGTTTGCTTCTGAAAATCAGATTCCTTTGCTTCAAAAATATTATCGACATACGTTTGTGGATTCGCATCTATATAAGGGAAAAATGTGCTTTGCACTTGTACTTGAATTTTATGTCCTTTTTTAAATGTATGAAACACATCTTGAAGCTTCAAATTAACCGCAGTTTTCTCATTTGGTACAAACGGTTCTGGCTTAGACATACTGTTTCTGAAACGTCCACGCAACACTTCACTCCTTACCATCATATGATAGTTACTCAGTTTTAAATGATCTTGTACGTCTTCTGTGTTTTCCATATCCGACGGAAAAACATCAACTACCTTAACAATCCAGTCGGCTGCTGTTCCTGTTGTAGACACATTCAACTTCGCTAAAATATCACCAGCAAGCGTAATATCGTTTTCTAAAATTTCAGTTTCAAAGGTTAAAACATCTGGTCGTCTCGATGCAAAACGCTGATCGTCTGTCATGAATTTACGTGGTGTAAACCCAACTTTTATATCTTCCGTATAAGGCACAGGCTTTTTAGGATCGCTAATAAAGTCTGAAGTCGCCATCATACGATTAGCGCGTTGCGTTAAACGCTCATTTGGTTGCAAAAAATAACTTTCCTTAACTGTGTTTTCTGGAGGCCAAGACGCAAATGATTCCCATTGCTTTGTACCAGTATTAAACATGCTAGCTTCCGGCAAATCTGTTTTACCATTAGCTTCACCTTTTAGAAAGTGATTAAAAAATTTTGTTTCAACATTTTTTTGAAAACGATCTGAGATACTATCTCCAAAGTGAATGTTTCCAATTACTTGTCGTTCTTTAGTTCTTGACCAATCACCATGACTCCAAGGCCCAAAAACAACGGTGTTATAGTTTTCGCTGTTGTTTTCAATACTTTTATAGGTATTAAATGGCCCATATAAATCTTCAGCATCAAACAAACCACCTACAATCATCGTAGCTGGTTTAATTTCTTTTAAATGCTGAATAATGCCACGCGCTTTCCAAAAATCATCGTACGTGACATGGGTTTTTATTTGCTCCATAAACACATTGTCTTCTCCATAAAAATGATTCAACTTACTTAGTGGCACATGATCTAAAAAGAATTGATGTTGGTCTTCCGTGCCTATATCTGGAAAATTATACCATGGCTCTGTTGTTGGCTGATCTTTCATATAACCAAAAACCGAAGTTACTCTCCAATAGCTTAACAAAAATGCACCATTATGAATAAAATCATCAAAAAAGAAATCTCCAATACAAGCTTGTGGCGAAACCGCTTTTAACGCAGGATGCGAGTCTAACAATGAATATGTTGCATAAAACCCTGGATAAGAAATACCATAAGTACCAACATTGCCATTATTATTATCAACATTATTTACTAACCATTCAATAGTATCATAGGTATCACTAGCTTCATCAAATTGCTTGCCTGTTTTATTAGGTATGTACGCTCGCATATTATCGTAAACACCTTCACTATTCCAACGACCTCTCACATCTTGATACACCATAATATTACCTTCTTCCATAAGATATTTATTTGGTCCAACCTTACTAGGAAATTCATTTTCTCCGTAAGGTCTACAACTGTATGGCGTGCGCTTCATTAAAATCGGATATGTTTTAGACATATCTTTTGGCGAGTAAATGGTTGTATGTAATTTTATACCATCTCGCATTTCTATCATCACCTCTTTCTTAGTATAGTGATCCATTGGACTGTAACGTTCTTCAGCTACAGCCTTAACCTCATTAACTACTTCGTTTGCAGTTTCTAAATTATTATCAGTCGTTTTCAAATTGGATTTACATCCTAATACTGTTAAAAATAAAAGAAGAATTGATATTGTTTTTCTAATAAACATAGTGGTTGTTTTTTATTAAGTGTATTAGGTTAGTTTTTAATAAATTTATACGTCTGTAATTTATTATTTGCAGAAATTTCAGCAAAATATAGTCCTGAATTATAGTCGGAAATATTCAAGGAAGCACTATTACCAATTGACTTAAACGAGTTTAACATTCTTCCGTTTGAATCTAAAATTTTTATATCACTATTATTTTGAAGCCCTTCCAGAAACAACTCAGATGAAGCAGGATTAGGATATAACTTAACTAAAAGTCTGTCTTCTTCAGTCACAGACAACGCATTACCTGTAAAAGCGATTCTATTGATCAATGTACCATCTCCACCAATTGGCGTTAGTGAAAAATAATCTTTAGTACGACCAACGTGTTGCAACTCAAAAACAATATCATCTCCTATGTATGCATCTAAATCTATACTTATCGCAGTAACTGGATCTTGATATCTCGTTATTGGGTTATAACTTGGTCCATATTGCACGCCATTAATTAATATTCTAAACCATGAATTTGCAGGTGTAGAACTATAATGATGTAATTGTCTAAATTCTATATCTACATTACCATCAACTAAAGATGCACCATCAATCTTAAATTTTAAAGCCGTTAAGAAATCCTTATTTTCATTCCAAGCTTGTGATTCTGTTGTTGTCTCTCCTCCAACCCATTCTGCATTAGAATCGCGTTGATGAAGCACCAACCTATCGTACACAGAATAATTCACAAACTCTATCTTAGAGGATTCGCTATGCAATACAGAAAACAAGTCGGTATTAAGCGATGATTCGTCGCTAAAGTAATTATCATAACCTAGTTCTAAATATTCAGGATCTGTAGATGCATAGATTTTTTTCCATGGTGACAGTGAGACTGAACAACTATTTCGAACAAAAAGTTTATATGATGTTGCTGGCGTTAAATTTGAAAACGTATGACTACTATTATCTGAGGAAATATAATCAACTCCAAGAATGTCGTCAAACTCAGCAGCTATGACTTCGTAGTCGTCATCAGCTGTCGCGTCCCAATTTAATGCAATACTATCTAATGCACTAAGTGCTGAGATATTTGCAATGTTCTCACAATCATTTTCTAATAATTGAATATTATCTAAGTACGTTCTATTATTGTTAGATCGACTAACGTTTTCTAATTTTATAGTCACGAGATTACCTACAAATTGCGATAAATCTATAGAAACGGTTTTAAAACTATTATCGTCATACGCTGCATTGAAAACAAAGTCTTCAGCAACACCTGTATACACATTATCATCTGCATAAGCTTTTATTTTAACACGCAAATAAGCACTAGATGTCTGACTAATATCAAATCTTAATACTGGCTCAGTTGTATTTTGAGATAAATCTGCATCAATAGTCACAGTTCTTATAAAATCTAAATTTTCTTCAAACGGATCTCCATACTCATTATAACCAAGGTATTGAGGATAACCAGGACCGTTGAGCATTAAACCATATGCACTTGCATTTGCTGCTTCTCCATTTATTTCCACACCGTAATTTGGCACAGCGTAATCTCTCTCAAATTCAGATTCAAAATCAATGGTATAAGGCACACTTAAAACTTCTGGTCTAGTTTTAAAATAAAAGCTACGATAACCAGATGTAACACCAAAGGCATCACAATCTGTTTTTACATTGACATAATAGTCTTGTGAAGGCAATAGACCAGACACAGAGAATGTTTGATTGTTTGTTATAGTGTAAGTTTCAGGAATATCTTCACCAGCTTCGGTAATGACATATCTGTAATGGTTTGCATCAGGAATATCGCTAAGCGTAAACTCTGCTGTTGTATCTGTTATGTTGTCCATACTGATAACAGAAACAGTTTGACAAATTTGCAAATTGCCATCAAAACGTGTTTTCGCATAAGAATTCTGCAATAACACTGACGTTGAAGTAGAACCATCATCAAATTCCTCTGTTATACTTACACGACTCCTTGTTGGTGGATTATTAAAGTTCTCTGTGCCTTCCCATCCAAACAAAGCACTAGTTGTGTGGCCAGGATTAATATCTTCTACATCGATTACCAAATTATCGGTTCCATTATATGTAAAAGATTCATCAAAAATTAAAATAAACTCATACGCATTTGCATAATATGTTGTGATTCCAATTTCGGTTAAATCCTCATCAGGTATAAAACCATCGCCAGATACAAATTCCTCTTTAGTAGTATGTCCTATTTTAAAAATTAAGCTTGTATTTGGAGTTGGAGATGTTGTACTATTAGAAAATGCCGTAAAAAATCTTAGGCCAGTAATCTCACCATTAAATTTAATTTGCTCAGGATAATAAATGGTTTGTGTACGCGAAAATTTAGCTTGTGGCACATATGGTTGATTTGTATAGTCACCTGCTCCTCCAACTGTCACGCTACTTGTAGACACTAATTGCGCACTACCAATTGCTGTGAACAAAAAAGCCACAGCTAATAGTATATTTTTCATGATTGATGATTTTGTTGCAATTTAATAATTTAATTGCCTAAACATTGTTAAAATTTAAGACACCTCGACAGACGTAAATTCAAATTTCCCACCATTAAAAAGGCCTTTATCGCTTAGTTTTAGCACAGGAATAACCAATAAAGCCATAAAAGACAAACTCATATAAGGCGCATGAAGTTTACTACCTAATTCCTTTGCCATTTTATCTAATTCGGAATAATGCTTACCTATAATTTCTGCATTTTGGTCGCTCATAATACCAGCAACTGGCAACGGAATTACTTTTTCTTCCGTGTCTGAAATCGCACAAATACCACCTTCATTTTCAATTAAAAGGTTAACTGCTTTGCAAATAGCTTCGTCCGAAACACCAATAGCGATTATATTATGCGAATCGTGACCAACAGAACTCGCAATAGCACCTTCTTTTAGTCCGTAGTTTTTAATAAAGGCAATAGCAGGCGCATCATTATTATAACGATTTACAACCGTCATCTTTAAAATATCAGTATCTATATTAGAGACTAAATTTCCCTCTTTAATTGTAGATGCTGCGATAATCTCATTGGTAATTAATTCGCCATCTAAGCATTCTATCACTCTAATTTCCTTAGCCTTTGATGCTAATCTAAAATCTGAAACTTCTTTTTTAGTAGTGTTGAAATTATTAAGGTTTTCAAACTCTACATGTTTCACTTTTGAAACACCATTATCTGAAACCAGTTTGCCATTAATATATGTTTGAAGCGTTTTAAAGCCCTTTAAATCTTCCACAACAATACAATCCGCATTGTCGTCAATATTGAGCAACCCGACATCTAAATTGTAATGCTTAACAGGATTTACACACGCTGCTTGCAAAACTTTAAAAACATCATTGCCTTTAGCTACAGCTCTTGCACATATTTGATTGATATGACCTAATAACAAATCATCTGGATGCTTATCATCACTGCAAAACATCATATTTTTATAATGTTCGTCTAGCAAATCGATTAAAGCTTCAAAATTTTTAGCAGCACTACCTTCTCTAATAATAACTTTCATGCCTTTTTGAAGCTTCTCTAAACCTTCATCAAAAGAGAAACACTCGTGGTCAGTTGAAATTCCTGCAGAGATATACTTTGTTAAATCGTCGCCTCGCAATCCTGGCGCATGTCCATCAATAGGCTTATTATAATGTTTTGCCCATTCTATTTTCTTCAGCACTTCCGCATCATCATAAATAACGCCTGGATAATTCATCATTTCGGCCAAATATTTAATGTCTGGATTTTCCATTAAGGTTTTAATATCATCAGAATCTATAATAGCTCCTGCGGATTCAAAACTTGTTGCTGGCACACAAGAAGGTGCTCCAAAGTTGAATTTAAAAGGGGTTTGTTTTCCGTTTTCTATCATAAACTCCACACCTTTTACACCAAGCACATTGGCAATTTCGTGTGGATCAGAAACGGTAGCAACGGTTCCGTGATTTACCGCAATTTTTGCAAATTCGCTTGGCACTAACATTGAGCTTTCAATATGAATATGTGCATCTATAAAACCTGGTAAAATGAAATGATTCTCTTCACAGTCTTTCTTTTCTACAGCCGCAATCTTTCCATCTTTAATCGTGATTTCTCCTTTGAAGATGTTACGATTCTCAATGTCTACAATGTTTCCTTTTAATTTCAAATTGTTTAATTTATTTCTATTATTTAAATAGACTAATTTTATATCTATTCTATTCTATTACAATCACTTAAGTTTAAAAAACTAAATAATCACTTTAAGTATTGCTTTTGTATTGGTTCTTACTTTAAACCGTTCATCTGCACGTTTACCAACGACCCAAATTACTTTATTTTCTGAAGTTAACACCCAAGTATTTTCCTTTTCTACTAATGATGCTTTTTCGTCTTTTAGGTATTTGCTAATTTTCTTTTTACCTGACATTCCTAACGGTTGAAATGTGTCTCCTTCTTTCCAAAGTCTTAATTCTAACGGAAATTTTAAAAGGTCTTTATCAACGTAAATAATGTGGTTTGAGGTTTCTGAAATTGCTTCAACATTATTAAAATTTATTCTGCCAAAAGGTGTGTTTACATTACTATCACTTTCTTCTATAAAAAGAGATGTTTCACTTTCCTCAAAATCCTTTAATTCTGTTAGAATTAAAAACTCACGATGTTTGATTAAACGATGTGAGTTAGATTTTACCAATTTACCAGATTGCGCATCTAATAAATCCGCTACATCATTCCACTCAGTGAATCCATAATTTTTAAATAGCTCAAATAAATAAGCTTTTGGATTTTTAACGGCTTTAAATTCTGAAATCTTATAGGTAGTTCCTAAATCATCTTCCGAAATAATAGCTCGCTTTTTAAAATCCATTAATTGGTCTTCAACAATCAGTTGTGTATCGTTAAGATGACTCAGCGTATTTTGAAAACTGTCTAATAATTGCGGATTGATTTCTTTTAAAATTGGCACTACTTCGTGCCTTAACTTATTCCTCAGATATTTTCTAGATGCATTACTGGCATCTTCTCGCCAGGTAATTTGATGCGCTTTTGCGAAGGCTTCAATTTGAATTCTAGAAAATGGCAACAATGGTCTTACCACATTATCATTTATCATTGGGATTCCGGTTAAACCATTCAGCCCAGTTCCTCTTGTAAAGTTGATAAGAAAGGTTTCTAGATTATCATCTGCATGATGCGCTGTAAGAATATAATCGAAATTTAGCTGTTCTGCCAATTCCTTAAACCAATCGTAACGCAACTCTCGAGCTGCCATTTGTATAGAACGCTTATGTTCTGTGGCATAAGCTTCTGTATTAAAATTCTGAACAAAAACTTCAACATCAAAATCTTCTGCCATTTCCACAACAAAGGCTTCGTCTTTATCACTTTCCTCTGCTCTTAAATTAAAATTGCAGTGTGCTAGTGAGAAATTCAAATTCAAGTTTTGACATAAATGCGCTAATACCACACTGTCTATTCCACCCGAAATAGCAATGAGTAGTTTGCAGTCATTCAACATGGAAAGCTTATCAATTATATGATTTTTGAAGTCTATTAGCACAGCTCAAAGATATTGAAATTATTCAATCCAAATGAGCCTCTAATCAGCAAAGTTTAATGTTATTTAAGCCAAAATGACTGCTGTTAAAATGACATTTATCATATTGATGTATTTACTTTTTATTTAACTTTAAATGAATTTAAAAATAACAGGTCATGAGTGTATCAGAAGAATTAACATCAGAAACAGCACGAAATGCCTTTGAAAAAAAGGTGCTTTCTGCCATACCACATTTACATCCTTATGTAAAACACAGAATTTATATTGCTGAATCTACAGGCATTTTACCAAAAAATATGTTTTCCTCAAACGGAATTATTGACGAGAGTATTATTGAACTCTATGATAAAGATTTTGACATTGAAGCAGAACCTTTAGCTGTAAAACTTGAGCTATTTAAAATAGTTGATAATTATATGAATGTACTTTTTAAAAACGAAGCGCACCATAAAGAAACGATTAGCACAGATGCTTTGCTAAAAAAAGAACTATCGAAACTTAGTGAAGATTACACTATTGATGGCGATTTTGATTTTATTTTAAACACAGAGCTCAACGATATATCTTACAACCAAAACGAAGGCGAATTATTACAACTGTATTCTGATAAAGAAACCTCTATTTTAAACGCTTTTGAAGTTAAAGATTTATCCACTAAACAATCGCCTAGAGCATTTGATAAACTTTACAACTGGTTACCATTTAATGTCTCTAACATAATGGATTTATACATTTTTGGAAAATTAGATTTTGAATCTATTGCTAAAATTAAAAAAATTGAACAAAAACGTATTGAAGCTATTTTTGATAAGGTTAAGCGCACGTTTAGAAGACATATTGAGTAGCAAATCGTTAATTTCTCTCGCAAAGACGCAGAGTCGCAAAAGAAAGAATCAGTCGCACATGTATTTCTCGTGTATTAGTTTTCCCCCTTTGGGGAATTAAAGGGGCTTCTCCAAGACTTCACGCATCGCTTTGGCTTTAACCAAACATTCTTCATATTCTTTAAGAGGGTCGCTTTTTGCTGTGATGGCTCCTCCTACTGAATATGAAATGTATTTTTTTGATTCGTTATAAAGGATACTTCTAATAATAACATTAAAATCGAAATCGCCATTTGGTGTAAAATAACCAACTGAACCAGAGTATAAACCGCGTTTGGTTTCTTCTAGGTTTTCAATAATTTGCATTGCCGATAATTTTGGAACACCTGTCATGCTTCCCATTGGAAACGTAGTTTTAATAATATCTACTGGATTTGTATCTGATTCTACTTGAGATTGAACCGTAGAAATCATTTGGTGGACTTGCAAAAAGGAATATACTTTGCACAGCTCCTTCACTTCTACACTTCCTTTTATGGCTGTATGCGATAAATCATTTCTTACCAAATCTACAATCATAATGTTTTCGCTTCGCTCTTTTAAATCTTTAGATAAATCGTCTGCGAGTTTTAGGTCTTCTGTTTTATTTGTAGAACGTTTCGCTGTACCTTTTATAGGCTGCGAAATTACTGTTATGCTTTCTTTTTTAATGTAGCGTTCTGGCGAAGCAGACATCATATATTTATCCTCAAACTTTAAAAAACTTGCAAATGGTGGTTTTGAGATTTCGTTAAGTTTCTTAAAGGTTTCAAGTGGATTTATTTCGCTGTTTTCCGCATAGAATTCTTGGCAAAAATTGGCTTCGTAAATATCGCCTCTTTGAATGTGTGCTAGCATTTTAGTGACCTTTTCGAAATAATCGTCTTTATGAATTCTTAGTTTAATTTTTACTGGATTATGAGGATTCTCGACTACGTTAGAAATGACAATAGACTCAATTAATCTTATATCATCTTCAATCTCATCATCAACCATTCTTAAATATTGAATTTCAACTTGATTATCTTTAAACAAAAACAGTTTTTTAGGTTGAAAGAAATACAAATCAGGAAACTCTAAACCATCAAAATTTTGAGACTTTAGGCGTTCTGTGGTATTTTTTAAATCGTAGGTTAAATAGCCAAATATCCAGTCTTTTGTTGATGTTTGATATTCTTTTAAACGTTCAAAGGCATCAAAAAAATCTGTACGAAGAGTTGTAAACGCATCAACTACCAAAACGGCATCGTAATTAGTGTATTGGTCAGTATGGTTGTTAGAATCTAACCACAAAACATCATCGAATTGTTGCGACCAAAGCAATAGATTTTGCTTAAAGCTTTCTAAATTTTTAGGCTGATGAATTTGTGTTGTTCTCAATAGGAAAATAATTGCTGCAAGTTACTGAATTAATATGATTTTCTTAATTGCCATTTTAATGTTTGAGGTATGGAAAAATATTTATTTATTCTGATTTTACACCCCTAAAGTCCCCTCAAGAGGACAATTCTAAATATTTCTTTAAGCACAACAATGAGACTGTCCCCTTGAGGGGACTTTAGGGTTATTTTAAAAGATTAATTTGTATTAATCTGAAGACTAAAGCTAATAATTGTAATTGAAAATTTTGAAGGATAAATATTAATTTTACTAGCGAAAAAATATCAAGAATTGTATATTTCAGAAAAAATAAGAAGATATGTATAGTTTAAAAAATGACTTATTACAAATCAACATAAAATCTAAAGGTGCCGAATTATGTAATATTACTTCAGCAAAAAATGACACTGAATTTTTATGGCAAGCAAACCCTGAATTTTGGGGAAGTCATGCACCAAACTTATTTCCTATAATAGGTTGCATGAAAGACGACAACTATACTTATAATAACAAAACATACCACATGCCTAAGCATGGATTTGTAAGACATAACGATAATTTTGTAGTTAAAAGTCAATCCGATTCTAGTATCACATTTAGTTTATCATCTAATGATAAGCTTTATGAGCTATATCCATTTTTGTTTGAGTTTGAAATTACCTATACACTTACAGAAAATATATTAACCATTAATCATACAGTTACAAATCGTGATAAAAAGACGCTTTATTTCTCCTTAGGCGGACATCCTGCTTTTAATTGTCCATTGACGAAAGATGAAGATTACACTGATTATTTTTTAGATTTTGAACACAACGAAGACAGCGAAACTTATCTATTAAATATGGATAATGGGCTATTAACCAACGAAACAAGACCTGCGTTTTCTGATGGACATAAAATTAATTTAAGACCCGATTTATTTAATGCTGATGCTTTAATTTTTAAAGATTTAAAATCTAGGGTTGTAAGCTTAACACACAAAATAAAAGGCAAAGTTTTAACCGTTAACTTCAGAGGTTTTAAGCAATTAGGTATTTGGGCAAAACCAAATGCACCTTACGTTTGTATTGAGCCTTGGTTGGGTATTGCTGATAATGAAACTACAGACCAAAAACTTGAAAACAAAGAAGGGGTTTTGAGTTTAAAATCTGGTGCCATTTTTGAAGCCGACTATAGCATTGAAATAGAAAAAAACCTTTTATCTTAAGTTGAATAATAAAATGGTAGCTTTGCACAAAACTTTGCAACGTGACTTTTCAAGACCTAAATTTAAACACACCTTTATATAACGCCTTAGATGATTTAGGGTTTACCACACCTACTCCAATTCAGGAAGAATCATTTAGTGTGGTAGCATCTGGTAAAGATGTTGTTGGTATTGCACAAACTGGTACTGGTAAAACATTGGCCTATATGCTACCTATTTTAAGGAATCTAAAATATTCTAGACAAGATAATCCTAGAGTTTTGGTTTTAGTACCAACCAGAGAATTAGTGGTACAAGTGGTTAGTGAGATTGAAAAATTCTCTAAATACATTAACAACCGAGTTTTGGGTGTTTATGGTGGCACCAATATAAATACACAAAAACAAGCTGTTGCACAAGGCCAAGATATTATTGTAGCGACACCAGGACGCTTATACGATTTAGCTGTAAGCAGAGTGTTGCAACTAAAATCTATTCAGAAATTAGTGATTGATGAAGTTGATGTGATGCTAGACTTAGGTTTTAGGCATCAACTGATGAACATTTTTGATATTCTTCCACAACGCAGACAAAACATCATGTTTTCGGCAACGATGACTAAAGATGTTGATGAATTAATTACTGATTTTTTCACTAATCCTACTAAAATATCAATTGCCGTTTCGGGTACACCTTTAGAAAACATTAAACAAGAACGTTATGATGTGCCTAACTTTTACACCAAAGTAAATTTGTTAGAATATTTACTTCATGATAAAGAAGAATTTTCAAGAGTTTTAATCTTTGTGGCTTATAAGAAAATGGCTGACCGATTATTTAATCAACTCGAAGAATTATTCCCAAGTGAATCTTGTGTTATTCACTCTAATAAAACACAAAATTACCGATTACGTAGTATTGAACAATTTAGAGAGGGCGAAAACCGATTGCTTGTTGCCACAGATGTTATGGCAAGAGGTTTAGATATAGAAGGTGTTTCTCATGTTATTAATTTTGATACACCAGATTATCCAGAGAACTACATGCATAGAATTGGTAGAACCGGAAGAGCCGAAAAGCAAGGTCATACCATTTTAATGTCTACTGATAAAGAAAAAGAAGGTTTAGAACGTATTGAGGAATTAATGCAAATGAAAATTGAAACGCTTGAGATTCCTGAAAGTGTTGAAGTTTCTACCGAACTTATTGAAGAAGAACGTCCACAAATTAGAGAGCGTAACAATCCTATAAAACGAAGTGATGCTGATGCTCCAGGACCAGCTTTTCATGAAAAGTCTGAAAAGAATTCAAAAGAAAATTTAGGTGGTTCTTATAAGTTTAAGATAGCAGCAAAATACAAGAAGCCAAAAACACGAGGCGACAAGAATTATAATCGTCGTAATAAAAAGTAGTTGTTGGCTACAGTTTTGTTAACAGAATTTCATTCTACTTTTATTGAAAAATCATCTACAAATAATTCTATATTTCCAGCTGTAGGATTAGCGGTTACACCTACTTGAACACGTTCGTAAGAAGCAGGTTCTTGTAGGGTAAAATCAATACCTTGATTTAGAAAGACATCTATAAAAACTTGTGCATTTGGCATATTCATTCCGGCTTCATTGATAACTTCAGTACCATTAATTGTTAATCGGTTAAGTCCATCTTCATTATCTGACATAGTCATTTCCCATAGTACAGTAACCCATTGATTTCTTGGAAAAGCTAACGTTGTTTGTTGCATTGTAGTTCCAGAAATTTTTCCTCTTTCAATTGACAAATAATCATTACCACCAGACATCATTAATCTAACACCAGGACATTGGTTTTCAGAACCATAATTACTGCCAACATTTGGGTCCCAACAAGAACAACACTCTAAATCAAGGAGCAATAGATTTTCGATAGGTTCAGTGCCAACGATATAAAAGTTAGCGCTTATTTTAACTATATCTCCTACAACAATATTTAACCCATTCTTTTCTATATCTATTTTTGACAAGTCCGAATCTGATTGATAAGCAAGAACACGTAGTGCATTTTGCCCTTCATTGAATTGAGTATTTGAAATTGAAATTTCGTTAGTTGCGTCTGTTGGATCTGTCTGTTGAATTGTGGCCCATCGCATACCATTAGTAGGAAACAACTCCTCCAATAGGTCATTTTGAGTTTCAAACCCATCTTCAAATAAGTAACTCTCTTCTATTGCTTCTTGTGGGTTATTTTCATCATTTTCACAACCCATCAATGTGAAAGCAATAATTACAAAAATTATAAATCCATGAATTTTCATAGTGTTAACGTTTGATCCTCTTTCTCGGATAGTTAATATAAGGATATTCTTAGATGTATTGTTTCTTTTTACACACGTTACATCATAAAAAAAACCCTTATCAAATAAATGAAAAGGGCTTTATAATCTCAAGTACTAGCAGGATCGTATCCCGTGTAAACACAGAATCCATGACCCTAACCTCATAGTTAATCCTGCAATTGTACTTGATTTTCTACTATATCTTTTATAGGAACAATAAGTTTACCTTCTTTATTTTTTAAAATTACAGAAATGCTTTGCACAGCATCAATTGAATATGTTTCATTATTGAAAATAATTTTTTGCCCAACCTCATAGGTTTTACGCGCATAAAAAGTATTTAACAACTTACCTACTACTTCTCTCGCACCTAAACCAAAAGCAATGGCAAAAGCTAATAAAAAAGCAGCAATAATCATATTAATATTGTTAGTAATTATCTCAGTATCAATACCTGCTTGATTTAAAGCTGTAACAGAAATAAAAGTTAACAATAAGAAAAACACAACCTGACTAATCATTTTACCACCAGACAAATCCATAGATTCAAAAAGTGATTTAAGGCCATTCTTAACGAAATTAGCAAATAAAAGACCTACAATAAATACAATAAGTGCGGCAAAAAGTTTTGGCAAGTAAGAAATTAAATCACTAATCTGTTGTGTTATAATATCTAAGCCCATTATATCTGATGCTGTTACCAGCAACACAATATACATTATATACTTTACAGCCTTAGAAACAACTTTTACTGTATTAAAATTAAGCTCCTTACCTTCAATGATTTCTATTTCATTAATCTTTTCATCAAGTTTATGTGTTTTGGCTAATTTTAAAACTTTTTTAATTACTTTTACAATTAACTTAGTAACAATCCAACCTATAATTAACACAATAAGTGCTCCAATAATATTTGGAAATATTTTGGTAATCTCTAACCAAATATTTGTTAGAGACTTCATTGCTACATCTGAAAATTCATTCATTTTTTCCATACTAATAATTTTTTGTTAGGGTTTATTAAGTATCCTATTTTACGCGTTTACTAGTTACACTATCAATGACATGCCCAATATTATACGAAAATAATTCAGCTATTTCCATAAAAAGCTTAGCCATTGCAATATCATGCATAACTTTCCCTTTCAGTTCCGCAGGAACTTCCTTTAAAGGCTGATCTAT
Organism: Winogradskyella sp. 4-2091; assembly: GCF_045765065.1. Classification (NCBI taxonomy): domain Bacteria; kingdom Pseudomonadati; phylum Bacteroidota; class Flavobacteriia; order Flavobacteriales; family Flavobacteriaceae; genus Winogradskyella; species Winogradskyella sp. 4-2091. Next base: position 16,442 of record NZ_JBJKOD010000016.1, read on the forward strand.
TTTACTAAATGGATTTTCCATCTTTTGTATAATTTGTGTACTTCTGTACTAGTTTTTCTTTCGCTCTTTTTAATCGCATTTTAACTGCGCTTTCTCCTATATCTAAAGCCGCAGATAATTCTTTTATTGATAAATTATCTTGATATTTTAATAATAAAATCATTTTTTCATCTGGAGATATCAACTCCATAACTTTCTTCAATTGTTCTACTCTCATGTCCGCAAACTCGAGTGTAGAATCAATATCTTCTCCTATATTTTCAATGTCAATAACTTCAGAACTAATAGATTTTTTCTCTAATTTTTTAGCCGTGTTTCTCGTGACATAATTTACACAATGATTATATGTAAATGCATATAACCATGTAGAAAATTTAGAACGTCCTTTAAAACTTGCTAATTTCACAAAGACCCTTAAAAAAACATCTTGTGTTAAATCCTTAGCTTCATCTACTCCATTGGCAAAACCATAACATTTATTATAAACCATACTCGCATATCTGTCGTACAGCACCTCGAACAACATAGTGTCATTGGTTTTCACGATAGCTTCTACAAGCGCTTCATCGGTTAGGCTATGAATAGCGTCTTTTGTCAAGGGAATTTTTGATAAAATTAGTTAGTTATTAGTATTAAGACACCTCTTTATTTAAGACGTCACAATTTATTTATATTTTTTTTTAATTTATTAAATGATCTTCAATATCTACTAAATGATGTTGTAAAGCCTTAGCAGAGATCTGTATTTCCCAAATTAGAAATAACAGTGAAACTATAAGTAGCAATAAGCCTAAACCAAACGCCCAAATAGCTATAACATTAAAATCTATATAAATTAAAAACATGGTAAGCACACAGAATAACAAACTACTTATGCCTGTAATTTGCATATACCTTGTTAATTTTACCCGCAATTTTAAATTATTTATTTGCCTTAAAATAGAAGCACTTTTATGCTCAATATACTTTTCACTTAAATTTCTTATAATAGCAGCATATGCTAAAAATCGATTTGTATAGGCCAGCATAATTAAAGAAATTGCTGAGAACAAAAGCGCTGGTGTTGTGAGGGTTAGTTCTTCCATATTATAATTACAAAATTAATGAAATAATATATGAGATTAAAAAAATAAGAACTGTTTTATAATAGATTAATGCACTCTTAATAGAGTAACGAATATCTATATATTGTAATCCTATCATTACTTTCCCTAGAAGGTAATTTAAATAAATTACCGCAAGTAACTTTAAAGCTGCAGGCATTTAATGATTAATTAAGTTAATACAATTGATAACAAAAGATTTACCATTAATCGAAGTTATTGCTGAGAAGTTTTAAAACAATAATAAAATTATTAACTTTAGATAATTAAAGTCCTAAACCTAACGTTATTATAGCAAATGCTATTGATTGAATAACCTATTAATGAACAAATACCTTCACGAAACAATACCAAATTTAAAACCGTTTAATTATGAGCGTCATCACGATACTTATTTTATAAATCAGCAATGGGTTTTAGTTAATGGAATTTCTAAGAAGAAATCTATTTACACATTTAAGGAAGATAATATTCTTGAAATCTCAAGAAAAGACGATGTCATAAAAACCTCTTGGACTTTAAATATTCTAAATAATTTTACGATTGAAACTGAAGATGGTTTAATTACAGTAGAAGCTTATTTTAAGGACGATGATATTTTGGTTCTTAATAACCAAGAAAAAGAAGAGTTTGCTATGTATATTAATTCTACAAATTACGATGACGAATTAAATTCTGTTGAAGATATACAGACATTCTTAAAGGAAAAATATAAGAAAAAAGTAAGTTCTATTATCTATGATCACGAATTCTATTACATTGAACAATCTAAAGAATTTGGGCCATTTAAAGTTGAAGAATTAGCTGAGAAAGTCAAATCTGGCGAAATAAGCGCATATTGTTTTGTAAAAGATGTTAATGAATATGATTACAGTAAACGCATGCGAATTGAAGATTTAATTCAAGAATTATAATCCTTCTGTGGTTTTTAGTTTATTTTGAATCCTTTTCCATACTAGCAATTCATCTGCACCTAATCTATCTAAATTGTTGCTGACAAAATTGAAAAATTTTTGAGCCTTTTTATTTGAATTTAGAACGGTATGTCCATAATATAAAAAAATAGCGTCAGTTACGGTTTGGCTGTTGGGATATTTAAAATCAACTAAAGGAGTTAACATTTTAATTCCGGCTTCTGTTTTACCTAATTCAATAAGAACAGCACCTCTTGTCCCTTTAAAATAGTAAAAACTAGGCTTAATTGAATAGGCTGTTTTAGACAAAATATCAATCTGACTTGTATCCCCTTTTACCAATTTTAACCAAGCCAATCCATTATTAATGTGGGCAAACATCATTTTATCTTTTTCTTTATCAACTAGATTTAAACAAGACTCTAGCCATGACATCCCTTCATCAATATCTCCTTTCTTAGAATACATTATTCCTGTATTGTAATGAGCTAATACCTTAGTCTCTTCAATATTTATATATTTTTTATAAAGTTGAATTGCCGCATCAAATTCTTTTTCTTCAAACTTTTCTTGGGCTTCAAAAAAGGCATTAAAGTCAACATTACTCGCATTATTTTTTTTAAATGGCAACCTTAATAAAGTTAAACCATCTGTAGGCACTTTTACACCTTGGTATTCAACATGATAAGGAATTAAACTAATTATAGCAATTAGAGAATTGGCAAATATAAATGCTGATGTAAACTGAAATCCATTATCACTAGAAAGAAAAGAAAAACTAAAGTCTATGCACAACAATAATAATCCAGCAACAATCAAATTGGTTAAGCAGCCTCCTGAGCTCAGCAAAAACTGATTGATCTTAGTGTTTTTTTCTGGAGGAAATTCAACAAAAGCAAATCCGCCATTAAAATCCTTATTCAATATAATTTTAATATTAAAAACAGTAAACCGTTTTACTTCATGACTTTTACCTAGTACAATACGTTTAGGATTGCCACCTGCTAATTTACCGAATATTAAATGGCCAAACTCATGGATTACAACTCCTACTTTTATTGAAAATAAAAAAGCAACAAGGTTAAGTAATAAGTATGCAATTTCTACATTAACATTATTAACGAAAACTACAATTCCTATTAATAAGATAAGCCAAAAATAAATTGGAAATATGGCATTTAATATTTTGAACAAGCTAGTAATTTTAAAAATTGAAAAATAAAAAAAGCGAACCCAACTTTAAATTAATGAAGTAATGCGGTTCGCTTTTGTGAATATTATTATGGATTACTCTTGCAATCCAGGTACTGCAACCATTTCATTTACGTCTTTATCGTAATCTATACCTTCAACATTAAAACCAAAAAGGTTGAAAAAATCCGTTTTATAACCTTCTAAATCACCAATATTTGGCAATGTTTCTGTTGTAGCTTGTTTCCAAAGTTCTAACACTTTAGCTTGAATGTCATCTCGCATTTCCCAATCGTCAATACGTATTCTTCCTGCGTCATCTAATTGTAAATCTTCAGCATATAAGCGTTCGTTGAATAATCTTTCAATTTGCTCTATACAACCTTCATGTACACCTTCTTCTTTCATCACTTTATATAGTAATGAAATATATAACGGAATTACAGGAATAGCAGAACTCGCTTGCGTTACTAACGCTTTGTTTACTGAAACGTAGCCTTTACCATTAATATCTTTTAAAGCTTCTGTAATTTTAAATGCAGTAGCTTCTAAATGATCTTTTGCTCTACCAATGGTACCTTTTCTATAAACAGCTTCCGTTAAGGAAGGGCCAATATAAGAATAGGCTACGGTTTTAAAATCTTCTGACAATACGTTTTCTGACTTTAACAAATCAATCCACATTTGCCAATCTTCGCCTCCCATTACAGCTATTGTATTATCAATATCATCTCCAGAACATGGCTCAATAGAAATTTCTTTCACAATACCTGAGTGAAAATCTACCGTATTATTTGTAAATGTATCACCTATGGGTTTCAAAACCGATTTATAACGCTTTCCAGAATCTGGATGCGTTCGCACTGGAGAAGCCAAACTATAGATTAACATATCAATTTTCCCTAAATCGTTTTTAATTAAATTTACGGTTTGTGATTTTACTTCATGAGAAAATGCATCACCATTGATACTTTTAGCATACAAACCATCTTTGTGAGCCTGAGTTTCAAAAGCAGCACTATTGTACCAACCTGGTGAAGCCGGACGACCTTCTGATGGCGGCTTTTCAAAAAACACACCAATTGTTGATGCATTAGATCCGTAAGCACTTGTTATTCTCGATGCCAAACCAAAACCTGTAGATGCACCTATAACTAGCACATTTTTAGGACCATTTTGGGTCGGTTTTGATTTTATATATTCAATCTGATTTAATACATTTTGCTCACAACCTTTTGGATGAGATGTTAAACATATAAATCCTCTTGTTTTTGGTTCTATTATCATATTTAAAATCTAAACGTGTAAAGCTCTGTCGTCTGTTGCGGCTAATGCGGCTTCCTTAATAGCTTCAGCAAATGTTGGATGTGCGTGAGACATACGAGAAATATCTTCTGCAGATGCTCTAAATTCCATAGCTGTTACAGCTTCTGCAATTAAATCCGCGCAACGTGCGCCAATCATATGTACACCTAAAACTTCATCTGTGGTTTTATCAGCTAAGATTTTCACAAAACCGTCTGTATCTCCACTTGCTCTTGCTCTTCCTAAGGCTTTAAAAGGAAATTGTCCCACTTTATAAGCTACATTATCTGCTTTTAATTCTTCTTCTGTTTTCCCAACAGCAGCTACTTCTGGCCACGTGTAAACGACACCAGGAATTAAATTATAATCAATATGTGGTTTTTGTCCTGCAATTGTTTCGGCTACAAAAACACCTTCTTCTTCAGCTTTATGCGCTAACATCGCTCCTTTTACAACATCACCAATTCCATAGATATTAGACACGTTAGTCTGTAAGTGCTCATTGACTTCTACTTGTCCTCTATCTGTCATTTTTACACCTGCAGCTTCAAGATTTAAACCATCTGTATAAGGACGTCTACCAACAGAAACTAAACAATAATCGCCTTTAAACTCAACGAGTTCTCCTTTTTTATTTTCAGCCTTTACAATAACTTCATCGCCATTACGCTCAACAGATTGAACTTTATGAGACAACATCATTTTACATTTTGCTTTCTTAAATACTTTGTTTAATTCTTTTGATAAACCAGCGTCCATTGTAGGTAAGATTCTGTCCATGTATTCTATAACAGTAACCTCTGCTCCTAGACGACGATACACTTGCCCAAGCTCTAAACCAATAACTCCTCCTCCAATGATAATCATATGTTTTGGAATTTCTTTAAGTTTTAAAGCTTCTGTAGATGTAATAATTCGTTCTTTATCTAAGGTAATAAATGGTAAAGTTGATGGCTTAGACCCTGTGGCTATAATGATTTTTTTAGCTTCAATTTCTTGAGCATCTTTACCTTCTATTGTAATATGCGTTGCATCTTTAAAAGATCCTAAACCTTCAAAAACATCGATGTTATTTTTCTTCATTAAGAAATCAATACCTCCTGTAGTTTGATCTACAACAGCCTGCTTACGACCTATCATTTTTTCTAAATTAACTTTGATGTCGCCAGGAATTTCGATGCCATGTTCGCTAAAATGTTTAGTTGCTTCTTCATAATGATGAGAAGAACTCAATAAGGCTTTACTAGGAATACAACCTACGTTTAAGCAAGTTCCTCCAAGAGTAGAATATTTTTCAATAATGGCTGTTTTCATGCCTAATTGTGCGCAACGAATTGCTGCTACATATCCTCCAGGTCCAGAACCTATTACTGCTACGTCGTATGATTTCATGAGTTTGTTTTTTGTGTAATTATTTATATACAAACAAAAATACGACTTAGATTATAATTTACGAACTTTAAATCTAATTATTAGAAAAGTAAATGAATTACTTTTTTTCCTCTATATCCTTTAAAACCCACTCTAATTCAGGGTCAATATTATTTAAACGATCTTGATATGTTGGAATAATTTCAATATCTGGTTTTACACCATAACCTTCTGGTGTTGTTTTGTATGGCGCATCTATAAATGCTAAGCCAATTCTCGCTTTAACTTTGGTATTAGGCAGTTCATATAACTTGTAAAACCCTGCCACTGTTCCGTTATAAGCTCCTCCTGTTTCTTCTCCTACAAAAGTGGCGCGTTTACTACCTTGCAATTGTGTAGATATCAATGATGACGCAGAAAACGAGTTTCCATTAATGAGGACATAAATTTTTCCTTTAAAGTTTAATGGTTGTGCTTCTTTTTCTTTTGCCGAATTAAACCTGTAATATAATTTTCCATCTGTTTTCTTTACCTTTAAGATATCAATCGTTGCAAAAACTGGCGTCAAAACTCCTCCTAATACTTTTAGTCCATTTGGTGTTGTATTACTCATTAAACTTTTTAGTATCGGAAATTTAGTATTTACCTCACTAGTATTTATCATTGTATAATTATTGTCTGTTAAATAACCATACAAATAGGTAATTTCCTTTAATCTACCACCAAAATTATTTCTTAGATCAATAATTAGTGCATCCGTTTTAAGTGAGTCTAATGTTTTGAAGGTTTGGTCATAAAAATCTTCATACTTATTTCTAGAGAATCCTCTTATTTTCAGCAATGCAACAGTACTATCTTTACCTACAAAATTTAAGTTACGTGTGTATTCTTTTCTTAAGTAATTATAACCATGATCACGATTATATTTTCGTTTTGCCTTGCTTTCTAATTTTTTAGCTTTTCGTTCTTCTTTCGTTAATTTTATCTTTTTCTTCAACTTAAGAGAATCTACTTTAATAGAATCTTTTTTTGCAGTGGTTGAATCTTTTCTAAGAACACGTTTGTACTGTTTCACAAAAGTTGAATCTGAATTCTTTAATGTAAAACTGATACTATCAAAACGTCCTTTATCATATACATAGTAAGATAAAAAACGGTTTCCCGATACGCGTTGATGAAATGTTGTATTATATCCATCTGAAGCTATTCGTTTTTTGAATTTATCGAGTAAATCTTGCGTTTTTTCGCCTTCAACCTCTAACACTTGCGCATTGATTAAAACACTATCTTTCCCTCTTGCATTTGCAATAAAAAGTTTGTCTTCTAAATATTCAAAATCCAAATTATTGATATCAAACTTCATTTTATAAAGAGCCTTTCGCTCTTTTCTTTTAAACTGTTTACCTGGTGGCGAAACAGACATATGACCTTGACCTACATATTTAGTGACTTGTGACAACTGCTTGTAAAACGCACGACTATCCATTGGGTTCTGAATAGCACTTTTTAAGCTATCGAACTTAAAATCTAAAACGTCTTTAGATGTAAATTCATATAAGTGTGGATGGTTGCGCTTTAGTTGGGTATATAATTTATCTACGTCCTCTCGTAAATCTGCAACAGAATGTAATTTTGTGACTTGTAAATTGTGTTTTTCAACACTTCCGCAAGATGCCAATAGAACTATAACGCTAAACGTGAGTAGTATTTTTTTGATCATATTCTAAATTTTATATTTATAAATTTTACCATTATACAGATGGTTCTATTTAGATAGACGTAAAAATATTAAGAATGGTTGCTTTATAATTATTTTGAATTAAAAATTTTTAAAATTATGGCATAAAAAAAGTCCAAACCCAAAGTTTATCAATTAAACTCTAAGTATGGACATATTTTCCCTAAGTTGCTAATAGCATGTCAAATATCAATAAACATTTAGTATTCAACAATACTCAATTTGAGTATTTTATATACTTATAACCAATGTTGTTTTGTTTTCAGCATACCTACAAGCTCACCAGTAGAGGATACATTTAGCTTTTTTAATATATTTCTTCGGTGTGTATCTACTGTGTGTGAGCTTATGTTTAGCTTTTCAGAAATTTCTTTACTTGTATGGTTTAAAACTAAGAGCCTAATAATATCGCGTTCTCTATTGCTTATGCCTTCACTGAGTAATTTTTGAGAAAAATTATTAAAATATATGGTTTCATACTCTTGTTTATCATTTAACAATTTTGCAGAAGCCGTAATTTCCATTTTAATATTAGGACTTAAAACCGTGTAATGTGCTAAACCAATAATTGGTTTTTCGGTAGAATCAAAGACTAAAGGTGTTGTGTTTTGTACTATATTAACATAGACACCATCTGCATTTTTAATTCTAAAATTCCATGTGTAATTAGCATCTTTTCTTTTGTTTTCAGGAATTTCACTAAGTGTATATTCCATTAAACCATTTAAGGCTTCTAACCACGCATCTACATCATCTGGATGAATTCTACTCCAAAAATAACGCATGCCTTTTGTTTTTAATTCATTAGGATCAAGACCTAAACAAGCTTTATAATTTTTACTGATATATTCAAAAGACAACTCTTGAGTATTAGTAACACAAAAAAAAGTTGAACTATAAGGAAGAAAAGAATCTAATTCCATAATCTTATTGATATGTTCTTGTAGATATGGCTTGTCGTAAGATTTAAATATAAACTTATATAAGTCCTTTATGTGCGCTGTTCTCATACCCTAATATAATCAATTTAAAGAAATTGCCGTTGTATGTTTTACTTCGTTAATCATAAACATACTGTGTGTACTACCTATATGATCTATTTTGGTAAGTTTTTCAACCATAAATTCCCTAAAAGCTTTCATGTCTTTAACTAAAACCTTTAACAAATAATCATAATCACCACTAAGATGATAACACTCTAACACTTCGTGTAACTGATTAACTTCACGTTCAAATTTAACCACATAATCTTGAGAATGTTGCACCAATTTAACATGGCAAAATGCTACAAAATCCTTCTGAACCTTATTCTTATCGACTAAAGCAACGTATTGCTTAACAATGCCGCTTTTTTCGAGTTTTTTTATACGTTCATAAACAGCAGTTACAGATAAGTTTAACTGCGTAGACAAAGCTTTGTTCGTTTGTTTACTATCAGTTTGAAGCAAATGAAGGAGCTTCCTATCGGTTTCATCAAATATCATACTTGCAATTTTTCGGAATAAATCATATTCAATATAAAAATAATGATTTTAAAACTATAATTAAAACATTTAGCTGATATATTTTCTAAGTTTACATCTATCAGTTGATTATTGTTCTTTTTTTATCGAGATTTGATGAACTTAAACAAATCAAAAAATTATGGCTTATAAACCTGCAAACAATATTCAAGATTTACAATACTTCGGAGAATTCGGAGGCGTAAACCCTTCTATTTCAGACTCATCTACTTACACCTTTTTATCAGCAAAAACCATGTTCGATACTTTTGAAGGCAATGCTGATGGTTGTTATTTATACTCACGTCATTCATCACCTTCTAATTTATATTTAGGTGAAGCTTTAGCAGCTATGGAAGGTACAGAAACCGCAACAGTTACAGCTTCTGGTATGGGAGCAATAACACCAGTTTTGCTTCAACTCTGTGGTTCTGGTGATCATATAGTAAGCAGTAGAACTATTTATGGTGGTACGTATGCATTTCTTAAAAATTTTACACCACGTTTGGGTATAAATACCACGTTTGTAGATATAACGAAATTAGATGTTGTTGAAGCGGCAATTACGCCAAACACAAAAGTTTTGTATTGTGAGTCTGTTAGTAATCCGCTTTTAGAAGTAGCAGATATCAAAGGTTTAGCGGCAATAGCAAAAAAACACAATTTAAAACTTGTAGTAGATAATACGTTTTCTCCACTATCGATTTCTCCTATAAAATTAGGTGCTGATGTCGTTGCCCATAGTTTAACTAAATTTATTAATGGTTCTTCAGATACTGTTGGAGGTGTTGTTTGTGGAACGCAAGAGTTAATTGACGATCTTAGAAACGTTAACAGTGGTGCTGCAATGTTACTAGGCTCTACAATGGATAGTTTACGTTCTGCATCTGTTCTAAAAAACCTAAGAACACTGCACATTAGAATGATGCAACATAGCCACAACGCGACCTTTTTGGCTGAAAAATTTGAAAACGACGGTTTAAAAACAGTGTATCCAGGTTTAGCATCTCATCCATCTCATGAATTATTTAAATCCATGATGAATGAAAAATACGGTTTTGGAGGCATGTTAACCATTGATGTTGGCTCTTTAGATAAAGCCAATGCACTTATGGAATTAATGCAAGAAAGAAACTTAGGTTATCTTGCTGTTAGCTTAGGTTTTTATAAAACCCTTTTTAGTGCACCAGGAAGCTCTACATCTTCTGAAATACCTGAAGATGAACAAAAAGAAATGGGACTAAGCGATGGGTTAATTCGTTTTTCAATTGGTTTAGATGCTGACATTGAACGCACTTATAATAATATGAAAACTTGCATGAAAGAACTGGGTATTTTATAAAGAAATCACGAGACTTTAGGTATAAATGGTTGGGTTCTTTTTCACAAAAAAGGATCTAACCATTTTTTTATTCTTTCGCTCTACTAAGGAATCTATTTGCAATTGACTTAACAAAATCGTAACATTACAAGACCAAACGCAACTAAAATGAAAGACCACGATTCATCTAAAATTGACATCGAAGACCAACAAATTATTGATAATAAAGAACTTAATCTTTTTGAAGCCTTAATTCCTGTTGTTATATTAATGGGTATGCTCGCCTACAATATCTTTTTTGTTGAAGGTAGTGAATGGTTTGGTGCTTATACTAATCAAATAATTTTACTATTAGGAGGTGCAGTAGCAGCCGTTGTTGGTTTTTTTAATAAAACCTCACTTAACACCATGCTTAAAGAGGTTTGGGAAAATTTAAAAAGTGTATTTGTGCCTATAATTATACTGTTTTTAGTTGGCGCATTGGCTGGCACATGGTTGGTCAGTGGCGTAATACCAGCTATGGTTTATTATGGTTTACAAGTATTAAGTCCAGAAATATTTTTACCTGCTTCGGTAATTATTGCAGCTGTAATTTCTATTGCTACAGGTAGTTCATGGACCACTTCTGCAACTGTTGGTATTGCTTTAGTTGGCATTGGTACAGCATTAGGTATAAACCCAGGAATGATTGCAGGTGCTGTAATATCTGGCGCTTACTTTGGTGATAAAATGTCGCCTTTAAGTGACACTACCAATTTGGCACCAGCAATGGCAGGAACCGATTTGTTTTCGCATATAAAGTACATGACGATAACAACTGTACCCACAATTTTAGTCACTTTAGTTGTTTTTGGAATAATCAGTGCATCAATAGACACCTCAGGAAATACAGATATATCTCAAATACTAGAAACGATTGATGCTACTTTTAATATTACACCATGGTTATTTTTAGTCCCTGTCGTTGTAGTAGCTTTAATTTTATTAAAAACGAAACCTTTAATTGCATTAGGCTCAGGCGTTGTATTAGCAATTATTTTTGCCCTTATTTTTCAGCCAAACGTTTTAGAGAGTGTATCAAGTTCTAAATCTACAACCATTGTTAATTCTATTTTAACGGATACTAATATTCCTATTGACGATTCTTCATATATGGCAACATTAAATTCTGAAGATATAGAAGCCATTAATAACAATCCACATCTAGAAACGCTCTTTACAGATGGAGGCATTGAAAAAAACTTTTCAAATTTAGAATTAGAACAAGTCTTTACGCCATCTAATTACGATAAAAGCACTCTTGCAACAAAAACTGATAGTCTTAGTAGACTTTTAACTATAGATAAGTTAAAACAATTGTTTGGTTCTGGTGGAATGAATGGCATGCTATGGACCATCTATCTTATTATTTGTGCGATGGTTTTTGGTGGAATTATGGATGGTATTGGAGCATTATCTCGAATAACCAAAGCACTACTCTCTGTTGCGACTACTATTTTTGGATTATTTACAAGCACTGTGCTAAGTTGTTTAGGATTAAACGTCATTGCTTCCGATCAATATTTGGCCATAGTGATTCCAGGAAAAATGTTTAAACAAGCTTATGAAGATAAAAATCTTGCTCCCGAAAACTTATCTAGAACACTTGAAGACTCTGGTACAGTAACTTCCGTTCTTATCCCTTGGAATACATGTGGTGCCTACCAAAGTGGTGTGTTAGGCGTTGGCGTTGGCGAATACTTTATGTATGCCATATTTAATTGGCTAAGTCCATTTACAACTTTACTTTTTGCAGCATTAAGAATTAAAATAAAAATGTTAACAAAAAAATAATAGCGACCCACTCAGGCTTTTTCCTTATAAATTATCAAGTTGATATATTAATGCTTCAGATATTATCAAAATGACAATAAAACGACTTGTTTTTTGTTGCCATATACACTTGCTATTTCACTATTCTTTATGATAATCAATTCCTATTAAAAAGTACAAAACGCCTTACTAAATTTGCCTTAGAAATTAATTAACAATTAAATTATAAAACACATGGCATTAGTAGGAAGACAATTTCCAGATTTAAACGTAAACGCAATGAATGATCTAGGCGACACTTTTAAAGTGAACGTTTTAGAGGAAGCAAAAAACAACAACAAAAAAGTAGTTTTATTCTGGTACCCAAAAGATTTCACTTTTGTTTGTCCAACAGAATTACACGCTTTTCAAGCTGCTTTAGGTGAGTTCGAAAAAAGAAACACAATTGTAATTGGTGCGTCTTGTGATACTGCAGAAGTTCACTTTGCATGGTTAAGCACAGCAAAAGATAATGGTGGAATTGAAGGTGTTACATACCCAATCTTAGCAGACTCTAACCGTAACTTAGCTTCAGCGTTAGGTATCTTAGATACGTTTAATGAAACGTTTGATGAAGAAACAGGCTTAGTAACTGTAGAAGGTGACAACGTAACATATAGAGCAACTTACATCATTGATGAAGAAGGCACTATACAACACGAGAGCGTTAACAACATGCCATTAGGTAGAAACGTTAACGAATACCTTAGAATTATCGATGCTTTAACGCACGTACAAGAAAAAGGTGAAGTTTGTCCTGCAAACTGGGAAGAAGGAAAAGAAGCAATGAATGCTAATGCAAAAGCAACAGCTGAGTATTTAGCTGCACAAGCAAACTAATATATTATGGTTACAGAATTAAACGAAGATAACTTACAGAGCTATATCGCGGATAACGATACAGTTGTAGTACAGTATTCAGCAACATGGTGTGGCAACTGTCGTATAATGAAACCAAAAGTTAAGAAACTAGCTTCTGAGTTAGAAAACATAACTTTTGTTATCGCTGATGCCGAGAAATTTCCGGAAAGTAGAAAGCTTGCCACTGTTGATAATTTACCAACATTCGCCACTTTTAAAAACGGGGAATTTGTAAACCAAGTACAAACTAACAAGTTTGATGTTTTAAAAGATCTTGTTAATGAAGTTGCTTAATTAATAATTGTCTGGCTGAGCGCATTTTAAAACTAGGACTTTTAGTTTGGGCTGAAGACGATAAAAATGTATATCACAATGAAATTACCAGTAATAAAACATTTAACACAATTTATTGAAGACAACGATGAGGATTTTGTTGTTGAAACTATTGAAACATTAGAAGCCTTAACAGAAGTATCTTCTTTAAAAGATGAAGAATTAGATGTTATTGGTGAGCTAATTTCAAATATGTATGGAGCCATTGAAGTAAACAAAATGATACAAAATGGTAAACCTAAGAAAGAAGCCGTAAATGAGTTTATGCAGCGTGTTCTCGGTTCTATTGACAAATAGAAATTAATATACATCCTTTATAAAACCACTTTGTGAAAGCAAGGTGGTTTTTTATTTTTTAGCTATTATATATTAAGTATTAGTTATTTCGTTTCATAGTAATTTATTTTTTTAGAATAGACAGTTTTAGCTTAACTTTTGATCTCGAAATCTTTATGTAACTTTACAAATAGATATATTAATAAAAATATTTAACTTCGTTTTAATCACTATTTATAGTTTAATATTCTGGTTTATTAACGGGATATGGTTAATAAAAGTTATTATATAAGGAGTTGGCAAACATTAAAAACCGAAAATAAACTAAATGGGATTTGGATTTAATCTTGGAATGATTTTCATAATACTTCCTATTACTTTAATACTTTTTTTATTAGGAGCATTCACGAAAAAAGAAGGATTTTTTAAAGCTATTGGCTGCATTTGGATTCCAATATTATGTCTTATTGGACTTTCTTTAATTATGAGTATTTTACCTGACACAAGTGTTCTTGAAAAAGAAGATTATTACGGAGAATATATAATTGATCGAAACTTTTTCAAAGGAAAACAAGCTGATTGGCAATACAATCATTTTAGAATGGAAATAACTGAAAATGATTCTATATTTCTTTACACAATGGAAAATGAAGAAATCATTTCTGTCAACAAAGGAAAAATATCGACTGTTAAACCATACAGTTCTGAAAGACTCGTTCTAAAAATGAATGAACCTAATCATCATATTACTGAAACAAATCCAACTACTTACAGAAAAAGTTGGTGGAATTTTTACTTAGTATTTAAATCTAAAAAATTTCATAATATGTATTTTAGAAAAGGAAAGTGGGAAAAAATAAAAGAATGAATAAAAACGATTTGCCAACACCGTATATAATTTATTGCTGGCTTCTTGCTTACTTACGAAAGTCCTCGCGGACTTTCTTGGTTGGTAATTATTTACTAAATTAGTTGCTTGAAACACGCAACAAACCATATACAACAACGTTGGCAATAATATCGAAAATTAAATGGAAGAATATTTTAACACTTTGAATTTTGATAAAACAATAGGTCTAATTGGTTTTGTCTTAACATTTTTAAGTCTATTATATGCCTTTTTTGAAAGTAAAAGGAATAAAACTAAGAAAATTATAAAACTAAATCATGGACAAACATTTTCCATATTTAAGAATAACCCATCATTAAAGACTGATGAACTAAAATTAGTATGGAACAATAAAGAAGTTGGAAACCTTTTCCTCTTGGATATTTATTTGAAAAATAGTGGAAATACTTCTTTAAAAAAAGAAGATTTTTTAAAACCAATAGAGATATCATTCGAAGAGGATATTGAAATACTTAAAACTAAAATATTTTCTTCATCCGAATACACTCAGCTAGAATGGAAAAGTAACAAGAACGGCATTAAAATTGAATTAAGTCGACTTGAAAAAAAGAAATTACTTAAGGCCGAAATCATTTACACAAATGAATCAATATCACCAGTGAATATTGATGTAGCAATTTTAGATGGAAATATTGAAACAGTAGAACTAAAAACACAAGGAAGAGAAAATACTGATAGAGAAATGGATGCAAAACTTTATAGTATTACCGAATATTATGTTAGAGTTTTTATTTATTTAATTTTACCATTTTTTGTTTTGGCTGGAGGGAATAGAATATTGGAAAACTATGGTTATTTTACTTCGACTATGACTAAGATAATGATAGCTGCACCTATAGGAATTCTTAGCTTATACAGTATCTTTAAATATTATGGAGAAAGTATGAGTTTTAGAGCTGTAGAAAGTTGGATTGAATATGAGCAAAATAAATAAACAAATACTATTGCCAACACCGTGTATAATTCATTGCTAGTTATAGCGTACTTACGAAAGTCCTCGTGGACTTTCTATCTGTGATTTATTTGTTAACTTTAGTGCTTAATCACGCAATTAAACATAAACAAACGCGTTGGCACAAATATGAAAAAACGTATCCTGACAATATTAACTATTCTGATTTCAGCTATCACTTTTGCTTGTGGTTGTGGTATACCAAAGCCTATACTTGAATTTGAATCTGCTGAGTATGTTTTTGAAGGAAAAGTTATTTCTAAAATTTATGCGAATGATTCTTTGACTTACACTGTTACATTTAAAATTTCAAAGCATTATAAAAAAGGGGATAATCCCGCAACAATAGAATTCACTTTTAAATCTGAAGGAAAATATACTGGCGAATGGACTTCGTGCGACTGGAGTGTTAATAAAGAGGAATTTTGGCTTGTATATGCCGACTTGTGGAAAGAAAAACTGACTTTCGGATACTTTTGTTCCAACTCAAAACCATTGGATAGAAAAACTATATCTGAAAAAGAACAGAACGTATTAAATAATGGAAATTCGTTTAAATTGGAAAATTACATTTATCAATCCGAAACTGAATTTAATTTTACTAAACCTATTTCTAATATCGATTCAATTTTAAAACTGGACAAATAAAAGATTATAAGCGCACTTTTACTATCCTAAAATTATATATCGACAAAAGAGGTAATCTTATTTCTGTCTCAAATCGATTTGGCTATCAATTTAAAATTGACTCAATCTTTAATCTTCCAACTGAATTTAAAACAAAGTTTGACAAACCAATTCCTGAATTCGAAAAAGACGCGATTGAACTTGTCGAGAAGATTCGAAAATGGGAAATAAAACACCACAATAAATCAAATATTCCAGTTAATTATGTAAGAAGTCTAATAATTACATATGATAAAGAGAAAAAGGAATGGCAATATGAACTATAAAAAATACTCGTGCTGCAACGCCGTATATAGTTTATTAAATCCTAAGAGCTTACGATTTAAAATTCCTGTGGTTTTTTTTACAAGTTCTTAAAAGTTAACTAAATTAGTTACTAAAAACACATAAATAACTATACACAAAACCGATTTGTAAAATAAAATAAAGATGAACAATAATCTAGAAAAACCTATCACAGTTCCTCAACAAGCCATTTGGAATCCATCACAAAATGAATGGGAACTTGGAGCAAAAAATGAACAAGGCAATTATGTTGGCGAATGGAAATGGTGGCTAGCACCAAATGGACATCTGTGTTGCCATACGTTCTTTGATGACAATGGACAAATACTAAGTTTCAAAAGGTTTCATCCAAATGGCGAAGTTTCTAGATACGGAACTTTTGAAAATGGAGTACAAATAGAAGATGTTTATTTAAAATCATCAGAACCTACTTCAGAAGTATTTGCATTTGGAAATTCGGAAGACAAAGTTTTTAAAGCAGTAAAGAAAGCTGGATCTCCAGTTCGTTTTGATTACTATGACAAGAATGGAATACATTTAAATCCTACTATCGTACAAAAAGAATTAATTTCAGTAGAAGATGAAAACATTTCAGAATCTGAAATTACAAATATCTTTGAAACCATTTTTGAAAACGGTAAAAGTTTTTTGAGAGGGCAATTTGATAAGCAGTTTATTAATGAAACTATCATTCCAATCCTATCAAAAAAAACGAATGAAAAAACAATAAATATAACAGATGTAGGTGGCATATTTATGCATTTAGCCAAACAAGCTATAGATACAAAAAAAGATATTGTTTTTCATGATGGAGATTTACATTTAAGTAATTTACATTGTTTAGAACAATTGGAAATAGGAGTATTTATAGTGCATGGAAATTTAATAATTGATGGCAGTATTTCTATATCAGATGATCTAATGCAATTACTCTTTGTTACTGGTAATGTAACAGCAAACAATGTAGTTACTAGCGGAATGCTTTTTATCTTTGGAGACTTAACTGTTCACAATTGCCTTTTGGGAGATTATAATGATGGGTCTGCTATGATTGGTAGTAATTTAATAGCTAAATTCTTTTTCCCAGAAGATTACTTTTTTGAAGTTTTAGGTTCGGTTAACTTTACGTACGCATTTGGTAATTCATGGCGATTAAACCAAGACGAATTGCCCGAAGTATTTAATTATAATGAGAAAAAATTATCAGAATTTATTCCATTATTGCATGATAATATTCATGAAGCTTCTTCTTTTAAGGAAAACAAGAGTTTATTAGATAATAATTGTTCTGAAAGTGACTTATTTGAATACATAGACTATAATGAATTTAAGAGTTATGTAAGAGCGAATAAACCTGTTTTTAAAGTTTAAATACAATTCCCAACACAGAAAACAATCTATTACTAACTTTTTGAATAATTCAAACCATATAACATACTAAAATTATATTATATATATATATAATATAGGTCAGTGATCACTAGGCTCAGAATTTTTGTTAGCAATAAAACCCGTTGCTATTATTATTTTGGAACAGTCATTTCAAATAACATAGAAAGCCTCAATCATACATTTGTTTGAGGCTTTTTGGTTTAAAATAAGTACAACTGTAGAGGAATTTGTCACTCCGAACGAAGCATGAGAAATATTCACATCCTATTTTTCTGAAGAACTACTCATAAAATTACAAGAGCATCAAATTGGTTTAATAGAAAAGGACATCACGGAAATAGTACCTATGTATTTACTTTAACAATGCTATAATTTCAGTAAACCCTTTTAATTCCGCATGATCGAGTGCTGTTTTTCCTTCAACATCTTTAACAGTAGTATCTGCATTATGATCTAATAACAATTTTACAACAGCGGGTTTGTTGTACTGCGAAGCAAAATTCAATGCTGTTGTTTTATTATTATTTACAGCATTTACATCTGCACCATTAGCCAACAACGTTGTTGCTAAAGCCATATTCCCTTTAAAACTCACACCTATTAATGCAGTATTACCAGAACCATCTTTTTCATTAATGTCTGCCTTATTTTCAATAAGAATGTTCGTCGCTTCTTCATTATCAAAGTAAGTAGCTAAAATAAGTGGCGTAAAACCTCTTGCATCTTTCTCATTAACTAAATTAGGATTAATACACATCAACGCTTTTAGCCGGTCCATGTCTCCTACTCTTATCGCTTCAAAAAAAACATCTGTATCCTTTTTCATTTTCAAAAATTTTTAAAATAAAAAGGAACGTCCATTAGTCCATTCCTTTTTAAATCAATGTTTATAATAGTTTATATATCAAAACGATTAGCGTTCATCACTTTGGTCCAAGCCGCAACAAAATCTGTTACAAACTTTTCTTTACTATCATCTTGCGCATAAAATTCTGAATACGCACGAAGAATAGAATTAGATCCGAATACTAAATCTACACGTGTAGCTGTGTACTTAACTTCGCCTGTATGACGGTTTTTAATTTCGTAAGTACCATTATCTAGTGATTTCCATTCGTAAATCATATCTGTAAGATTCACAAAGAAATCGTTAGTAAGAGCGCCTTCGTTTTCAGTAAACACACCATGTTTTGTTCCACCATAATTGGTTCCCATTACACGCATTCCTCCTATTAAAACTGTCATTTCTGCTGCTGTTAATCCGAGTAACTGCGTTCTATCTAATAACATTTCTTCTGGACTCACAACGTACTCTTCTTTCTGGTAATTTCTATAACCATCTGCCAAAGGTTCTAATGATTCAAACGACTCAACATCTGTCATCTCTTGTGAAGCATCTCCTCTACCTGGTGCAAAAGGCACATTGATGTCCAATCCAGCATTTTTAATAGCTCTTTCTACTCCAACATTTCCAGCTAATACGATAGTATCTGCAACACTTATTCCAAATTCTGAAGCAATTGGTTCTAAAATAGATAATACGTTTTGTAATTGAGCAGGCTCGTTTCCTTCCCAAGCATTTTGAGGTTCTAGTCGAATGCGCGCACCATTAGATCCACCTCTAAAATCTGATCCTCTATACGTTCTCGCACTATCCCAAGCTGTAGACACTAACTCAGAAATTGTTAAATCTGTACTGGCAATTTTTGCTTTTACCGCATTTACATCGTAATTGTAATTTCCTTTAGGAATAGGATCTTGCCAAATTAAATCTTCTTGAGGTACATCTGGTCCAAACCAACGGTCTTTTGGTCCCAAATCACGATGCGTTAACTTAAACCAAGCACGAGCAAAAGTATCAGAGAAATATTCGAAATCATTCATGAATTTTAATGAAATCTCCCTATAAATAGGATCCATTTTCATGGCCATATCTGCATCTGTCATCATTGGATTATGCTTAGTTGTTAAATCTTCAACATCTACAGGCTTATCCTCTTCTTTAATGCTTACTGGTTCCCACTGATTTGCTCCTGCAGGACTTTTTCTAGATTCCCACTCATGGTTAAATAACATTTCAAAAAAGCCATTATCCCATTTTGTCGGATGCGTTGTCCAAGCACCTTCTAAACCACTCGTTACTGTATATCTCCCTTTACCAGATTTTGTAGGATTTGCCCAACCCATACCTTGAGCTTCAACATCAGCACTTTCTGGATCTGGTCCCAAAATACTTGCATCGCCATTTCCATGTGTTTTACCTACTGTATGTCCACCAGCTGTTAAAGCAACAGTTTCTTCATCGTTCATTGCCATACGTTTAAAGGTTTCACGTACTTGCTTAGCTGTCTTTAATGGATCTTGTTTACCATTAACACCTTCTGGATTCACATAGATTAATCCCATTTGCACAGCAGCTAAAGGGTTTTCCATAGTATCTGGCTTATCAACGTTACCATAACGCTCATCACTTGGCGCTAGCCATTCTTTTTCTGCGCCCCAATATACATCCTTTTCTGGGTGCCAAATATCTTGACGACCAAAAGCAAAACCGTAAGTTTTTAGTCCCATACTTTCGTAAGCGATTGTACCAGCTAAGATGATTAAATCAGCCCAACTTACTTTATTGCCATATTTTTTCTTAATAGGCCATAATAAACGTTTCGCTTTATCTAAACTTACATTATCTGGCCAAGAATTTAATGGTGCAAAACGCAGGTTACCTGTTCCACCACCACCACGTCCATCAGCTAATCTATAAGATCCTGCTGAGTGCCAAGCCATTCTAATCATTAGTCCTCCATAATGTCCCCAATCTGCAGGCCACCAATCTTGAGAATCGGTCATAAACTCATGTAAATCCTTTTTAAGAGCATCTACATCTAATTTTTTTAATTCTTCGTGATAATCAAAATCTGCACCTAAAGGATTCGTTTTTGAATCGTGCTGATGTAAAATATCAAGATTTAATGTATTTGGCCACCAATCTGTAACCGTCTTTTCAGTAGTTGTAATTGCCCCTTGCATAAAAGGACATTGACTAATATCTGAACCGTTATGGTGGTTTGCTTCTTGATTTTCCGCATGTATAGGATCAGCAGAATCGTGGGATGATTTTTCCATATTTTATATTTTTTACTGTGTTTCTTCGATAAAAATATAAAATAATGTCCGATGAGTTAAATTTATCATATGATAATATCCAATATTTCAATAGCCAAAAACTATTGACATTTAAAAAATCATAGTTTAACGCGATAAAATTGTGATGTTTTTAAGAGTGTATGTCAATATATTTTTGTAACTTTTCTTAAACATTAAATACTAATAAATATGAGCACTTCAGAATATACAAAAGTTTATCACGGGAATTTTATTTTAGCAACTCGCATAAAAGATGAGTTGGAAGTTGGAGGTATTGTACCAATTATTAAAGACGAAGGCGAATCGCAACGATTAGGTGGCCAAGGATCAATTAGTAATGGTATACAAGAGATTTATGTACACAATGATGAATTAGAAAAAGCACAGGCTATAGTTACTCGTGTGGAAGCTGATATGGAAGCTTCGGCTTCGTAAATGCAACAATTAAGAAATAAAAAAAGCTAGTGTTCTATAACACTAGCTTTTTTTATGATCAATTTGTAAAATGACATTATGCATTCACTGCATACATCTTTTCACGTTGTTCTTTTATTTTCTTATCATTCATGTATTCATCAAACGTCATGTAACGATCAATAACGCCATTTGGAGTTAATTCTATAATTCTATTACCAACGGTTTGTGCAAACTCATGATCGTGTGTTGTTAATAATAAAGTCCCTTTAAAGTTCTTTAATGAATTGTTAAACGCCGTAATACTTTCTAAATCTAAGTGATTAGTAGGTTCGTCTAACATTAACACATTAGCTCTCATCATCATCATTCGGCTCAACATACAACGTACTTTTTCGCCTCCTGATAACACATCTGAAGTTTTTAAAGCTTCTTCTCCACTAAAAATCATTTTTCCTAAAAATCCTCTAATGTTTACTTCTTCGCGTTCTTCTTCAGTTTGTGCCCATTGACGTAACCAATCTACTAATGATAACTTATTGTTGAAAAACTCACTGTTATCTAAAGGTAAATACGATTGGGTTGTTGTAACTCCCCAAGCAAATTTACCCGAATCAGCTTCTTCGTAACCATTTAAAATTTGATAGAATGCACTTGTTGCTCTAGAATCTTTTGAGTAAACGACGACCTTATCTCCTTTATTAAGATTAATATCAATATTTTTAAATAAAACATCGCCTTCTAAACTTGCCGTTAAACCCTCAACATTTAAAATTTGATCTCCAGCTTCACGATCGCGCTCAAAAATAATCGCAGGATAACGACGACTAGAGCGTTTAATTTCAGAAATATTTAATTTATCAATCATCTTCTTTCTACTCGTTGCTTGCTTAGACTTAGCAACGTTAGCAGAGAATCTTCTAATAAAGTCTTCTAATTCTTTTTTCTTTTCTTCAGCTTTTTTGTTTTGTTGTGCGTGTTGTCTTGCTGCTAACTGAGACGACTCATACCAAAACGTATAATTACCTGAGAAATGATTAATTTTTCCGAAATCTATATCTGAAATATGTGTACAAACAGCATCTAAGAAGTGCCTATCGTGAGAAACAACAATAACACAATTATCATAATTGGCCAAGAAGTTTTCTAACCAAGAAATGGTTTCATAATCTAAATCATTGGTAGGCTCATCCATGATTAATAAATCTGGATTTCCAAATAAAGCTTGTGCTAATAATACACGTACTTTTTGCTTACCATCTAAATCTTTCATTAAGGTATAATGGTAATCTTCCTTAATACCTAAGTTAGATAACATGGCTGCAGCATCGCTATCTGCATTCCAACCATTCATTTCTTCAAACTGAACTTGTAATTCTCCAATTTTTTCTGCGTTTTCATCTGTATAATCTGCATAAAGTGCATCAATCTGAGATTTCAAATTATAAAGTGGAATATTACCTTTTAATACGGTTTCTAAAACAGTATCATCATCATGTTTATTATGGTTTTGCTCTAAAACAGACATGCGTTTACCAGGCTCTAAATGAACACTTCCCGAAGTCGGATCCATTTTGCCTGCAATAATTTTTAAAAACGTCGATTTTCCGGCACCATTAGCACCAATAATTCCATAGCAATTACCATTATTAAATGTAGTACTTACTTCATCAAAAAGTACGCGTTTTCCGAATTGGACCGAAAGATTAGAAACTGATAACATAATTTATAACTTTATTCTGTTGACCTTAGAAATATTAAGGTGTTTTTTGAATTTGCAAAAGTAGAAAATTAAACACAAATTCTGCCATATTACATTACTAGGAATCATAAATAATGTAAAATTCTATCATTTTAGATATTAATTGATAACAAAAACTATTAAGGACAAAGTTTTAACAAGCTTTAACCTGAACCTTTAACGACACAAAAACCTGATTAAAAGCTATTTATGCCTCACGCAATTACCTAAAGTTAAGTTTTAACGAGGTATTAACAAGACTTAATGACATCAACCTATATTTTTGTTAGACTTAATAATTCATATTTTTATGCTAACTCGAAATATTGCAATTGCTATAATATTGTTGTCTGTCACTTTTGGATGTCATTTTAAAGGTGGAAGCAATAGTGAGCATGCTTATATTGGTGGCGAAATTATTAATCCAAAAAATAAGAGTGTCGTACTTTTTAATACCAAAGGCGAGATCGTAGATTCCATTACATTAGATAAAAACAACAGATTTCTTTACAAAGTTGATAACCTAAAATCAGGACTTCATTCCATTACGCACGGTGGCGAATATCAAATGCTATTGTTAGAACCTAACGACAGTATGATGATTCGTTTAAACACGTATGATTTTGATGAGTCTCTTGTATTTACTGGTAAAGGTGCAAAAAAGAATAATTACCTAATAAAGACCTATTTATCGAATGAAGAAGAGGCAAAAAAACTGGTAAAATATTCTAAAATGGAACCAGAAGACTTCTTTGATTTTGTTGAGAATAGAAGAGAGAATCAATTGAAAGAGTTTCATGAGTTTTTACTTGATAATGACGAAACAGAATTCTTTAAATCTATTGTAGAAGCGAATATCAATTACAATACTTATGCTGATAAGGAAATTTATCCATTCGCTTATTTTGGGAGTAATAAAATGATTCACATTAAGGATCTACCTGAAAATTTCTTTAATCATAGAAAGAATATAGACTATAACGCTAATTACTTAAGTCACTTTTTTGCATATAATAGATTTCTATTTTCTAACATAGATAATCTTGCCATTTGTAAATACTATGAAGCCAACCCTTACCATAGCAAGTTTAATAGACACGCTATGGAATACAATAAAACGAAGCTAGATTTAATAGATAGTATCATTACAGATACAACCATAAAAAATAACTTACTAAAATATAAAGCAAGAGAGTATATTAGCAACAATCACACAGAGGATGAAGCTGATGAGTTATTACATTATTATTTAGCAAAAACGACAAATAAGAAAGACAAAACATATATGAAAGAGTTGGTGTCTTCCTTAAAACTGCTAAGACAAGGTAATATGCTACCTAATATTGAATTAGTTGGTTACAATGACACGCATCATAATATCGATTCTATTATAAAAAAACCTTCGATTATTTATTTTTGGGCATCTAATTCTAAAGCGCAATATAGAAATAGCCATCATGTTGTAGAGAAATTGAAATCGAAATATCCTAATATGGATTTTATTTCAATTAACGTAAATGATAATGACGATAAATTTTGGAAAAAAATCATAGATAATTACAACTTCTCAACAGAAAACGAATTTAAATTTAAAAATTCTAAAGCAGCTAGAAAAAAATTAGCCGTGAATTACCTTAACAAATCTATAATTGTTGATGAAAAGGGCATTATACTTCATCCAAACACTAATATTTTTAGCCCAGAGTTTGAAAGTACCCTCGACAATTTATTACAAAAAAAACATCTTGTCGCTAAACAAGATGCATTTTAAACTGTTATAAAAATAAGTTTAGTTTCCTTTGTTATAATCAGCTAAGAATTTAGCTAATCCTGCATCTGTTAATGGATGCTTTAGTAAGCCTGTGATAGAACTTAATGGTCCTGTCATTACATCTGCACCTAACTTTGCACAGTCAATTACATGCATCGTATGACGTACTGATGCAGCTAAAATTTCAGTTTCAAAAGCATAGTTATCATAAATATGACGGATTTCTGCAATTAGATTTAATCCATCTGTAGAAATATCATCTAAACGTCCAATAAAAGGTGAAACATATGTTGCACCTGCTTTTGCTGCTAATAAAGCTTGACCAGGAGAAAATACCAAAGTAACGTTTGTCTTTATACCTCTATCAGAAAAATACTTACATGCCTTAATGCCATCTTTTATCATTGGCAATTTAATTACGATCTGGTCATGCAACTCTGCTAAAGCCTCACCTTCTCTTACCATGCCTTCAAAATCCGTAGAAATAACTTCTGCAGAAACATCACCTTCAACAATATTACAAATATCAACGTAGTGCTTTAATATATTGTTAGTACCAGTAATACCTTCTTTTGCCATTAATGATGGGTTCGTTGTAACACCATCTAAAATACCCATATCTTGAGCTTCTTTAATTTGCTCTAGGTTCGCAGTATCGATAAAAAATTTCATGTTATGTTGTTTTATATTATTATAAAATAAGTTGCTGCGAATTTACAACTTAAAGCCTAATTTACAGAAATGATTTTCGAAATATATTAAAAAGAAACTATTAGGAATTCATCATTGTGACTCAACTATCAACAAATAGCTTTTAGTGGTACTATAATTACATAGAATTTCAGAATCATCTTGGAAATCTCTAAAAGGACCATCAACATCTAAATATACCGTAATTCTATAAGTGCCTGGTACTTCTGGTATGCCTTGTAATTTTAAAGTTCTGTAATTAACGACGTATTCCATACCTAGAGGTAAACCTTTAACATCAAAATAATAATCGTAATCATCATCTCGTGGTTCATTATTTATTTCAGCCTTAAGAGATGTGTAGAAATAACTATCTACTGTTGTAATAGGAAATGATTTATTAGGAAGCTCTGGTTCTCTTGGAATAATACAACTTAAGGTGTCATCACAACCAAAAAATAAAATACAGAATAATAACGGAAGAATGTAATTTGATTTCATAATAGCTTATTTGAAAACCTAAGTCACAATAAACATACCAAATCTACAACTTATAATGATTCATCAACATCTTTTCGTAAACCGTATCTGGAAGAATTCGTTTTAAAACGATTGAAAATTTCTGCATAAAAACACCGACCTTATAATGAATTTTAGGTTTTTTAGTTTCTATAATCTTATAGATTGCTTCTGCCATTTGTTTAGGATCACTACCACTATCTACGTGCTCATCCATCATACTTAAAGTATTACCATAAGTAGCTTTGTAAGGCGAACTTTCTAAAACTGGCGCATGGTAACGACCTGCTGCTATATTAGTGGCAAAATCGCCAGGTGCAACATTAGTCATGTTAATATTAAAACCTTTTAATTCCATTCTAAAGGCTTCCGTTATTAACTCTAATGCACCTTTGCTTGCACTGTAAACACCTCGATAAGGTAATCCCATATAACCTGCAATTGAAGTCACATTTATAATTAAGCCCGATTTTTGTTTGCGCATCGCTGGTAAAACAGCTTTAATTACATTAATTGGACCAAAGAAGTTGGTTTCGAAATTTCGCTTTATTTCTTCGTCTGGTATTTCTTCAATTGGACCTGTAATTCCTGCACCTGCATTATTAATAAGCACATCAATTTTAGATTCTATAGAAAGCACATCAAAAACACATTTAGAAATTGTTTCTGGTTGAGTAACATCTAAAGCTACAATAGGAAATTTACTATTAGGATAATTATTTGGATTTCTACTAGTACCATAAACTTTAAATCCTTTGGTTTGAAGAAACTCACCAACCGATTTTCCTATTCCAGAAGAACCACCTGTTATTAACACAACTTTAGACATAATGCTTTTTAAATTACAAATTCGAAAATACGAATTCCAAAATTACTATAGATTAAAAAGGCGCTTCATTGTCATATAAAGCGTTACTTAGAAAACTTATAACCCTATATTAAATAAAAAATTTTAAACTATTTGTAAAACAAAAAAATCTCAACAGCCAAGGCTTTTAAGATTTGAGTTTAGGATACAAAAAAAGGCAAGCTACCTACATCACACCGCTACAACCGTTTACCTTTGCTGCGTTCCCGCCCTGGAGGATTCAACAGGAGCTGGTTGTGTAGGACTTGCCGGCTGCAAAGATACAACCTTTTCAAACTTACGCAACGATTTATTTAGATTTTTAAACTGAATTTAATTTAATAACTTGCTAAAAAATAATAACCAACTTATGTGCGCATCTAAATATTTCATTCTCTTTACTTTAACAATATTAGTATTAGGTTGTGGAGAAAATAATTCTTCAAATAAATCTAGTTTATCTATAAAAACGAATGAAAAATCATTGATGTCTGGCGACACATTAAAATTATCTATAGATAACCCAGAAAAATTAGAGATTTCGAAGGTTAGTTATCAACTAGATGGTCTGCCAATTGAAAACAATATAGTTTTAAATGGTGTAACTTTAGGTAGTAAAACCATTACCGCGAATGTAAAAATTGGTGACAAATCAGAAACCATAACAAAACCTGTTGTTGTTTACAATAATGTAATCCCAACAATATATACTTATGAGATTGTAAATACATTTCCTCATGACATTACTTCTTACACACAAGGACTAGAATTTTTTAATGGCGATTTATACGAAAGTACTGGTCAAAAAACAGAATCTAAACTTAGAAAAGTAAATTTTGAAACAGGAGAGGTTTTAAAAAACATCAATTTAGAAGACCAATATTTTGGAGAAGGCTTAACAGTTTTAGACGATAAAATCTATCAACTAACATGGCAATCTCAAAGAGGTTTCGTTTACGATGTAAAAAGCTTTGAGAAACTGAGTACATTTAATTACGGAACAAGTAAAGAAGGTTGGGGAATTTGTAATGACGGAAAAACGTTATATAAATCTGACGGAACAGAAAAAATATATTTACTAGATCCTGAAAATCTTACTGAAAAAGGACACATTGAAGTTTATACCGAAAAAGGTAAAATCCCTAGAATCAATGAGCTAGAATGGATTGATGGTAAAATATTTGCCAATATCTATCAAAGAAATGGTGTTGCTATTATAAACCCAAAAACAGGTGGTGTTGATGGTGTTATAAACTTTAAACCGCTAAAAGCGCTCGTAAAACAACATCCAGATTTAGATGTGTTAAACGGAATTGCCTATCATCCTGAGCGTAAAACAATTTTTGTAACAGGAAAAAACTGGGATAAACTTTTTGAAGTAAAAATTACTGCGCAATAATTATTAGACTTCACTCACTGAAAAGACGACTTTACTCATTGTAAGTTTTATATAACGACTAACTTTTGGTTCTTTGATGTAAATCATAGAAACCATGAGAAAAGTTATTACCATTAGTATACCAGAGCCTTGCCACGAGGATTGGAATAAAATGACACCTAAAGATAAAGGACGTCATTGTGCTGTATGCGATAAAACTGTTGTAGATTTTTCAAAACAAACAGATGAGCAAATCATTAAATCATTAGAATTTAAAGGCAACCTGTGCGGAAGGTTTAAAACCGAACAAGTCGATAGAGATATTGTATTAGCCAGAAAGAATAAAAATAATTATTTGTCTTGGGCAGCTTCTGGCCTATTTGCATTTTTGGCAATAGGGAACCAATATATGTATGCGCAAGGCGCACCAAAATCTATTAGAACAGAAACAACAATAAACCCAGTGATTAATGGTAGAATAGCTACCTCTATATTAGCCAAGCACAAAATTTACGGCAAAGTTACGGAAGCGGATTTAGGGACACCTATGGCAGGTGTTTCTATCGTCGTAAAAAGTACTAACCAAAAAATTGAAACTGATTTTGATGGAAAATACACCATTGAAGTAAAAAAAGGCGAAATACTTATCTTTAGTTATTTGGGTTTCATCTCACAAGAAATAAAAGTTGAAAACACAAAGCATATCGATATTAAGCTTCAAACAAATGAAATGGAAATTCTAGGTGAAGTAAGTGTAGTTGTTGGTGGTATTAAAGTTTATAACCATAATACTCCTACAGATCCGATTTCTATTAATAATCAATTAACAAACGATTCAAAAAAAAGAACCACAATAGGCAAATTCTTTTACAGAATAAAAAGGTTATTTGACAAGAAATAATATCTTTAAGCATCAAAAACTGAAGATGCAAATATTTGAAAAAACCATAACGGTTTCAGAAGATGATATAGATGACCTTAACCATGTAAATAACGTTCGTTATGTACAATGGATTCAAGACATAGCAAAGGATCATTGGCTTGCATTTGCTACACAAGATATCCTAGCATCTTACTCCTGGTTTTTAGTAAATCACTTTATTGAATATAAAAGTCAGGCATTGTTAGGCGATACAATACATTTAAAAACTTATGTTCCTTTAGTTGAAGGCGTATCTACCATAAGACATGTAGAAATCACTAATGCAAACACCAAAAAATTGATAGTAAAATCTAAAGCAAAATGGTGTTTAATAGATAATAAAACGCAAAGACCAACACGTATAACTCCAGAAATTGGCGAACTTTTTAATTAACATTTTATTAGGTTAAAGTTTATTTAACGCTAAGTATAGTTTCGATTAATTCACTTTTCTTTAAGGCATCAATCAACTATAATATGCAAAAAACTACTTTCCTCCTCTTTCTGTTATGCCTTCCTTTATTACATAATGCCCAAACTTTAAAAGGCAAAGTATACGACTCAAAAGGCACTATAAAAAACATTAAAGTTTATAATAACACTCAAAATCGGTTAACGCTAACCAATGAAGAAGGCGATTTTAGTATTACTGCTAAGGTCGCAGACAGCATTACATTTGAGTCCTTATTCTATCATAAAAAGACTATAGTTTTAGAAGACATTCATTTTAAAGGAACTTTCGTTTTCGAACTTAAAGAAATTTTAAATGAACTAGACGAAGTTGAAATTAAAGCAGAACCTGAGCAACCCGTATTTACAGAAGAAACTTATAATAATGACCTTCAAAACATATTAAAAGAGGATATTAAAAACAATCCACATTTATACCAACCATGCAATGCTAATGGTTCTGTAAACATTTTAGCGGTTATTGATTTAGTTGCCAAACTATTCAAAAATGATGATAAATATGTTGCTCCTGTTTATCAACCCATCACTTATACACAAATGGATTCTTTATTTAACAAAAGTGATTTTTTTAATAAAGACTTAATGACCAAAGATTTAAAAATTCCTGAAGATAAAACCTATCTATTTTACGATTTCTGCGAAGCAAAACAAATAAGTACTAAGTTATTAAAAGACGAAAATAAAATGCAGTTGCTTGAAGAGTTAGTACTAAATAGTCAACTATTTTTAATATTATTAGAGCAATACAGTGAGGAAGCCCTTACCAAAGATTAGAAAAATCTAGAAGTAGATAATAAAACCTAACTTCAAAAGTTATATTTTTAAGCCTTAATTATATAAACCACTTTATGAAGCGATTGCTCTCATTTTTACTTTGTTTCGGAATATTAATATTTTGGAGTTCTTGTCGTGATGATTTTGAATTCTCTCCTAACACTGGTAATTTACAATTCGCCAAAGACACTATTTATTTAGACACCGTTTTCTCAACAATTGGTTCTAGCACGTACAATCTAAAAGTGTATAATCGTAGTGATACAGATATTGTAATCCCAACGATTCAGTTAGAGAATGGAGAAAACTCACTTTACAGAATGAATATAGATGGTTCTGCGGGTGTACAAAATGATGAGCAGATCGGAAAGTTTTTTGAAGATGTAGAGTTGTTAGCAAATGATAGCTTGTTTATATTTATTGAAACTACTATCGATATTAATTCTCCCCATTTAGGTGCATTAGAAAATCAATTTTTATATACAGATAAAATTCTTTTTGATTCAGGAAGTATTCAGCAAGACGTCGACGTTGTTACTTTGGTAAAAGATGCTGTGTTTATTTATCCTAATAGAGAATTGAATGAAGAAGATAACACCTATATCATAGAAACGCTAACTTTTGATGTTGATGGCGACGGAACACCAGACGAAACTGCTCTACAAGGCAGATTTCTAACAGATGAGGAACTCACGTTTACCAACGAAAAACCATATGTGATTTATGGTTATGCTGGTGTTGATGCTGGTAAAACATTAATCATGGAAGCTGGGGCACGTGTGCATTTTCATGCGGATTCTGGCATAATTGTTACTGATGGTGCTACTTTAAATATCAATGGCGACTTAAGTGCAGATCAAGACACTTTAGAAAACGAAGTTATATTACAAGGTGACAGATTAGAACCTTTATATGAAGATATTCCCGGACAATGGGGAACTATTTGGTTTTATAACGGAAGCGAAAACAACTCTATTAATTATGCGACCATAAAAAATGCTACTATTGGCATATTATCTGAAGGCAATCAAAACGCGATAAACGATAAATTAACCATTACAAATTCTCAAATTTATAATGTGAGTAGCTTTGGTATTTTAGGAAGAGCAACATCTATAAAAGCAGAAAATTTAGTTATCAATAATTGTGGCCAATCTTCTTTTGCAGGCACATTTGGAGGTAAATACAACTTTACACATTGTACTATCGCTAACTATTGGAATACAAGCTTTAGGGATTATACAGCCTTGCTTCTAAATGATTTTTTAGTGGATGAAAACAATACCGTATTTACAAATGAGTTATCAGAAGCCAATTTTAATAATTGTATAATTTATGGTAATGATAATCCTGAATTAACTATTGAAAATGAAGGCAGTGTATTTAATTTTAAATTTAATAATTGCTTAATCCGTTTTGATAATGACATTCTTGAGAACACTGGAAATTACGTCTTCAATGACACTAATTTCTTTGAAGGAAACATTTTCAACCAACTACCTGATTTTGAAGATCCGTACGAAAACTTAATGCGTATTGGTTTTGAATCTGGCGCCAAGGGTATTGGTAGTTCTGATTATTTAATAAATTTAGATATTCTAGGAGACGTAAGATCTTCAAGTGCTATTGATGCTGGTGCATATATTCATACTACTTTTGAAGATTAACACCTAGAGATGAAAACGAAACTCAATTATTCAAAATTTGCTATTGAAATTATAAAGTATTTATGGCTAACTTTTAATTGCTTAGCTGCAATTCCTTTTGTTGTAGCCGTTGTGGAAAAGATAAGACGACCAGGTTTTAAAAATCTATCAACGCAAAACTTAATCGTAATAGGTATTGTTATTGCTATTTCACTCACATTAAATCTTATTTTAATTTATAAAAAAAGCCCTTTAAAATAAATTGAAAGGCTTTTTTTTATAGAAATTATAGTATGTTTTATACTGAGATTCTGAAACAAGTTCAGTATGACAGCGTGAAAATATTAAGCATTAAACAAAGCACGTCCACCCATTAAAGCATTCACTTTTTCTGCAACACCAGCTAAAACAGTTTCGTCTTGGTAGTTTGTTAAAACTTCGTCAATTAAATCTACAACGTAAGGCATATCAGTTTCTTTTAAACCTCTTGTCGTAATTGCAGGTGTACCAACTCTAATTCCAGACGTTACAAAAGGAGATTCTGTATCAAAAGGCACCATGTTTTTGTTCACTGTAATATCTGCTTTTACCAAGGCGTTCTCCGCATCTTTACCAGTAATATTTTTATTTCTAAGGTCAATTAACATCATATGGTTATCCGTTCCTCCAGAAATTAAGTTATAATCTTTAGCTACAAATGCTTTTGCCATAGCATCAGCATTGTGCTTCACTTGTAACATATAATGTAAAAACTCATCCGTTAAAGCTTCGCCAAAAGCAATTGCTTTAGCTGCAATAATATGCTCTAATGGTCCACCTTGATTTCCTGGGAAAACACCAGAATCTAATAAACCAGACATTTTACGTAGTTTACCGTTCTTTAAAGTAATTCCAAATGGGTTATCAATATTTTCACCCATCATAATCATTCCTCCTCTTGGTCCACGTAACGTTTTGTGTGTTGTAGTAGTTACAATATGACAGTGAGGCATTGGGTCATTTAAAATCCCTTTCGCAATTAAACCTGCAGGATGCGAAATATCAGCTAGTAAAACAGCACCAACACTATCAGCAACTTCTCTAAACTTAGCAAAATCGATATCTCTCGAATATGCAGAAGCACCAGCAATAATTAATTTTGGTTGCTCTTTTTGAGCTTGGTCAGCCAACATATCGTAATCAATATAACCCGTATCTTTTTTTACACCATAAAATGTAGGATTATATAATTTACCAGAAAAATTAACTGGCGAACCATGTGTTAAGTGTCCACCATGAGACAAATCGAAACCTAATATTGTATCACCAGGTTTTAAACATGCATGAAAAACAGCTGTGTTTGCCTGACTACCTGAATGCGGTTGAACGTTAGCATACGCAGCGCCAAACAATGTTTTTGCTCTGTCAATTGCAATGTTTTCTACCTCATCAACCACTTCACAACCTCCATAATAACGCTTACCAGGATAACCTTCTGCATATTTGTTAGTTAATACAGAACCTGCAGCTTCCATGACCTGGTCGCTAACAAAGTTTTCTGATGCTATTAATTCTATACCATCAATCTGGCGTTCGTTTTCTGCTTTTATAAGTTCAAAAATTTGTTCGTCGCGTTGCATATATAATGTGTTTGTTAAATCAGTACAAAAATAGTGAATACATTAGTTTAAATATCAAAAATTATGTAGGTTTGAATAGAAATTAATGAACATTTAATCAACAATAGCAATATGCCATTATCAGCCAATAATCCAGATAGAACGTCATGGTTACATGTCGGTAAAACTTCAGATTTCCCAATTCAGAATATTCCTTTCGGTGTTTTCTTAACCAGAGACGACATTATTACTATTGGAACCAGAATTGGAGATACTGCGATAGACCTTGGCGCTTTGCATCAGTTGGGTTATTTTGAAGGTATTCCGTTAACAGACGATATCTTTTTACAAGATACTTTGAATGATTTTATTGCAGATGGTAGAAAAACTTGGCGTTTAGTAAGAAATAGAATTGCTGAAATTTTTGATGCCGAAAATGATACCTTAAAAAATAATGTTCCTCATAAAGAAACCATTTTATTTCGTTTAGATGAAATTGAAATGCAATTACCAATACAAGTTGGCGATTACACAGATTTCTATGCAAGTAAAGAGCATGCAACTAACGTAGGTGCTATGTTTAGAGACCCAGAAAATGCGTTATTACCAAATTGGGTACATATGCCAGTTGGGTATCATGGTAGAAGCTCATCTATTATACCATCAGGAATTCCTATTCATCGTCCACAAGGACAAACGTTAGCAGCAGATGCTGACCAACCTGTTTTTGGGCCTTCTAAATTGGTAGATTTTGAATTAGAAATGGCTTTTATTACAACCGATGCTAATGATTTAGGAGAACCAATTCCTATTGAAGAAGCTGAAGAATATATCTTTGGATTGGTATTATTTAATGATTGGTCTGCACGCGATATTCAGAAATGGGAATACGTGCCACTTGGACCCTTCTTAGGTAAAAACTTTGCCTCCTCTATGTCGCCTTGGATTGTAACTCTAGATGCTTTAGAACCTTTTAGAACGGAAAGTCCAAAGCAAAACCCTAAGCCTTTGGAGTATCTTCAAACTAAAGGAAAAAAGAGTTTCGATATTAACTTAGAAGTAGGTATTCAGCCAAAAGGTGCTAAAGAAACAACGGTTGCAAAATCGAACTTTAAATATATGTACTGGAATATGTCTCAACAATTAGCACACCATACTATTAATGGTTGTCCTATTAACTCTGGAGATATGATGGGAAGTGGAACAATTTCTGGTCCAACACCAGATTCTTACGGTTCTATGTTAGAATTAAGTTGGAAAGGCACAAAACCTGTAAAACTAAAAGATGGCACCGAACGTAAATTCATCAATGATCACGATACAGTTATTATGAGAGGATATTGCGAAAAAGATGATATTAGAATTGGTTTTGGTTCTGTAAAAACGAAATTATTACCTGTTTTTGATTCTAAGAAAAAGAAGAAATAAGCAGTTTGCAGTTTCCTAAAAATTATTGAAAGAAGATTAGAGTGAAATAACTTTAATCTTCTTTTTTATTAAACATATTTCAACAAACACTAGAACTCTATACGTTTTACTAATCACAAGTCTCTTTTAACTTTACACTTTACACTTTCTACTTTTTACTGTACACTTTCTACTACCAACTGAAAGCTGAGACTGTGACTGAAAACTGTGACTGAGAACTGCAAACTAAAAAGGAGCCTCACAACTAAAACTAACCCACTCTTTTTTAACAGGATGCTCAAAACTCAACGTTTCTGCATGAAGATGTAATCGGTTTGAAATTGTTCCGTATAAATCATCGCCAATAATAGGCATATTTAAACCTTTGTGATGCGCTGCATGTACACGCAACTGATGTGTTCTTCCTGAAATCGGATAAAAATGTATTCTTGTTTTATTATCTATAATCTCAACAACTTCAAATTTAGTTGTAGCTTTTTTTCCGTGCTCATAACAAACTAATTGCCTTGGTCTGTTGTTTAAATCTACTCTTAAAGGTAAATCAATAATGCCTTGCTTGACATTTAAAATTCCATCTAACAAGGCTACATAGCGCTTTTTTATAGTACGTTCTATAAACTGTTTTTGAAGTTTTTTATGTGTTCTTTCATTTTTAGCAACCAATAATAATCCTGAAGTGGACATATCTAAACGATGCAACAACAATGGTCCTGTAGCATTTGGCAAATACGCTTGTATTCTTGTTAAAACAGAATCTTTAATGATTTTACCAGGAACGGATAAAAACTCATGAGGCTTATTAACCAGTAATAAATAATCGTCTTCGTAGATTATTTCTAGTTCGCCATTAAACACACCAGCCAATTCTATAGGATTTGGTTCTACGTCTAAACCTTGCATCATATGACCTAAAATAGGCTCGCATCGTCCTCTACAAGATGGATAAAATTGTCCGTGTTTTCTAACTTCTTTTGTTGGCGAAATTCCCCAATAAAATTCGGCCATTGCAATAGGCTTTAACTT
Organism: Winogradskyella sp. 4-2091; assembly: GCF_045765065.1. NCBI lineage: Bacteria > Pseudomonadati > Bacteroidota > Flavobacteriia > Flavobacteriales > Flavobacteriaceae > Winogradskyella > Winogradskyella sp. 4-2091. The sequence continues at coordinate 52,800 of NZ_JBJKOD010000016.1, forward strand.
ATTTTGATAAGCATACTGAAACAATTTAGGTGCAGCACATTCGCCAGCTGCTGCAGGTGGTTTTCCTAAATCTGTACTATTAAAAATTGCGATTAAATCTTTAGTATCGCCTTTAGCATTTAGAAATTTATAATGTTCATGAATTTCCTTTTGCAAACGCGCAGACAATGTTTTTCGTTCTAATTTTAAAGCTTCAATTGGATTTTGTAATTCGGCTACATCATTTTCTGCTTTTTTCAGCGCATCTTCAAGATGAAGTTTTAAATATTTTAAATCTATATTACTCTGAATACTTTGTTGCTTTAAATCTTCAAAAAATAGTGCTTTTTCTGTATCTGAAAGATGTTGCTCTGCTTCTACTCTACGCTGTTTCCTTTTTTGTTTTTCGGCTTTTGCCTTAGTTTTAAAATCTTCAAGTTTTTGAATATTTTCAAGCTTTAAACTCTTTAATTTTTTTAAGGCTTTTTCAATTTCAGGATTTTGTTCTAATTGTTCTATTTCAGCTGTTAAATCATTTAAATGTGCTTCATTTTGCTTGTAAAAACCATCCTTGTTTAAAGTATCATAAACAGGTGGTACAAATCCTTTTAAATGATTGCTTTCTGCTAATTTTCCTGAAAATGCTGTGAGGTAACCTAGTTGTCCTTCTGAAGTTTCAACTAACATTACACCAAACATTTTTCCGAGTTTTAAACATTTTTTTGATTCGTCTAGACCAAAATTATGTTCAAAATCTTGCTGTGTAGTTAAATATGTTTTTACCGCATTTGCAGCTTTAATACAAAGTGGATGTGGTGTGTAATAAAACGGAAATGTAAAATGTTTCGGAAGTTTTTCCGAATGTGATTCTAAAGGATGAAAACAACCGTTTTCCGTATTAAACATAGTACTTTCAATTGATTTGCAAAGAAACGAAAATATATTCTATTCGTCAGTTCAAGTGACATACAATTATAAATTGAAACCATACGTCAGTTCGAGTGAAATTGCTTCTTTTTAGCAATTTTGTATCGAGAACAATATGTTTAAAAAAGCTTCTCGATACAATTTGTTCGTGCCTCACAAATCACTCGAAGTGACGTTCAATTTAAAGTTTGGCACCATAATTGAAATTACTAATGACATAACCAATAAAACCTAACATTATGAAAAGATTTTTACTTTTAACAGTCCTTGTTTCAGTACTAGTATCTTGTAGTGCTAAAAAACAAATTGAAAGCGCCATTAGCAATGGAAATTATGACGAAGCTATTTCTGAAGCGTTAAGAAAACTTGAAAACAATAAAGACAAAAACCGAAAGCAAGATTATATTGTGATGCTTGAGGATGCCTACTATAAAGTTTTAGAAGAAAATTTAAATGATGTGGCTCATCTTAAAAAAGATGGGAACCCAGAACAATTTAAAACGATTTATTCTATATATGTAGATTTAGAAGAAAGACAAAATGCTATTAAGCGTGTGATGCCTTTGCAGATAAATGGCAAAACACTGAACTTAGATTTTAATGATTACAGTTCAGAAATTGTTGATTACAGATACAAAACCTCTGAGTATTTAATTGGCCAAGGGATTACATTATTAGATTCTGGCGATAAGTATAATGCAAGACAAGCGCATGGTATTTTCAGTTATATTGAAGAAATTAATCCTAATTTTGAAGAAAACAGAAGCTTAATTACCGAAGCGCATGAAGCTGGTATGGATTACGTACATGTTTCTGTGCAAAACCAAACACAACAGTTTATTCCGCAGCAATTAGAAGCCGATTTAATTGATTTTAACACCTATGGTTTAAATGATTTTTGGACAACATATCACGCCAACACTAGCGAAACTATAGATTATGATTTTGCCATGGAATTGCAATTGCAGAAAATAAACATTTCGCCAGAGCGTATTAACGAAACTCAGATTTTAAGACAAAAACAAATTGTTGATGGTTGGGAATACCAATTAGACAGAAACGGAAACGTGAAAAAAGACAGTTTAGGTAACGACATTAAAATCGATAAAACTGTAAACGTTAAGGCCAGATTTACTGAAGTTCTACAAACAAAATCGGTACAAGTTATTGCAGATGTGGTTTATAAAGATTTAAAACAAAACCAAATTATTGATTCGTTTGCCATAGATAGTGGATTTGCATTTGAGAATGTATTTGGAACATACACAGGCGATAAAAGAGCTTTAAACAAAAATGATATTACACTTGTAAACCAAAGACAAATGCGTTTCCCAACAGACGAACAAATGGTCTATGATACAGGTGAAGATTTAAAACTAAAACTTAAGGATATCATTGGTTCTTATGCGTTTAGACGAAGTTAAAATATAAATAACGGATTAAAAAAACTCTTACTTAGGTAGGAGTTTTTTGTTTTTAACTGTTATAATAATAGTTATTAAACCAATCCATCATGAAAAAATTATCACTTCTATTTCTATTTGTTTTTTATTCCATATTTAGTTTTGCTCAAGACCCAACAGTCTATATTACCAATGGCGGAAGCGGCTATTCTGTAATTGAAGGTAATACGTATACTTTTACCGTTAGCATGTATAGCGTAACTACAACTGATGTGGTTGTAGATGTATCAACACTTGCAAACACGGCTGACAATAGTGATTATACACCTCTTAATACAACAATTACTATTCCTGCAGGTCAATTAAGTAGTAGCGCATTAAGTATACCAACAAATAATGATTCTACGATTGAAGATAATTATGAATATTTTTATATTGAAGCTAATGTAACGTCTGGCAACACCAATAACTCTGAAATTTCTACAATTATATATCTTTATGATAATGATACTACGCCAACGATTAACACTACTACTACCCGAAATATAATTGAAGGACAAACGACATATCATTCTTTTATCCTTAGTAATTATTATAGTTCTGATGTCACTTTAAATGTAGTTAGTAGTGATGGTACTACAGATTCTTCAGACTACGACGCAATATCAACAGCATTAACTATTCCTGCAGGAGAACGTTCTATTTATATACCTGTTGTTTCGTTACAAGATGCAGCAACAGAAGCCGATGAAATATTCAATATAACAGCAACTATAACCTCTGGAAATACTACAAATAATACTATTGATATTGTTTATACCATTTTAGATGATGATACAACACCAACCCTAATGATGTCCTCTTATGGCAATACAACAGAAGGTAATACGGCCTATGTCTATGCTAATTTAGATAGAGTATTTAATTCTGATGTTAGTGTACAAATCACAACGTCTAATGGAACGGCTGATAACTCTGATTATACAAGTCTTACTCAAACAAAAACTATTGAAGCAGGAGATATTGGTGTAAACTTCCAAATTTATACAACGGACGACACCTTAGATGAACCAGTAGAATCATTTAATTACACAGGAACTGTGATGTCTGGAAACACCACAAATACTTCTGAAACTGGGTCTTTAACTATAATTGATAATGACGGCATGCCAGATTTTAGTATTCAGCCTTATTATGGTAATGATAACCAACCATATGCAGATAGTATCGCAGCAGAAGAAGGATTTGACCTTAAATTTACACCAAGATTAACGCATCCAAGTACTGTAGATACTGAAATTGAAGTTACTACTACTAATGGTACAGCTGATAATTCTGATTATACAACCTCAACTATAAATATTACAATTCCTGCAGGTCAATATTACAATTATAATGAGGTTTATAGTTATCCTACAGTTTTAGACCAGCTAGATGAAGATGATGAAAATTTATTCATTGTTGCCGTTGTAACCTCAGGAAATATATATAATAGCAATTATTCCGTTGAAGCCATTATTATAGATAATTATGCTATAAATGCACAAGCAGACCCAATAACTTCAGTTTTAGAAGTTGGCACGTCTTTAAATGTATTAGATAATGATACTTTTGAAGGATTACCTGTAAATTTAGCTGATATAAGCTTAACAATGCTTAGTAACAATTCTTTTGGCTTTACCCTAGATTCTAGCGGACTTTTAACTGTACCTTCTAGTGTGCCGATTGGCTATTACAATTTAGAATATCAAATTTGTGAGACTGCAAACCCTATAAGTTGCGACACAGCTTGGATAACTATTATTGTTGAATCTCCTTTAGAAGTCAACTATACTGTAACGTATGTAGATTTTAATGGCGATGGTTATACCAGTGTTGGAGATACTGTTGAATATGAATATACAGTAACCAATAACGGTAACGCTGCAATTACCAATATAGATGCAGAAGTACCTTATCAAGACCTTGATATTGTGGGTGGACCATTAGCAAGCTTAGGAGCAGGCCTTTCTGATACAACAACGTTTACAGCATTACATATCATTACACAAGATGATATTAATTTTGGGTATTTCGATGGTAATTTAGAAGGTGCACATTTTTACGGTACCTATTACGGAGATGAACATCTAGAGTATTTATACGATCAATCTCAGAACTTCAGTTTACAACAATCAGATGGTATTGAACTGAATGCTTTTGTAGATAGCAACGGTAACGGAACACAAGAAACTAATGAAATTAATTATCCATTAGGTCAGTTTAATTATGAAGTTAATAATGATGGTATTATGCATGATTTGTTTGTATCGCCACATTATTTATATGAATCTAATCCAACAACGACATATAATTTAGCTTACACTGTAGATTCAGATTATGCTGCTTACAATTCTACAACTACAAATTATTCCAATATCTCGGTTCCTGTAGGTTCCGGAATTACAACTTATGATTTTCCTATTACAGCAACCCCATATAACGATTTGTCTATTGATGTGTCGGCATCTTGGAGTCCACCTGTGCCAGGTTTTTATTATTGGAATTATGTGAGTTACACTAATCATTCACATGAAACAGTAACATCTGGAACTATTGATTTTAATATGGATAGCGCTTTAAGTCTGCTCAATGTATACGAATCTACGCAATATTGGACCTCTACAAATGTGGCTTCAGTAACCACAACACCAAATGGATTTTCTTATACTTTTAGTAATTTAGAACCTTATGAAACAAAAAACCTTTGGATAAAAATGTATGTACCTACCTTACCAACCGTAAGTTTGGGACAATTAGTAACTAATACTGCTGATATAGAAATACTAACTGGAGAAATTTTACCACTCAATAATACATCGAGTTTAACGGAAACAATTGTTGGTTCTTATGACCCAAATGATATTACGGAAAAGCATGGTGAAAATATAGTACACTCTACATTTACCACAGATGATTACTTAACCTATACCATACGTTTTGAAAATACTGGCACAGCAAATGCTATTAATATTAGAGTTGAAGACCTATTAGATGATCAATTAGATGAATCTACTTTAAAAATGGTAGATGCTAGTCATACTTATTCATTAGAACGCGTTGGTAAACAATTAGAGTGGAATTTCTTTGGCGTTAATTTACCACCTTCTCAAGATGATGATACGCAGACAGGTCATGGTTTTATTACTTTTAAAGTGAAGCCTTTTCCAGATTATGCTATTGGAGATGTGATTCCAAATACTGCAGAAATTTACTTCGATTTTAATCCTGCCATTATCACTAACACATGGAATACTACTTTCGTTGAAACCTTAAGCGATACTGAATTTACGCAACCTAATTTAAGCATATATCCTAATCCTGTTAAGAATATACTTCAGGTTAATAATTCAAGTAATATTATAAGTTTAGAAATAACATCAATTT
>NZ_JBJKOD010000017.1:0-49760 GCF_045765065.1 Winogradskyella sp. 4-2091
AGTTATTAACAAACATTACATATTTCTTATAAATTGTGATAAGAATGCTTAATTTTTCAGTTTACTTTGATAGAACACCACTTTATAATTTCAATAAAGTTGGTTTATTAATATAAAAATTTGTTTTTTTGAACTTTTAATCTCTTATTTTTTAAAATAGCATGAGAAAATTACGAGTTGCTCTTATAACGTATTCATCTTACACTTTTGCATGGCAAGAAAGTTTGATACAAAACCTGATTAATTCTGATTTTTCTGAGATAGTTTTAGATCTTAATTTTGAAGATGAATTTAAAGATTTAAAATATTTATATCATAATCTTCCATTCTTTTACAAATCTTATTTAAGACTAGATAATAAGCTTTTTAATCCTGCTCCTTATGCCCTTTCAAAATCGTATGACAAGGAATCCTTAAAAAATACACCAACCTACTCTCTTTCAGGAGACAATAGTCTTAATGAACTTAATGAGAGCAACATTGATATTATCCTTAACCTTACGGAGTTAAATCTTAAATACGATTTCGTTAGCAAGAGTAAATATGGCATGTGGTTTCTAAATCATTGTGATCTTGAAAGCGTAAATTTAAGACCATATGGTATATGGGAGTTATTGAATAAAAATCCAGAGAACGCAGGCGTATTGAGATTTATAAAAAAGGGTATGGAGCATCCTGTTACTATTGATAAAACTTTCGCTTGTACAGATGGACTTAGTTATAAAAGAAACATAAATGATATTCTGTGGCAAACGATGCCATTAGTAGAAAACAACATAAAACTTTTAGCATTTAACGAAGAACTATTTAATGAAAAAGTAAAATCAAACTCTAATATATATCCTAAAAAAGATATTAATCCATCTTTTAAAGCTCCTTCAAATTTAAAAACATTATTTTTTATATTGAATTTATATGGAAAGAAATTCTATCACTCCATAAAGAATAAATTCTATTTTAATCAATGGGCTTTAATTTTTTTAAACAATAAAAAAAAGGAAGACCCATTTAATTTAAAGAACTACAAAACAATATTACCTCCAAAGGATCGTTTTTGGGCTGATCCTTTCTTAATAAAACATAATGATAAAACTTATTTGTTTATTGAAGAGTTAATTTATAAAAATAAGCTTGGTCATTTATCTGTTATGGAAATTGATGATAATGGAAATTACACAAAACCAGAAACTATACTTGTAAAAGACTACCATCTATCTTATCCCTTTGTTTTTGAAGAAAATGGAACGTATTACATGATTCCTGAAACCAGTGGCAATAATGATATTCAACTATACAAGGCTACAGAATTCCCATTAAAGTGGGAATTTGAAAGACTTATTATGAATAATGTTGTGGCAGTAGACACTACGCTACACAAAGAAGGCGACACCTATTGGCTTTTCACAAATATGAAAAATCACAAAGGAGGATCGAAACATGTGGAACTTAACTTATTTTCTTCAAAATCTTTATTTGCTGATCAATGGGAAGCCCATCCCTTAAATCCAATAGTGTCAGATGTAAAAAGTGCCAGACCTGCAGGTAAAATTTTTAGCAGCAATAACAAACTATACAGACCTTCTCAAAATTGTTCTCATCATTATGGTTACGGTTTAAATATTTCTGAAATAACGGAATTAAGTAAAACTAAATTTAAAGAGAAATTAATACATGCTATAGAACCTAATTGGGATAAATCAGTAAATAGTACACATTCATTCAATTCTGCAGATCAACTTTATATTAGTGATATTAAAATTAAAAGGTTTCGTTTTTAAAATCAGCAATTAAGTAAATAAAATTAACGATAAATGGTGTTTGTCCTTAAAAGTATGACGTTGATATAATAAAAAGACAATTAATGATTATTTTTTTTCATATTTGCGACTAATAATGATTAACCCAAATCTAATTTCTACTAGTATTTTAAAATGTTGTTTTGCGACAACCCTTCCATTTTATATTACTTTATATCAACCGATTAGACTAACGTTATTAACTAAATATATCTAGACTGATAAATTAATAGTCTATTATGTCAGTTTTTAAACTAAAAAATATTAAACAAAAGATCAATACATCGATGAGTAATCCACTTATTCGAAGTATGATTATTGTTGCTGTTATTGGTTTGGTTATAAAAGTTATTGCTGTTTATAAAGAAACCATTATTGCGGGTAGTTTTGGATTAGGAGAAATAATAGATACTTTTTCAGTAGCTGTTCTAGTTCCTACATTTATTCAAAGTGTTTTTATAAATTCTATAAAAAATTTATTTATACCTAATTATATAACAGAATTAAAGAATAATGGTAATAAAGGTAGTTTTCAGGCACTTGTTATACTCATAACTATAGGAGTTTCTTTATTTTCTTGCATTATCGCTTATTTTGGAACAGATCTCTTTTTAAATTTAGTCTATTCAGAATTTCCTGAAACTTATTTACCTCTTATTAAAGATCAATTATATTTTGTTTTACCATGCTTGTTTTTCTGGGGAATTTCCTCGGTCCTTTCAGGGCTGTTAGAAGTTTCTAATCGTTTTTTAATTTCTACACTGGCTGAGTTATTTCCGCTACTCACAATGATTTTCTTTTTAATTTTCTTAAAGGATCAATTTGGCCACATGGTTTTGGCTTATGGAACTTTTGCAGGTAGTATTATCGGTTTTAGTTATTTATTATTTTTCTCCATAAGATATAATGATTTTGAATTAAAAAAACCCGTTTTAAATGATAATTCAAGGTTAATGATTAAGCAGTTACCACCAAAAATTTCCTCAAGTTTTTTAACTGCTATGAATAATTATATTGATCAATTTTTTGTTGGTCAGCTTGTTATTGGTTCACTAGCTGCAATTAATTACGGTAACAGATTACCTGCGTTTGGAGTAACCATCGTTATTATGGCTTTAGGCAGTGTACTTCTGCCCCATTTTTCTAGACTGGTAAATGAGGATTTAAAATCGGCATATCATCAACTTTTCAAAGCTTTGAAACTAGTGTTAGGAATTGGTGTTTTTCTTGTGATCGTAGGTGTCTTTATGTCCGATTGGATCGTAGAACTTTGGTTAGAAAGAGGAAAATTCACACATGAGCACACCTTAAAGGTGTCTGGAATTCAGCAAATATTACTTATTAGTGTTCCTTTTAATATATGTACATTAATCATGGTTAAGTTTCTTACTAGTATAAACAAAAATCAATTCATGGCTTGGATTTCATTAGCGAATTTGGTTCTGAATGTAATACTAAACTTTATTCTTATAAAATACTACGATGTTTTTGGATTGGTTATGAGTACAACAATAGTATTAATTTTAGGTAGTATATTTTATTTCAGTTATACATACAAACAATATAAATTAATTAGGTAATGAAAGTACATTTTTTAGTTAATTCACTAGTTGCTGGTGGCGCAGAACGTGTTTTAATATTGCTAGCCAATTATTTTGAAGAACAAGGGCAAGATGCAACAATTATTACATTCAATGAACCCGAAGTTTTCTCAGCAAATAAAAATGTAAAGCGTATACGATTACATGGTGGTAAAATTAAAAACCACATGGTGCGCAGTACTAAGAATTTAGCAAGTTTGTATTTTAAGAAAAAAAATAGACCAGATGTGCTTATTCCTTTCATGACTCAAACAAATCTTATAGGCATTATTATAGGTAAGTTATACGGTATTAAAGTGGTCTCTGCAGAACACAATAATCATTTAAAAGAGATTAATTCCATTGGAAACTTTACTCGAAATCAAGCTTACAAGTATTCTGATGCTCTAACTGTTTTAACAGGATTTGATAAAAAATTCTATAAAAGCAAAAATGTTAATGTTCATATCATGCCCAACCCAAGCACATTTTCTGTGTTTAAAGAAACCGAAAGGAATAGAAAAAAATTAATTCTAGCTGTAGGAGATCTTAATAGGTATCACCATAAAGGTTTTGATAATTTAATACCAATTATTGCTCCTGTTTTAAAAAAACATCCTGACTGGAAATTAAAATTAGTTGGCGGTGGCGATGAAGGAATGTCCTTTATAACTAATTTGGTAGAGAAGCACAATATCGCTGATCAAGTAATATTTGAAGGCTATTCTACTGAGGTAGCTAAACTAATGAGCGAGTCAGAGATTTATATCATGACATCTCGTTTTGAAGGACTACCAATGGTATTATTAGAAGCTATGTCTCAAGGCATGGCATGTATTTCTTTTGATTGTAAAACAGGACCATCAGATATAATTACAGACTCAAAAAACGGTATTCTAATTGAGGATCAAAACTTTGATGCTATGAGTGATGGACTAGATCAGTTAATAAATAATCCTGAACAAAGAAAAGAGCTAGCAGCAAATGGAATAAATTCTTTAGATAATTTTAAAATAGATGTGATTTATAATAAGTATTTAGATATTTTTGAAAGTATTCTGTAAACATGAAAACTAAACTTATTACTCATATTTGTTTTTTAGTACCTTTTATACTAACTACTTTTAATTTACAAGTTTTTGTAACCCGTTTAGTTTCTAATGTTTTAGCCCAAATTATTGCTTATGGTAATTTAGGTCTATTGTTTCTAGGTATTGCATTAACTTTAAAAAACAAAGGTCCTTTATCTAAAACTGCTAGGCTTTGGATTATGTTTTATTTGTTGTATTATCTATTTGCAACATTAGCCAGTGCCATACACTTCAATCCTGCAAACATTTTAATTAGTATAATTCCATTTGTGTATGTTTTGGCTTTTTATGTTTATTTAAGTCATGCTGAAAATAGAAAAGTCTTTATTAAGGTTGCCATTATAGCATTTGTCACATCAGGAATTTTAAGTATTCATTTATTTAATATCAATTTTGATCTAGATCGTGGTGGTATTTATATTTATAAAATGGACCGTTCTGGTGGTGTATATGCCGATGCAAATAACACAGCATTAGCTGCTATAATTACCTTTGTTTTAGTCTTTAAGATGTATCAACCGCAGAAAAAGTTTTTTAAGATTTTTAAACTACTAATTCTTGCCATAACAACGTATGGTCTACTGTTAACATTCTCTAATACAGGGTTTATGGTGTTTATTATTTGTTTAGTGATGCTAAATCACAAATTCTTTACAGGTGTAAGGTTGATAGCAGGTATTTCTATGCTACCTTTTGTTTATTTGGCATTGGCCAATCTTAATACCTTAACTGCAGATTTAAACTTGGTAGGTCAACAGCGAGACAAAATAAACAATATCGTAAATATAGTTACCTTCAATACAGGTGAGGTTGATGACTCAGGAAGAAATGAACTTGTAATGAGCTTAATAAACGACTATGTTTTTGTAAATCCATTTATTGGAAATGGTGTAGACTTTGCTATTTCAAGACATGCACATAATACTATTGTTGGAGTTTGGGCAGATGCCGGAATTTTTACACTCGTTTTTTTCCTTTTTATGTTAGGTAGGTACTTTTTAGGCGCATTGAGAAGTCCACCAGATATCAGGTATTTTGTGTTACCTCTGTTATTTGTTATGTGTGTATTTATGTTAAGTCTTCAAAGTGTTATTAATCAACCTTATCTAATGGCACTATTTATGTATCTAGGTTATTTAGTTGACTTTGGAAAAGATTATAATACAGAATAGCATTTTACATCTAAAATTCACATATTTAAATAGTATTTAATTTTGATAATAAATTTTAAAATACAACACTTAATTGTCACTTAATAAAGGATTTAAGCAAGCATTTTAACATATTCAATTGTTATTAATAAGACCTTTTAAGGTGCTAAAATGTCAATTCACAGAATAAATTTGATTATTCGACTTTAAAATAACATATTTACAGCTCGAAATTATGAATATTCATAATGACGACCCAAATTTAACCGAACATGCTATTTAATCTACTAGAAGTTTTATTATTTCTATTTCCTGTCTTGGCCTTATGTCTTGTTATATTTAACAATTTTGATATAAGAAACCATTATTATCCCTACACAAACAAGCCTTTTATTAAGAATCAAGCACTTAGTCCTAAAAATCAAGCTTGTTTAATCCCTCATTATTTATATTAGCGGTTTATTAAATTGATCTAAGTTTTGGTTATGCCATAATTTAAAATTTTTACTATTTAAAATGAATAAAATGAATCCGATTTTTAGCTTTAGAGAGCTTCAAAAAACAGCAAAAAACACTACTGGTAATACTACTGAAATTAAAGTTGCAGTATTAGGAAATCATACCACAAACTTTTTTGTTAAGGCTTTAGAAAATCAATTAAAAGTAGCTGGTTTTAATCCATCAATGTTTGAGTCTGATTATGACCAAATAGATATAACTTTAATAGATGGAGATTCTGACTTATATAAATTCAATCCAGAAATCATTGTAGTTTTTGAATCTGTCTTAAAACTAAAAGATAAATTTTACTCTATAAAAGATACTGAAAGTCAATCTGAATTTCATGCATCAGAACAAAATATTATTCAAAATAGGGTATCAAATATTAGAGCAAATGGATCTGATGCTAAAATAGTATATTTCTCTTATGAACTATTAGATGATGAAGTTTATGGAAATCTATTTTCAAAAATTCCACATAGCTTTTATAACAATTTATGGCAACTAAATAATTCAATGATTGAATTTTCTAGAAACGAGCCAGATTTTTACGTATTTGATATCAATAAATACTTAAAAGGTATTGAAGAATATAGAGATTGGACAGCGTTAATAAATTCAGACTTACATTATTCTATTGATACATTCGCCAAATTTAGTCATTATTTAGCGCAATTTTTTAATGCCTTTAAAGGACATTTCAAAAAATGTTTAATTCTAGACTTAGATAATACAACTTGGGGAGGAATTATTGGAGACGATGGTTTAGAAAACATTCAAGTTGGTTCTTTAGGTATAGGTAAAGCGTTTACTAAACTTCAAAAATGGGCTAAACTTTTAAAAGAAAGAGGTGTCATTTTAGCAATATGCTCTAAGAATACAGAAAGTGTTGCAAAAGAACCATTTGAAAAACACAACGAAATGGTGTTAAGGCTTGACGATATTTCAATATTTGTAGCTAATTGGAAAAACAAAGCTGATAATATTAGATATATTCAAGAGGTATTAAATATAGGTTTTGATTCCATGGTTTTTTTAGATGACAATCCTGCAGAACGAGAGATTGTTAGACAAAGTTTACCTGGAGTAACTGTGCCAGAATTACCAAAAGATCCTGCATATTACATTCCATATATAGAAAGTTTAAATTTATTTGAAACTGTATCTTATTCTGCCAACGATAAAGATAGAACATCTCAATACCAGCAAGAAGCTAAGCGAAAAAAATTAATTTCTTCGGTAACAAATATGGATGATTATCTAAAATCTTTAGAAATGGAAGGTAATATAAGTCCATTTACTAATGATGATGTTTCTAGAATAGCACAATTAACACAGCGTTCTAATCAGTTTAATCTTAGAACACAGCGTTATACTGAAAAGGATATTACAGAATTTATGAATTCTGAAAATCATCTAACTTACACCGTTAAGCTTAAAGATAAGTTTGGTGATTACGGATTAATTTCTGTAATTATACTCGAAAAGAAAAACGACAACTCATACTTTATAGATACTTGGATAATGAGTTGTAGAGTATTAAAACGTGATGTAGAATATTTTGCACTTAATAAAATAGTAAACGATGTTAAAGACAAAGGAATTAACATCATTAATGGTGAATATTTACCTACACCGAAAAACAAGTTAGTTGAAGATTTATTGACTAAGCTAACTTTTGAAAACGATACAGAAGAAAATAAATATCTTTTAAATACTACAAATTATAAATCACATAAAAATTATATAGAAAATGAGTAATTATATAGCAGAATTTGAAACCCTTTTTAGAGACGTCTTAGAAAATGATGACATTGTTTTAACAAATGAAACAACAGCTCATGACATTGAAGAATGGGATTCTATTAACCATATTTATTTGGTTGTTGAAATTGAAAAACATTTTAAAATTAAATTTAGTAGTTCTGAAATTTTACAATGGCAAAATGTCGGTGAAATGATACAATCGGTAGAAGCTCAAAAATAAAATCGCATGTTATTTAATTCATTTGAATTTTTTATCTTTTTACCTATAGTTTTTGCTTTATACTGGTTTGTATTAAACAAAAAATTGAGTATTCAGAATGTACTTTTACTAGTAGCTAGTTATGTGTTTTATGGTTGGTGGGACGTTAGGTTTCTATCCCTTATAATGTTAAGTACAATTCTCGATTACTTTGTAGGTCTTAAAATACATAATACAGAAGAACCAAAGAAAAGGAAATATTGGCTTTGGTTGTCAATGGGTTTTAATTTAGGTCTACTTGGTTTTTTTAAGTATTTTAATTTCTTTGTAGATTCATGGATTACTGCTTTCAATTCAATAGGAGTTGAAATGGATCCGTTTTCTTTAAACATTATATTACCTGTTGGTATTTCGTTCTATACGTTTCAAACAATGTCTTACTCATTAGATATTCACAAAAGAAAGTTAGTACCAACTAAAAACTTCGTTGCGTTTGCCACATTCGTTGCATTTTTCCCGCAACTTGTCGCTGGTCCTATTGAGAGAGCCTCTAACCTACTTCCGCAATTTTTAAAACGTAGAAAGTTTGACAATAAGCTTGCCAAAGACGGTCTTAGACAAATGCTTTGGGGTTTATTTAAAAAAGTAATAATCGCAGATAATTGTGCACCTTATGTAAATGACATTTTCGCTGATTATAGCACGCAGTCTAGTGGAACACTAATATTAGGAGTTATAGTATTCGCTTTTCAAATCTATGCCGATTTTAGTGGTTATACTGATATAGCAATTGGTACGGCAAGATTATTTGGTTTTGATTTTAAACGAAATTTCAACTTTCCGTATTTTTCTCGAAACATCTCAGAGTTCTGGAAACGTTGGCATATTTCTTTATCTAGTTGGTTAAATGATTATGTGTTCACACCATTAGCTATTAATTTTAGAAACTATAAAAAACAAGGCATTTTCGCTGCATTGTTCTTAACCTTTTTAATATCTGGTTTATGGCATGGCGCAGGTTGGACTTTTATAATTTGGGGAGGATTACATGGTTTGTATTATATACCAGTTATTTTTTCTAAAAAACGATTTACAAGTATTTCTACTAATAAAGGCGGATCTAAAAAACAAGAGTTTGTAATTAGTGATGTACCTAAAATGATTTTAACATTTTTAATGGTATGTCTTACTTATATCTTTTTTAGAGCTGCATCTGTTGCAGATGCGCTTGGATATATAAAAATAATATTTACTGAGCTTCCTAGTTGGCCATCTGGAGTACCTTATAAGAGCATCTTATTTATAATAGTATTAATGACAGCTGAATGGTTTCAAAGAGGAAAAGAACACGGACTTCAGTTTAACGAAGACACAAAAGTTCCTGTATATCTTCGATGGATTATTTATATCTCTTTAGTGTTATTGATCTTAATATTTAGTGGAGAACAACAACAGTTTATATATTTTCAATTTTAATATAAAATGAAAAATTTCTTAAAAAAACTAAGCATATTTCTAATTCTGTTTATAGTAATAAACGGAATTATTAATCACATATATGAGAAGGATTCTAATGAAGCTATTGAAAATAAAACTCATAAGAATTATTTAAAATGGAGTGATATTCATAATAATCAAAACACTTACGATTTGGTTGTTATTGGTGCTAGTAGAGCTTATACTGCATTTGACCCCAAGGTTTTAGATACAAATCTCAACTTACAATCGTATAACATGGGTACTTCTGCACAAGACATAGCAGAAAGTTACTATACATTGAAAGAAATTTTAAAATATCAAAAGCCAAAATATGTAGTCTTAGATTTATTTTTTCCAAGCTCAGATGACACACATGATTATTATCAAATATTTTCTAATGCATCCTTTTTTAAAACAAATGACATTAAATACGACCTTGTGACTAAAGGTTATGGAGCATCTGGTATTATTAATTATGCTGTGCCTGTTATTAAATTTAAAAATTATCTAAAACAAGATATTAACGGTTTATTTTCAAGTAATAACGAAATTGAAAAAAAGTCGGTTTGGTATAAAGGCTTTCTACATGATACTACAACAATTACCAATAAAGGACTAAAAAAATTAACACCTATATCAAACTATCAGAATACGACCTTTAATAAGAATCGTTTTGAGCTGTACTTCAATAAAATAAAAACATTGTCTGAAGAGAATGATATAAAGTTAATTACTTTACGTACACCATATCCTCCATCAAGATTAGCATTAAATACTGTTGATGATGAAGCAGATTTTTTTACTGAATATATGCAATCGTTAAATATTCCATTTTTTGATTTAAACACCTATAAAAAGAATAAATATCAATACGAAGATTTTGACTTTTCAGATTATCACCACCCAAATTATCGTGGTGCTAAAAAAGCCAGTTTACAACTTTCTGAAGCAATAGAAGAAAGTAAATAAAAAAAGAAAAATCTAAATTTAACCCAACCGACAACTCATATGTTTTTTAACTCGATAGAATTTTTTGTATTTCTACCAATTGTATTTGGGCTATACTGGCTTATAGGTGGTAAAAACATAAAACTTCAGAATGTTGTTGTTGCAGCTGCCAGTTACGTATTTTACGGGTGGTGGGATTGGAGATTTCTTTCGCTAATCCTTTTTAGTTCTTTAGTGGATTACTCAATAGGTATTGCGTTAGGAAAAAAAGACAAACCATCTACTAGAAAAATTTTACTATGGATTAGTATATGTGTTAATTTAGGATTCTTAGGTTTCTTTAAATATTACAATTTTTTTGTAGACAGCTTGGTGAATTCTTTCACGTTTTTTGGTTCAGATTTAAGTATCAATACACTAAATATTATATTACCTGTAGGTATAAGTTTCTACACGTTTCAAACTCTAAGTTATACTATAGATGTTTACAATAAAAAGCTAGAACCAACTAAAGATTTTGTTGGTTTTATGGCATTTGTTAGTTTTTTTCCGCAGTTAGTTGCAGGTCCTATTGAAAGAGCAACTAATTTATTACCTCAATTTTCTATAGAGCGAAAGTTTGATTATAGAAACGCGGTAGATGGTCTTAGACAAGTACTTTGGGGATTATTCAAGAAAATAGTTATTGCTGATAACTGTGCAAAATATGCTAATATTATTTTTAATAACCATACAGAATATAATGGTAGCACACTCCTACTTGGTGCCTTTTTCTTTGCATTCCAAATTTATGGTGACTTCTCAGGATATTCTGATATTGCCATTGGTATTTCAAGGTTATTTGGTTTTGAATTAAAGCGAAACTTTGCATTTCCATATTTCTCTAGAGATATAGCTGAGTTTTGGAGAAGATGGCATATCTCATTATCAACATGGTTTAGAGACTACTTATACATTCCATTAGGTGGAAGTCGAGGTGGCTTATCTATGAAAATACGTAATACATTTATAATTTTTATTGTCAGTGGTTTTTGGCATGGTGCTAATTGGACCTTTGTAATTTGGGGAGCTTTAAATGCTATATACTTTTTACCTTTATTACTTACTAATAAAAATAGAGTCAATACAAACTTAGTTGCAGAAGGGAAGTATTTTCCAAGCTTAAGAGAGTTTTGGCAAATGGGAGTTACCTTTTTTATAACCTTAATTGCTTGGGTATTTTTTAGAGCAGACAATGTTTCTCACGCTGTATCATATCTTCATCATACTTTTAATACGTCATTATTTTCTTGGGTTCAAATATTTCCGGCAACGATACTAAGTTTAGTACTCTTTTTTATAGCCGTGGAATGGCTTGGCAGATCTAATGAATATGCTATTGCTAAAGTAGATTTTCTAAAAAAACCATTACGTTGGGCATTTTATATTCTACTAATAGTATTAATGTTTGCTTTTACAGGTGAAGAACAACAATTTATATACTTTCAATTTTAAATCATGAAGAAATTCTTAAAAAATATATTAGTATTTTTTCTTCTAGCTTTAATAGTTGGAGAAATTGTCGTTAGAATGACACATACCATGTCAGATATTCCTCAACGTACTATTGATGAGCATGGAATACAAAAGTATTATCCTAATCAAGACGGTTATTGGAAAGGTGGAGACCATAAATGGGACATTAATAAATTGGGTTGGCCAGGCGAATTACCTCAAAGTTACGATAATATAATTATGGTGATTGGAGATTCGTTTATAGAAAACTTTATGAATCCTAATGAATGTCATCAGTCTGTATTTTTAAAACAGAATTTAGAATCTTATAATTTTATGGAAGCTGGCCGTTCTGGTGTCTCTTTAATTGAGGCTATGGAAATAAGCAAAAACCTAGACTCTTTAAAGCCTGTAAAAACTTTAGTATATGTTAATGACAACGATTTTTATGAAAGCATTGTTGAAGTTAAACCTATGCAAGACATAACACAATTAAATCTTAAAAGTAATACTATTGTTTACGGAGAAATGAAAGCTCCTGTTTTTAAAAAGATATTATACAACTGGAAATTGTTATATTATTTCTATACTCGATTTCCATTAAACAGTACTTCTGACGTCAAAGAAGAACCAGCTATTAAAAAAGTTGAAAATAAATCTGGATTAAAGTCTAAAGCCGAAGTAAGCCAATTAATAGAATACATTATTGAAAACTATAATGTTAGTAACAAAACATTTGTTTTTCATCCTAAGACTAATACTGAAATAATTGAACTATGCAAACAAGCTGGTATCAATATAATTACTTTAGATTCTAGCAAAGATAATAAATCATGGACATTTGATTATGATAGACATTGGACCTGTTATGGACACGAACAAGTGGCCAAACAAATAGCAAATGCGTTATCAAAAAGTTAATATTGAATTTAAGAAATGAAGAGTCAATCTAAAATAAAAATAATGTTTATTCTGCCATCGCTAAGTGCTGGTGGAGCAGAACGTGTTATTTCCTTTGTCTCTCAAAGTATTGATAAAAACAAATTTCAGCCATTACTTGTTGTTGCCGGTTTTGAAAAAGATTCGGCTTACGATGTAAGTAATGTTGATGTCGTTTACCTTAACAAACCAAGAATTCTTACTGCATTACCGTCTATAGTTGGTACAATTAGAAAACACAAACCACAAGTTGTTGTTAGTTCTATTTCTCATGTGAATACAGCCATGTCAATGCTTTCTCCATTTTTTAGAAAAACGAAATTTATAGGTAGAGAAGCTACTGTTTTAAGTAAGAGAAGTAATGAAAAAAAAGCAAGACAATGGTCGCCTCTTCGATTATTACCTAATGGATTTAAAAATTTAGATGCCATTATATGTCAATCTGAAGATATGGCTGAGGATATGATCACTAATTTCAATATCCCAAAAAGCCATATTCACGTTATCAATAATCCTATTTCAAATTTACCTAAGGTAAAACCCACTCAACCGTTTACTGACGTCCGAAAATTTATTACTGTCGGAAGATTAACTGAAGTAAAAGGCCATTTAAGATTATTAGATATTCTTTCTAAATATAAGCAACCCTTTAAATATACCATTGTAGGTGATGGTGGTTTAAAAGATGAAATTTTTCAAAAAGCAAAAGACTTAAACATATTTCAACACATTGAGCATGTACCCTTCACTAATCAGGTAAATGAATATATTGCGCAACACGATTTATTTTTACAAGGCTCTTTTGTAGAAGGGTTTCCTAATGCATTATTAGAAAGTTGTGTTGTTGGTACGCCTGTTATAGCATTTAAAGCACCAGGTGGCACTAAAGAAATTGTAGAGAATAATATTAATGGTTATTTGGTAGAAAATGAAGATGAATATCTCGAGAAACTAAAACTTACTGAGAATTGGAATCCTGAAATCGTAAGAGAATCGGTTTATAAAAAATTTAATAAAGAAGTAATTCTTCAACAATACGAAGCATTATTTACCAATATATTGAAAAAGTAACACTATAATGAAACTAGGTATATTAATATATTCATTATCTGGAGGAGGCGCAGAACGCGTAGTATCTTACTTAGTAACGTATTGTGTAAAAAACAATATAGACGTTCATTTAATTTTAATGAATACAACTATAACTTATAATATTCCAGAAAACACCAAAATTCATTATTTAGAAACATCACAGGGAAATGAAAGCGGTATAAAAAAAGCTTTAAAAATTCCGTTACTAGCTTATAAATATGCTAAACTAGTAAAGAAATTACAATTAACGCATAGTTTAAGCTTTTTAACAAGACCTTCATTTATAAACGTTATTGCGAGTAAATTAACAAACCATAATTTTAAAGTTATTACTAACGAAAGGGCCTTCCCTAGCCTACAATATAGTTACAAAGGATTTCAATCCTCGTTTAATAAAACATTAATTAAAGCACTATATAAAAAGTCTGATTTAGTAATATCTAACTCGCACGGAAATGCAGCTGACTTAGTCGATAATTTTGAAGTACCTTCAGAGAAAATGAAGGTTATTCATAACCCAATAGATTTAAGAAAAATTGAAGATGCTGAACCCAATACAACATTCTTTGATTCAGAAAAATTCAATATTATAACACTTGGCCGTTTAGATATAGGCAAAAATCACGAAATGCTTATTAGAGCTGTGCACAAGTTACAAAACCCTATATTGCGTTTATATATTTTTGGTGTTGGAGATTTAAAAGAAGAATTTGAACAACTTATTGATGAGCTAGATTTAAAGGATCAAGTTTTCTTAATGGGCTTTAATACAAACCCTTACCAATACCTTAAAACCGCTGATTTATTTATATTTGGATCAAATCATGAAGGTTTTCCAAATGTATTATTAGAAGCTATGGCTTGTGGCTTACCTATTTTAACTACAAATTGTCAGTCTGGTCCAAGTGAAATTTTGGAACTAGAAACGGTTTTAGATGATATAATGATTACAGATTATGGAATTTTAGTTCCTATTAAAAATACGGACTTAATGGCTAAAGGAATTAACCATTTTGTAGACAATAGAACTTATGCTGACAGCTGTAGAAGAAACAGTAAATATCGAATACAAGATTTTGAAAAAGACAGCATTTTAAAGAAATATATAGATCTAGTAAATAGCACAACCTAAGCTAATTAGATAAAATGAATTAAAGTATGTGTGGAATAAACGGTATTATAACAAAAACCAATAGAGACAAGGGCGAAATTCTATCTGTTCTTAATGCTATGAATGATTTAATCATACATAGAGGACCAGATCAAGATGGCTTATTTTCCGAAGAAAATAATCAATTTACTGTTGGTATGGGAATGCGAAGATTATCTATTATTGATTTATCTTCAGGTAAGCAACCAATTTTTTCAGACGATAAGCAAATTGTTATTGTTTTTAATGGAGAAATTTATAACTACAAAATTATCAAAGCTAAATTGTTGGCTGAAGGTGTTACGTTTAACACATCAAGTGATACTGAAGTTATTCTAAAAGCCTACGAAAAATACGGTGTTGATGCTTTTAAAGAGCTCGATGGTATGTATGGTTTCAGTATTTACGATAAAAACATAAACAAACTATTTATCGCACGAGATTTCTTTGGAGAAAAACCTTTGTATTACACACATACTGATAAAGAGTTTATTTGGGCATCAGAATTAAAATCTATTATTAATACCATAGATTTTACTCCTGAAATATCAAAAAAAGGATTGAATCTATATTTTAGATTAACCTATATACCTGCACCTCACACTATTTATGATAATATTTATAAGTTAGAAGCAAATCATTATATAGAATATGACTTGGCATCTCACAAAACAACAATTCATAAAATTAATGCAGAGCCTAAGCCAGTTGAGTCTAATATTTCTTTTGAAGACGCAAAAGCTAAAACTAAAGATTTAGTATATAAAAGTGTCGATAGTAGATCAATTGCAGATGTAGGTTTAGGTACATTTTTATCTGGAGGCGTAGATTCTTCAATAATTTCACTTTGCTTAGCTCAGTCTACAGACAGAAAAATAGATACATTCTCCATTGGCTTTAAAAAAGCATCTTATGATGAAACAGACAAATCTAGAGTTGTAGCAGATATGGTTAATGGTAATCATCATGAATTTATCATTGATGAGGATGACCTTAAAAATAACATACATGAGATTTTGGTTAATTTTGATGAGCCATTTTCAGACACAGCTGCATTACCAACGCACTTATTATCAGAAAAAACAAGAGAACACGTTACTGTTGCCTTAACAGGAGATGGTGGTGATGAAGTTTTTGGTGGTTATAACAAATACTATGTTGGTAAAATGAATAAAAGGTATACTGGTTTAATGCCAAAAGGCCTTCATAAAACAGTTTCAAAACTAAGTAACAAATATCTTATTAATAAGGATGATACGCGTGGTAAGAAATTTCAAATTAATAAAATGTTGAATGCCATTAACTATGATGGCGATTTTTATTGGGATATTATTTCTTTAGCAAACACAAGTAATCAGCTTGCAGAGATAATGTCTCCAGATTTTTACGATTCTAACATCTTTAAAGAATACAAAGACGTTTTAGGAAAACAAAAGATTGAAACGTTAACGGATTTTAGATCTGTAGATAAAATTTTAAGCTTAGAAGGCGGAATGCTTGCTAAAGTAGACAGAACTAGTATGATGACTTCTTTAGAATGTAGAGCACCATTTTTAAATAAAGAATTATGGGAATTTACAAACACTTTGCCAGAAGACTACTTAATGAAAGGTTGGAATAAAAAGCACATATTAAAAGAAGCTTTTAAAGATCAATTTCCTGATGAATTTTTAGAAAAGAGTAAAAGAGGCTTTGGTTCTCCTACCGGTGACTGGTTAAGACAAAGCCTTAGAAAAGAAATTGAAAGCTATATTGAGCCAGAACTATTAAAATCTCAAGGTATTTTTAATGTGGACGTGATTACTAAATTAGTTCAAGATCATTTAGATAGTAAAAAAGATAGTACGTTTAGAGTTTGGTCTTATTACTGTTTCCAGAAATGGTATAAGTTCAATTATTTAAAGCAAAAGTAAATCATAATGGAGAAAAAAAGAATATTACTTATAGCATCATTAGATGGTTCTCTCATTAGGTTTAGAGGCGATTTTATCAAAAGTTTAGTTGATACTGGTTTTGAGGTTTTTACTGCTGCGCCAGATTACTCAGATGAGTTTAGAGAAAAAATTTCGAACTTAGGAGCTACACCTTTAGAATTTAAGTTACAAAGAACAGGGTTAAATCCTTTTAAAGATTTTAAATCAATTTTAGAGTTAAAGTCTTTAATGAAAGACAACAAGATAGATTTAGTTTTCCCATATACTGTAAAGCCTGTAATTTATGGCTCTATGGCTGCTAATATGTGTAAAATCCCTGTGATATCATTAATCACAGGACTTGGATACACCTTTACTGGTTTATCAACAAAAGCAAGAATTTTACAACGATTTAATGAAACATTATATAAGCTATCAATAAGGAAAAATAAAGTTATTGTATTTCAGAATAAGGATGACCATCAACTGTTTGTAGATAGAAAAGTAATTTCAAAAAATCAAACTGTAGATTTCGTTAGTGGTTCTGGTGTTAATCTCGATCAATTCTCCTTTAAAGAAAAGAATGCCACAGATAAAGTCAGTTTCTTATTAGTTGCAAGATTAATAAAAGAAAAGGGTATTGCCTTATATATGGAAGCTGCTCAGATTTTAAAAGCAAAATACCCTAAGGCTGAATTTCACTTAATTGGCGTACCCGAAACGTCTCCTTCTGCTATCAGTTTAGATGAGATTAATGATCTTCATAAGAAGGAAATTATTGTTTTTCATGGACCACAAACTAACATTCCAGAACATTTAAATGCCAGAGATATTTTTGTATTACCAAGTTATTACCGAGAAGGTTTACCAAGAACAACTCTAGAAGCCTGTGCTTGTGGTAATCCAATAATCACAACCGATTCAGTAGGTTGTAGAGAATCTGTAAAAGAAGGTGTTAACGGTTTTTTAATAGAGCCGCAAAGTTTAAAAGCTCTAATTGAGCCCATGGAATTCTTTATTACCAATCCTGAAAAGATTAAGGAAATGGGAATTAACAGCAGAAAATATGCTGAAGAACGCTTTGATGTGAATATCATAAACAATGATTTAATCACACTAATAAAGCGAGAGCTTAAAATGTAATTAATTATGAAACTTTATAGAAACTTTATAAAACGTTTATTAGATTTTACTGCAGCATTAATTGGTTTAATTTTAATTTCTCCAATCTTTCTAATATTAATTATAATATTAAGTATTTCAAACAATGGAAAACCATTCTTTTATCAGAGAAGAACTGGTAAACATGGCAATATTTTCACAATTATTAAGCTTAAAACAATGACTGATAAAACTGATGCAAAAGGTGAATTATTACCAGCATTAGAGCGTGTTACAAAAACAGGAGATATTTGTAGAAAATATTCTTTAGATGAAATACCACAGCTCATTAATATTCTAAAAGGAGATATGAGTTTAATAGGTCCTCGCCCACTTTTACCAGAATATTTACAACATTATAATAAAGAACAAAATAGAAGACATGAGGTAATGCCAGGTATTACAGGTTGGGCGCAAATTAATGGTAGAAATACCATTTCTTGGGAAGAAAAATTTGAATACGATGTTTATTATGTAGACAACCAGTCATTTGTTTTTGATTTAAAAATTTTATGGCAAACATTCTATAAAGTAATTAAGAAAAGTGATATAAATAGCTCTGAAACCTTAGATATGCCAATGTTTACAGGTACAAAACCAGCACAAGACAACTAATATTAATTTTAGAATAAGTTAATAATAATGAGGGAAATTACAGAAAAGAACGAGTGGAATACTATTTTAGAACAAATTGAAAATTACGATTTTTATCATACTTATGACTATCATAATATTTCTAAAAACAAGAATGAAACACCAATATTATTAACTTATACCGACGCAAAGTTTATAGTAGCCTTACCAATGTTATTAAGACCAATACCTAATACTGAGTATTTCGATCTAACTTCCGTATATGGTTACGCTGGTCCAATTTCTAACATTGACATTAATTCTTCGAATTTTGAAGGTTTTAAAACAGCATTCAACACCTATCTTGAGTCCAAAAATATAGTTTCTGTTTTTAGTAGACTTCACCCTTATTTAAAGCAAGAAAAAATAATAGAAAACTTAGGTGATACAATTAGTTTAGGTGAAGTAGTAAATATAGATATCTCATTACCAGTTGAGCAATCGCGCATGGCCTATGGAAAGTCTAATAAAAATCAAGTTAATAAATTAAGAAAACAATGCGAAGTTGTTAAAGCAGAATCTAAAGAAGAGATTTTAGAATTTGTAGATATTTATTACGAAAACATGAAACGTCTCGATGCTAAAGAAAGTTATTTCTTTAGTAAAGAATACTTTCTTAACTTCATGGATATCAAAGATTTTGATACAGATATTTTATTAGTAAAGCATTTAGAAACAGGCGAATTCATTGCTGGCTCTATGTTTGTAAAAACTAAAAACATTGTTCAATACCATTTATCTGGTACACGTACAGAGCATTTAAGATTAAAACCTTCAAAATTATTCTTAGATGAAATGCGCTTGCAGGCCACTGAACAAGGATACAAAGTCTTTAATCTTGGTGGTGGTTTAGGCAGTGAACAAGATTCATTATTTGAATTTAAGGCTTCGTTTTCAAAAGATTTCAGAACATTTAAAGTTTGGAAATATATAGTGAACCAAAAGGTTTATGATGAATTGTCTCAAGGAAAACCAGATTCAGATTTCTTTCCTAAATATAGATCTTAAATAGTCATTAAAATTCAATTCGATTTAATTAAAGAAATTAGGAATAAAACACAAAGATTGATTAAGCTATTAGACTAATTATCTAATAGTTACATTATTTTTATTAATTCGACAAAATTGATGCCAATTAACTGCAAAAAACATCAATTATCACTGCTTTTTATCTGATTTATATACATTTACAAAAGGTGTTCAACATATATATCGTTTAAAGTAAACAGTTTATCGTAAATTATTATTTTTGTTTCTTTGTTTAAAGATTTAGGACTTATATTAGCACCTCAAATGCTATTAATTAAATAGGTCCCAAACACCTTTAATTATAAACTTTAGGTACAAACTTAAAGAACTAACCTATGAATGAAAAAATTTGGCTTTCATCACCACACATGAGTGGTAATGAACAAGCTTACATAAAAGATGCTTTTGATACTAATTGGGTCGCACCATTAGGTCCTAATGTAAATGGCTTTGAAAGTGATTTACAATCTTTTCTTAAAGAAGATACACATGTTGCGGCATTAGCATCTGGTACTTCTGCCCTACACTTAAGTCTTATTTTATTAAATGTTGGTCAAGGAGATGAAGTTATTTGTCAAAGTAAAACCTTTTCGGCTTCAGCAAACCCTATCGTTTATCAAGGTGCAACGCCTGTATTTGTAGATAGCGAGAGAGAGACATGGAATATGTGTCCTGAACAATTAGAGATAGCGATTAAAGATAGAATTGAAAAAGGTAATAAGCCAAAAGCTATTATTGCTGTGCATTTATATGGTATGCCATACAAAGTAGATGAAATCAACAAAGTTGCTAAGGCTTATAACATTCCAGTAATTGAGGATAGTGCCGAGTCATTAGGTAGTCACTACAAAGGTCAAAATTGTGGTACATTTGGCGATTTAGCAATACTTTCATTTAACGGAAATAAAATTATAACAACCTCTGGTGGAGGCGCATTGGTTGCACCTACTAAAGAACTAAAAGATAAAGCTGTATTTTTAGCAACGCAAGCTAGAGATAATGCTCCACATTACTTACACTCTCATATTGGTTACAACTATAGAATGTCTAACATAGTTGCTGGTATTGGTCGTGGACAAATGACCATATTAGATAGCCATGTTTCTAAGCGTAGATCTAATCATGAATTTTACCAAAGTGAATTTAAGCACATAGATAAAATTTCATTTTTAAAAGAACCTGAAGGTTATTTTTCTAACCGTTGGTTATCCTGTATTTTATTAGATTCTAAAGATACAAGAGAAGGTTTACGGTTAGCTCTTGAAAAAGAAAATATAGAATCTAGACCGTTATGGAAACCAATGCATCAACAACCTATATTTAAAGATGCACCGAGCTACCTTAATGGAGTTTCAGATGAATTATTTGAAAAAGGACTATGTTTACCTAGTGGCTCTAATTTAACTGATATGGAGTTAGATAGAGTAAAAACGGCTATTAACTCATTTTTTGAAAAATGTTAGTAAAATACCTAAATAAAATATCGAAAAAATATGCCTCAAAGTGGATGGTACTGTTGTTTGATATAGCAATAGTAATTACAACATTCTTCTTTGCCTATCTAATACGTTATAATTTTACACTTAATTTTGACTATTATCTACTCATTGATCAAATTCCGTATGTAGCGGTTGTTGCTGCAATCAGTTTAATATCAGTCGGTATTTATAAAGGTGTTGTAAGGTTTACTGGCTTTAAAGATATTGTAAACATTATAATTGGAGCTAACATATTGGCTACTATACTAATATGCTTTACATTTTTAAGTAGAAAATTTATAGGAGAAGACAGCCTTTTCAGTATTTCGGGTTCTATTGTTTATATACATCTCTTACTTAATATTTTATTTTTAGTAGGGTCAAAACTCTTCATAAAATCAATTTATAATTATATAACCCAAGACTTTCAATCGATTTCAAAAGTTTTAATTTTTGGTGCAGGTAATTCTGGTATGTTAACTTATGATGCTATTGTGAATGACACAAAAAATGGAATTGATGTTGTTGGATTTATTGATGATGATGAACAAAAAATAGGAAAAAAAATAAACCTATTAAAAGTATATAGTGTTAACAGCATTGACGAAAAATTTATTAAGAAACATAATGTTGAAGATGTAATTATTTCAATTCAAAATATTGACCCAACCAGGTTACTTCAAATTACTGGAAATCTATTTTCATTGGGATTGAAGGTTAAAATTGTTCCGCCTGTTCAGAATTGGATCGATGGTGACTTAAGTGTTGGTCAGATAAAAGAAGTAAAGATTGAAGACCTACTTGGTAGAGACCCTATCAATATTAAGAACCCTGATTTAGAAGATCAATACGATAATAAAGTCATTTTAATTACTGGCGCTGCTGGTTCAATTGGAAGTGAAATAGCAAGAAAAGCAAGTTTATATAATTTTAAGAAATTAATCCTAGTTGATAATGCAGAATCTGCATTATATGATATTCAACAAGAGTTTAGGCAACAAGGTTTAGAAAATATTGAGGCCATTGTCGCCGATGTAAGAAACAAAACTAGAATTGACCAAATATTTAATCAATATAAACCTAAAGTCGTTTTTCATGCTGCTGCATATAAGCATGTCCCTTTAATGGAAAACAATCCTTTTGAGGCTGTAAGTGTAAATATTGGTGGTACTAAAAATGTTGCTGATATTGCTGTTAAACATAGTGTAGACAAATTTGTTTTAATTTCTACGGATAAAGCGGTTAATCCTACTAATGTAATGGGTGCCACAAAACGAATTGCAGAATTATATGTAACTTGCCTAAAAGGAAAAGGACATACAAAATTCATAACCACTAGGTTTGGTAATGTACTTGGATCTAATGGGTCTGTAATTCCTTTATTTAAAAAACAAATTGAAAAAGGTGGACCATTAACGGTAACTCATAAGGAAATTACAAGATATTTTATGACCATACCAGAAGCATGTCAACTTGTATTAGAAGCTGCTGCAATGGGAAATGGTGGAGAAATTTTTGTATTTGATATGGGAGAACCAATCAAAATATTTAACCTAGCAACAAATATGATTATATTATCAGGCTTAAGATATCCTGAAGATATAGACATAAAAATAACTGGATTAAGGCCAGGTGAAAAAATATATGAAGAACTTTTAGCAGATGGTGAAAACACTAAGAAAACATATCATGATAAAATAATGATTGCAAAATCTAGAAAAGTTGATATTGTTAGTGTAGAAAATCAGATAAATCAGTTAACTGCTGTTAACACGTTAACGCAACCATTAGAAATTGTATCTTCAATTAAGGAGTTAATCCCTGAGTACATATCTAATAATTCAACATATGAAGTATTAGACCAAAAAAAATAACCCAAACTATAAATAAACCTATAATTCTTATTATATGAAAACACGCATCCTAATCATATCAATTTTAGCAGTTTTTATTGCTACATCTTGTGGATCTAGAAAAAATTTCATTTATTTTCAAGACGAGCCTATAGAAGAAGGACAGTTAGTATCTGAACCTACTCAACTTATTTATAAACCAGACGATATTTTAACAATAAATGTATCTGCTAGAGATCCTGAAACCGTAAGACCTTTTAATTTGCCGGTAGTTTCTAATAATACCTCAGATGTAAGAAATGCACAAGGTACAATGCAACAGCAATCATATTTAGTTGATTATAATGGTAATATTGAATTCCCTGTTTTAGGTACTTTAAAGGTTGAGGGTTTAACACGTACTGATCTTACAGCATTATTAGTAGACAAAATAAAAGTAATGGCTACTGATCCTATTGTAAGTGTTCGTTTAGCCAATTTTACAGTTACTGTAATCGGTGAAGTAAAAAGTCCAGGTACTTTTACTATGCAAGATGAAAGAGTTACATTGCTAGAAGCACTTGGGTATGCCAACGATTTAACAATTTACGGAAGACGAAAAAATGTAAAATTAATTAGAGAAGTTGATGGTGTTAAGAAATTTGCCTTTATAGATTTAACCTCCATAAATACAGTTAATTCTCATTTGTATTATTTGCAACAAAACGATGTAATCTATGTTGAGCCTAATAATGCTAAAATAAGATCTTCATCATATAATCAAAATAATGGTGTTTTAATTTCCGCCATTGGTACGCTTACCACTATCTTAGCTGTATTTTTGATTAAATAGTAAAATTTTTAAAATCTATTATGGATTCCAAACCTACTGCTAAACCTAATGAAATTAGACAGAGTGTAGAATTATTTCTCTCTTATTGGAAGATAATTTTATTCTGTGTTGTCGTAGCAATTTTTCTTGGTTACACCTATTTACGTTATGCAACTTATGAGTATAGTGCTTCTGCTACTATAAAAATAAGGGATGAGAAACAATCTAAAAAACTACCATCTATTGGAGAAATGTCTACCGAAGGACTGTTCTCTGATGGTACTAATAAAATAAAAGACGAAATTGAAACGCTTCAATCTAGAACGTTAATTTCAAACGTTGTGAAAAATCTCAAACTTAATATTAGATGTTTCGCAGAAGGTAGTATTAAGGAAAGAGAAATTTACAATAATCCACCTGTAAAAATTGATTTTTACGCCGCTGATTCAATAATACATTTTGTTGATACCACTTTATATCTCAAAGTAAAATCACCAACAAAATTTTTGGCCTTTAAAAACGAAGGAAAGTCTTTATTAGATAGGGATGAGAAAAAAGGAAAGTCTTACAGTTTTGGTTCTAGAATAAAAACTGGATTTGGAGACATGGTTCTAACACCAAATACAGGTAAGCATGCGCCAATTGTAGGAAGTAATCTAAAAATCACCATTAGTTCTGTAAGTAAACTTGTAAATAGTTACCAGAAGAAGATAAAAATCTCTTCAGAAACAGGGTCTAGTGTTTTGCATTTAGCATTAAATGAGAGTATTTCATACAAAGCAGTTGATATATTGAATGAACTCGTTTCTGAATATAACAAAGATGTATTAAAAGAAAAAGAAGAAGTTATTAAAGCTACGTCTGACTTTATTGATAATAGACTCGCGCAAGTATCAGAAGAATTAGAAAAAGTTGATTACACGGCTGAGAGCATTCAAAGAAAACAAGGTTTAACTGCATTAGATTCTCAAGCTGATTTAAATCTCCAAACAGGACAACAATTACAATCTGAAATTGCCACAACGTCAAGAAATATTCAATTAATTGATTATTTACAAGAAGACATATCAAGAACAGATAGAACAAGTGATTTATTACCTGCTGGTCTCGCTATTGGTGATGCTAACACCGACCAGGTAATTAAAAATCATAATGAGTTGGTTGCGAGACGAGATAATTTACTTAAAAATTCAACGGAACAAAATCCAGTTGTTATTCAGCTTAATAGTCAAATTTCAGCCTTAAAATTAAATATTCAAAGCTCTTTAAAAAATATAAAGTCTAGCTCACAAATGACTTTAAGTAGTCTGAGCAGAGAAAACAGTAGAATTCAGGGTAGACTCTCTACAGCTCCTACTAAACAAAGACAATTCAGAGACATATCTAGACAGCAAAATATTAAGGAATCACTATATCTATATTTACTTGAAAAGCGAGAAGAATCTGCTATTAAATTAGGTATGGATTCTCCGAATGCCAAAATTGTTGATATGGCATTTTCATCACATAGACCCGTTGCACCTAACCGAATGATTGTGTATATAGCCTCGTTGCTATTTGGCTTAGGTATACCAATTGCACTAATTTATATTTCTGACTTAATAAACACTAAACTTTATAGAAAAGATGATTTAGTAGATTTATTAGACATACCATATTTAGGTGATGTTCCAAAAACATCTAAAAAGCAAAAACTAGTAAAAAAGGTAGATTATTCACCAAAGGCGGAAGCATTTAGAATCATAAAGTCTAATATAGATTTTATGCTTAGAGATATCAAAGGACGTGCTAAAAAGATTTTTGTAACCTCTACGATTCCACAAGAAGGAAAATCTCATACTAGTACCAATTTAGCAACATCTATAGCTCACTCTGGTAAATCTGTATTATTAATTGAAACAGATATACGTGTACCTAAAATACTAGATTATTTAGAAATCACAGATCAACCAAAACAGGGATTATCAGACTATATAGCCGATCCTTCTATAAAACCTCAAAGCGTAGTATTAAAACATAAAGAAAATAAATTTTTAGACATTATACCATCTGGTACAATTCCTCCTAATCCTTCAGAGTTATTAATGAATGAAAGAGTAGTTGATTTGTTCACATATTTTGAGGACAAGTATGACTACATAATTGCAGATACTTCAGCAGTAGGAATTGTAAGTGATACGCTGTTGATTTCACATTTAGCGGATACTTTTATATATGTTGTGAGTGCTGCCAAAATAGACAGGCGTTTACTACAACATGTCGCACAACCATTATATACTGAAAAGCGATTACCTAGAATGACAATGCTTTTAAATGGTGTTCGTGCAGGTAATAAAGGATATGGTGGCTATGGCTACGGTTATGGTTACGGAAACAACCCTAATAAAAAGAAAAAATGGTATGAGTTTTATAAAAAATCATAACATTAAATAATCAAACAAAAAGCCACTTAAATAAGTGGCTTTTTGTTTTTATTCAAATACTTTTTAGTTTATGTACTATAATTTACGACGCCTCTTTTCAGCCTTTAATAAAGATAGCTCTCTACTTGTTTGACCTGCAACAGACGTGTTCTCTTCTGCCCTTCTTATTAAATATGGCATGACATCTTTAACCGGACCAAAAGGAATATATTTAGCCACGTTATATCCTTCTGCAGCTAAATTGAAACTAATATGATCACTCATTCCATATAATTGGCCAAACCACACATTATTATCCTTCTTAGATATATTGTGCGTTTCCATAAGCTCCATAGCTAAATAACAACTCAACTCATTATGAGTGCCAATAAACACAGAAATGTCTTTTAAATTTTGAATAATATAGTTTAGTGTTACATTAAAATTTTCATCTGTAACCTTTTTATTTTCACAAATTGGAGAATCATATCCTTTTTCTATCGCTCTTTCACGTTCCTTTTCCATATAAGCGCCTCGTACGATTTTCATCCCAATTTTAAAACCATTTAATTTTGCACGCTTGTGCAATTCTTTTAAATAATCAAAACGGTCCCAACGATAAAGCTGTAGTGTATTGTAAACAACTGGCACCTTTGTATTATAGCGACGCATCATTTCCTCTACCAAATCATCAGCAGCATCTTGCATCCAACTTTCTTCTCCATCGATTAAAACTTCAACGTCTTTCTCTTGTGCAAGTTTACAAACAGCGTCAAATCTATTTACAATTCTATCCCATTCAGCTTGCTCATCTTCTGTGAATGCTTTCCCTTCTGTCTTTTTTTGATATAAATAAAAACGTCCAAAACCTGTTGGTTTAAAAACCACAATAGGCATGGCTTCCTTCTCATCACAGAAATTAATAATCTTTAATATTTTTTCTAATGCACTATCAAATTGATTTTCAATTGCCTTACCTTCCACAGAATAATCTAATACAGAGCTAACACCTTCTGTATACAAATCGTCAATAACACATAAACAATCATCTTCATTTACACCTCCACAAAAATGGTCAAATACAGTAGACCTTATTAAACCTTCTACCGGCAAATGTGCTTTTAAGGCAAAGTTTGTTGCAGCTGTCCCTATCCTTACCAATGGTTGAGAAGAGATCATTTTAAATAAGAAATAAGCGCGCTCTAAAGCCGAATCGGACTTTAACACAAAGGCCGTTTTTGTATTCTCAAAAAGGGAACGATTTATCATTTTAATTGAAGTTTATATACAAATATATTTATTATTAGGTTCATTTTTATTGAAAAAGGAAGTATTTTCACCTAATCAAATTAGATCGTTCATAATGGATTCAATTTCAACCAAAAATGCAATCGTTTATTTTAATTCAGACGTTTATACAGAAATAAACAAGTACGTAGAAGTTAGCAAGCCTTCTAAAATATTTGTACTTGTAGATACAAACACGCACGAGTATTGTTTACCAAAATTCTTAAGCGAACTACAATCTGGAGATATTGCAATTGAAGTTATGGAAATGCCTAATGGAGAAGAGCATAAAACAATTGATATTTGCACAGGTGTTTGGGAAGCTTTATCAGAATATAATGCAGACAGAAAAAGTCTTTTAATTAATTTAGGAGGAGGCGTTGTCACTGATTTAGGTGGTTTTGTTGCAAGTACTTACATGCGAGGAATTTCGTATATCAACGTACCAACCTCTTTATTAGCAATGGTAGATGCTTCTGTAGGTGGAAAAACTGGAGTTGATTTAGGAGCCCTAAAAAACCAGGTTGGTGTTATTAACGAAGGCGAAATGGTCGCTGTTGATACTACATTTTTAGACACCTTACCACAGAACGAAATGGTTTCTGGTTTTGCAGAAATGTTGAAACATGGTTTAATTTATGACGAGAAATATTGGAATACCTTAACAAATCTTGAAGCTTTAGATATTTCAGATTTAGATCAACTTATTTACAATTCTGTGATTATAAAAAACAAAGTTGTTACCTCTGACCCAACAGAACAAGGCTTAAGGAAAATACTAAATTTTGGTCACACTTTAGGCCATGCCATTGAAAGCTATTTTCTTGAAAATGCTGACAAAACACCCTTACTACATGGCGAAGCCATAGCGATTGGCATGATTTTAGAAACGTATTTATCTACAAAAGTATGCGGACTATCTATTGATGCATTGAAAAATATTACTGAAGGTATCTTAAAAACGTTTTCAAAAGTTGAAATTTTAGATAACGATATAAAGACTATTATTACCTTTTTACAACATGACAAAAAGAACAGTCATGGTATAGTAAAATTTGTTTTACTCGAAGCTATTGGCCAACCTAAAATTGACTGCGTGGTAAGTAATGAACTTATTCTCGAAGCTTTTGAATATTACGCTAATTAAAGGTAACGATTATTAATAATTTCAATGTGGTGGTTTTCGTGTCCTATAGTAATATAAGCTAATGCTCTAACTGAAATAGGATAGCCACTAGCCTCTCCTATTTGTAATAATACTTCAGAATTAAAACTTGCATACAAGGCAATTGTTGCTTGTCTTACAGCAACAAATTCTTCTATTAGATTCTCCAATGAACGATGGTTAGCATAAGATTTGTCTACATAACCATTTTGTTCAAAACCAGGTAATGCTGTTTTATCATATCTTGCTACTCTTAAGGCTCTATACGTAAATATACGCTCCGTATCTATAATATGAAGTAATATCTCTTTTATAGTCCATTTCCCTTCAGCATATTTATAATTGTGCTTATCCTCAGGAATTGCTGAGAAAAATGAAACCACTTTATCTAAATTTCCTTTTAAACCATCCACAATAGATGCATTTGTAGATTTTTCTATATACGACTTATAATAATAACCGTACTCATGTTCTCCAATTATAATTTTATCCATAGTTATGAGATATAAAAAAAGCCCTTAGCGATTAACAAAGGACTTTATTATCAATTATTTAATCGATTAACCTAACTCGTTAAAAATAGTATGCATTAATCGTTTTTTATCGTTCAGACTTTCCTCTAATGAAATCATAGTTTCTGTTCTATAAACACCATCAATATCATCTAACATAAAGATAATATCCTTTGCATGCATAGTATCTTTTGCTCTAATTTTACAGAAAATATTAAACTTTCCTGTTGTGATATGTGCTACAGTAACATAAGGAATTTCATTAATACGCTCTAATACAAACTTAGTTTGCGAAGTATTTTGAAGAAAAACACCTACGTAAGCAATAAATGAATAATCTAGTTTATGATAATCTAATGTTAATGAAGAACCTTTAATAATTCCTGCTTCTTCCATTTTTTTAACACGCACGTGAACTGTACCAGCAGAAATCAATAATTTCTTAGCTATATCAGTAAAAGGAATACGTGTATTATCGATAAGCATATCGAGGATTTGATGATCAACTTCATCCAATTTAAACTTTGCCATTATTTAATAATCTTTAGATTAAACGCAAAAATAACACATTTAATATAACGATAACGCATAAAAACTGAATAATTTTAAGAATTTAGTGAGATTCTTTCATTATTCAACAACACGAAATCGATTTCGTTACCTAGTTTTAGCTCTGTATTTGAAATTGTTTTTACCGTATTTCCATTTGCCTCTATTTCTTTGTGACCAAATTTAGATTCTAATTTAGAAATTTGAACAATTTTTGGAATAAAACAGACTTTATTATCCTTTAGCACTTCTTGAAACTGAAATGCAACATCGGTAAGTTGAGTTTGAGTAGAATTCAGTTTTGCATTCCTTATAATAACATCATAAAAGCACTTCCCATTTTCTGGTATATCTAAATAAGCAATGTAGTTGTCTTCATTTATACCATCAGCAATAACATCTAATCCTTTTAAAAGTGACATAAACATTAAACGCCTTACGGTTTCTCTTTGGTAATCATTAGCAAAATGACCAGCTTCATATAATATAGTAGGTACTCCAAAATTTTGGAACGTGTCTCCTACACAATTAATATTAAAACCATCATCATATCTTCCAACAGCATTAGGAATCTCTTCTTGTAATAAATTATTAATCTCTGCGACTATAGCCATTGCCACTTTTCTATTCTTAGTAAGGGATCTTTCCTGATCTTGAGCAGGAGATAAAAACGACAATGTTGCGATATTATTTGTTTCACCAGCACTAAATATAGTGCGTTGACCATGAAGATTAAAACAATAATCTGGGAGAAATTCATTATAAGTACGTCTTAGGACTTTACTTTCTGGCTGACTTAAATTTTGTGCGTCTCTATTTAAATCAACTAAATTGGCATTAATACGTGTATAACGTTCTGCACCATCTGGGTTTAAAATTGGGATTATAAGTAATGTGCAATTCTCTAATATCGTTTTTACAATGTCATTATGAGTTTCAAACAAATTAAAACAATCAAAAAGTGATTTTGTCGATGTTGATTCATTGCCATGCATTTGCGACCATAACAAAATTTTCATTGGTCCATTCCCAAATTCAAAACTATAAATTGGTCGTTCCTCTACAGAATAACCAATAGTTGATATTCTAGATTTTGAAAATTTATCAAAACAATTTTCTATGTGAGAATTGGTAATATAACGACCAGATAATTCCTTCGTTTTTACAGTCGGGAATATGGTGTTTAAAAGTTCTAAATTCATATACTTAAATTATCATTTGCAAATGTAATCATTTGATAATTTACAATTGTAAACAATCGATATCAGCTAATTTGTTACAACCGTAAACCTAAATGACACATTTTTCTGTGCGACTCTATATTGAGAATAACAAATTCTAACTAACGCACTAATATCTAGTGTAAAATATTATTTATCAGTTAATTATATATAAAAATCAATCTTATAGTTTAATACGTATGCAATTATTAATTTATATTTAACACAAATCAAACACCTTTTGTTTACATTTGTGTACTAGTATTTACAATTATAAAGTTTACAATGATAAACTCTGTTGATTTTACAAAAAGACTTCAAAAAGTCATTGATTTTTACAACGAAACAGCTTCAAGTTTTGCTGAAAAAATTGGTGTTCAACGCTCAAGTATTTCGCATATTTTATCTGGAAGAAATAAGCCAAGTTTAGACTTTGTAATGAAAGTTCTGCACTCCTATCCTGAAGTAGAATTGTATTGGCTAATGAATGGGAAAGGTAATTTTCCGATTGATTTAAAAAATTCAGAAAATCAAAACTCACAAATAACCGAAACTAAAACTGCTCCTCAATTACCTATATCAGAATCCAATTCTGATTCCGATATTGAAAAAATTGTCATATTCTATAAAGACGGAACTTTTAAAAGTTATAAGCCCTAATATTCTTTTTACTATTCATTATCTTTGTTAAAAATATTTTATGAGAGTAATAATTTTACTTTTTTCACTGCTATTTTTAACGAGTTGTTATGAAACTGAAAGAAATTGTACAGATTTTAAAACTGGTACTTTTGATTTTACATATACACTAGATGGTGTAGAACAAACAACACGCTTTACACGAACAGAAAACTTTAATATAGATTATCATAACGGAAAAGTAGACTCTTCTTCCGTGAGATGGATTAATGATTGCGAATTTATTCTTAAGAAGTTACATCCAACGAGTAATTCTGAAAAAGATGCTATTCACATGAAAATATTATCTACTACTCAAGACTCATATATGTTTGAATATAAATTAGCTGTTAAGCGACCAAACAAACCGCTTAATGTTGAAAAAGGTATTGCTGTAAAAATAAAATAATTTTATGTTAGATTTTCTACTTACTTCAGATGCTATAATGGCATTGTTAACCTTAACGTTTCTTGAAATTATTCTGGGAATAGATAATATTGTTTTTATATCTATTGCTGCCAATAAACTTCCAGAACACCAACGAAATAGAGCAACCAACATTGGCTTAATTCTAGCTATGGTGCAACGTATTATACTTCTTTTCTTTGTGTCATTTTTGGTTGGTCTAAGTAAGCCATTTTTTACCGTAGACAATAATTGGCTTTCCATTGGAGTCAGTTGGCAAGCGATTATTCTGTTTGCTGGCGGTATGTTTTTAATTTATAAAAGTACTTCAGAGATAAGAGAAAAGGTCGAAAACCCGTCTCACGATGAAGATGAAGTTAAATCTAAGCCTATAAAATCTCTTAGTAATGCTATTGTTCAAATTGTTATTATTGACTTTATATTCTCTATAGACTCCATACTTACAGCAGTTGGTATGACAAACGGTTTGCATCCTAACCATAATTATACTTTAGTTTTAATGATCATTGCAGTAATGATATCAATTGGCATTATGATTGGTTTTGCAAATCCAATAAGAAAATTCATAAACGCTCATCCAAGCATACAGATACTAGGTTTAGCATTCTTAATTTTAATTGGATTTATGCTCATTACGGAAGCTGCACACCTCTCACATACAGAATTTTTTGGCAAATCCGTTGGCGCAATTCCTAAAGGATATCTATATTTTGCTATAGCGTTTTCATTATTCGTAGAATTTATAAACTTTAAAACGACGAAGAAAAAATAAATACAACTTTCAAATTGAAAAAATTAAAGTTGTAGAACGTTGTTTTTAATCCGCTTAACTAAAATTCTTCATCTAATTAGGATACGCGAATTTGGTTTTACTATATTTCGACAAAATTAACATGTTTTTAAAACAGACCCAAATCTATAAAACACTCAGTTAATGCTTTTTAACTCGTTAGAATATCTTATATTTTTACCTATAGTCTTCATTATCTATTGGTTACTAAAAAACAGCTACAAGAAGCAGAATATCTTATTGCTTATCTCGAGCTATGTGTTTTACGGGTGGTGGGATTATCGTTTTTTATCTCTAATCATTTTCAGTTCTTTTTTAGATTACTTTGTTGGTCAAAAAATCGAAGACGCTATTGGTAACAAAAACAAAAAGCGCTGGCTATTAGTAAGCTTATGCTCTAACTTAGGTTTACTTGCCGTATTTAAATATTACAATTTCTTTGCAGATTCATTTTCAAGTACGATGTCTAGTATAGGCTGGGAAGTTAATGACCTTACGTTAAACATCATATTACCTGTAGGTATTAGTTTTTATACTTTTCAAACGCTGAGTTACAGCATTGATATTTATAGAAACGAAATAAAAGCGAGTAGAGATATTGTTGGTTTTTTTACGTTCGTTAGCTTATTTCCGCAATTAGTTGCTGGACCAATTGAACGAGCATCTAACCTAATGCCACAAATAGAAGGCAAAAGAAAACTAAACGCTACATTAATAAAAACAGGCGTATTTCAAATCTTTATAGGTTTATTTAGAAAAGTTGCCATTGCAGATAACCTAGGTGTCTATGTAGATTCAGTTTACGGAAACTATGAAATACATAATAGCTCTACACTTCTAGTCGCAACTGTTTTTTATGCCTTTCAAATTTATTTTGATTTCTCTGGTTACTCTGATATTGCTATTGGTAGTGCGAAACTCTTTGGGTTTAATTTTAATAGAAACTTTAATTTCCCATATTTCTCAAGAACGCTTACTGAATTTTGGCGACGTTGGCATATGTCATTATCCTTTTGGTTAAGAGATTATCTTTACATCTCCTTAGGTGGAAACAGAAAAGGAATTGTTATTACCTACCGAAACTTATTACTTACAATGCTAATTGGCGGCTTATGGCATGGAAGCTCTTGGAATTTTGTGATTTGGGGAGGAATTCATGGGTTGTTTTTAAGTTTAGAAAAGTACACGTTTTCCGCTTTAAAAATTAAAACCTTTAATGCATTTGGGTACATCTATACATTTATTGTTGTACTAGTTGCTTGGATATTTTTTAGAGCGCCAGATTTTCATTCTGCCTCAACTATAATTGTAGAAATATTTAGCTTTAACTACGGAAGCCTTTTTGTTGGAAACATTAATACTTTTATCAATGGTCTATTATTGCTAGTTTTAGGGTTCTGTATAGATTTAAAAATCTTTAGGTCTAAAACACCTCTGGAAGATTATGGTATTAAATTCAATACCGTAAAATTATCCATTATTGTTTCTGTTATAATTATAATGCTGTGCTTGTTCTATTCAACAGCTGAAAACTTTATTTATTTTCAATTCTAGATTATGAACTCAGATATCACAAAAAAGCTTTTAAAAATTGTTGTGCTGACCATAATCATTAGTTATGGATTAGATAAACTTGTCTTCTTTGGCTTAAACAAGATTAGTGACAACGTAATGACAGGACAAGCCATCGGAAAGCTTAATCAATTTCTATCAGTAAAAGACAATACAGATTTTTTGGTTTTTGGAAACTCAAGAGCCAACCACCATATTGATGTTGATTTATTTAGCAACAATAGCTACAACATGGGAGTTGACGGTGTTGGGATTGCCTACAACAGCACTTTAATTAACACCTTGCAAGAAGATAAAAAACAATACGTTATAGTTCATATTGATACTAAAAACTTTTTTGATAAGGATTACGATGGATCAGACATTAGAGGGTTAAAAACAAAGTATCATAGAAACGACCAAATTACGACAGCTTTAAATAATTCTAACCGATTATCTTTACTACAGCATATCTATTATAGCATGAATTATAATGGAAATGCGATTGGAATTATTAAAAACTACTTTAAACCTGGTTACGACTATAAGACTTATAATGGTTATGATCCTTTAACAATAAATAAGTCTCAAGAAGAAATGAGAGACACCATATTGTCTAAAGCTGATGCCAATGAGGAATGCAACAAAAACCTTGAAATGAATTTAGTTGCAATTGATTATTTAAAATCGATGAAATCATTTATAGATAAAGCACCAAACAAAACTTTTCTATTTGTCACATCACCTATCTACAACGACACTTGTGATAAAGACAATAAAATGCTAACAGCATTAATGTATGAACTCGGATTAAATTATTTGGATTACACCAATTTATACAAAATCCAAAAAGACAATTCATTTTGGAAAGACCCAACACACTTATCTAAAGAAGGTGCTGAGGCATTTTCTTCTGTATTATTAAAACGATATAAAACGCTTAATAATTAAAACAAAGTAACCTGACCTTTATCGTCGGTTTCTAAATCATCGTCATTATCATCAGTTTTATCTGTAGCATCTGAATTTTCAGCTTTAATTTCTGTTTTAGAATCAGTATTTAAAGTTTCTTCGCCTACAACTTCCAAATCATCTGCATGCACTTCTTCTGGTGCCTCGTAAGGTAAAGATTCTAATAAATTAACTTGATTAATTTTATCTTTAGTTAATTGGTTGCCTTGAGCAGTAATACCTTTTATTGATATAAACGCTTCTAAATCAACTTCCATATTAGGCTTACGATCTTTACCACGCTCTTTGGTAAATTCTACTTCTGCCATTGGTCGCCAATCGGTAGAAACTATTTCTAATTGAGAATCTGCATGATCTGATATAAAAGATTCCTCCTTTCCTTCTTGCTCAACTATAAATCGTTTCACATAATAACGTTCTTTTTCTCCATCGTAATAAATAGCAGAAATTGGTTTTTTAGGAATCCATTTTTCAAGAACAATCATATCACTATCAAAATGCGTCGTTAATTCAGGAATAATACACTTAACGATTCCAGATTGATTTATAATTAAAAGTCTGTCCTCTCCTCTAAATTGACCTATTAGCTCACCTCTTCCATCAACATTTAGTCGCTGAACCGTATCGTCAAACCATATTTTACGTGGTTTTAATGTTGACACTCCTTTTTCCTTAAGTTCTATGCGTTTTATAGGATGCTTAGTTACCGTATTTCCTTTAGATGCTCTTCCTTTAATTAAGACATTTGCAAAATCTAAATCCCACTTCATCTTTTTAATACCACCTATTTGCCTCAACATAATTGTAACAACTTCAGCTTCACCATTAGGATTAGCAGAGAAATATAATAATGGTGAGTTTTTACTACCATTAGTTAAATCGTATTCTCGATCTCTCGTCATACTCGTTACCGCAAAACGCTTAACGTAGGACGCACCTCCTTTACCATCACGATAAATCAAATTGTAAATAGTACGTTTATCTTTTTTCTTAAATACAGCTACATGAATTATGTTTTTCCCAATAAAGGTTTTTGAATCCACTTTGGTAACCATCATTTTACCGTCCTTAGTAAAAACAATAATATCATCAATATCACTACAATCACAGACGTATTCATCACGTTTAAGTGCTGTTCCAATAAAGCCTTCTTCTCTATTAACATAGAGCTTAGTATTTCTAATAATTACTTTTGTAGCATCTACATCTTCAAATATCCTTATTTCAGTTTTACGCTCTTTACCTTCACCGTAATCCTTTTTTAATCTTTCGAAATATGCTATGGCATAATCAATTAGATTTGCTAAGTGATGCTTTACTTCAGCTATCTGATCTTCCAAAGCATCTATTTTCTGTTGTGCTTTATCGATATCAAATTTAGAAATACGCTTAATTCTAATTTCGGTTAAACGCGTAATATCTTCTACTGTTATAGCACGTTTTAAATGTTTTATATGAGGTTGAAGTCCTTTGTCAATAGCATTTATCACACCATCCCAAGTTTCTTCTTCTTCAATATCGCGATAAATACGTTTTTCAATAAAAATACGCTCTAACGAAGCAAAATGCCATTGTTCTTGAAATTCACCTAATCTAATTTCTAATTCACTCTTCAAAAGCTCTACAGTATTATCTGTAGAACGACGCAACATTTCGGTTACACCAACGAAATAGGGTTTGTTATCTTCAATTACACAACCTAATGGCGAAATAGATGTTTCACAATTTGTAAAAGCGTATAACGCATCAATAGTTTTATCTGGCGATAATCCAGAAGGCAAATGAATTAAGATTTCAACTTCAGCAGCTGTATTATCTTCTATCTTTTTAATTTTTATTTTGCCTTTATCATTTGCTTTAAGAATAGAATCAATCAATGAAGATGTTGTAGTCGCAAAAGGAATCTCTGTAATAACTAAAGAGTTCTTATCGCGTTGAGAAATTTTTGCTCTTACCCTAACTTTTCCACCTCGCAGACCATCATTATAATTTGTAAAGTCTGCTATACCAGCTGTTGGAAAATCTGGCAAAATAGTAAAGCGTTTACCTTTTAAGTGTTTTACAGAGGCATCTATAAGTTCAATAAAATTATGTGGTAAAATTTTAGTTGATAAACCAACGGCAATTCCTTCTCCTCCTTGTGCTAAAAGCAAAGGAAACATAACTGGTAAATTAATTGGCTCCTTTCTTCTTCCATCATAAGAGGCCTGCCATTCTGTAATTTTTGGATTATAAACAACGTCTAAAGCAAATTTTGATAAACGTGCTTCTATATAACGTGATGCTGCTGCTCGATCTCCTGTGAGTATATTTCCCCAGTTTCCCTGTGTATCTATTAGTAAATCTTTTTGACCAATTTGCACCATGGCATCTGCGATACTCGCATCACCATGCGGATGGTATTGCATAGTATGACCTACAATATTTGCCACTTTATTATAACGACCATCGTCTAAGTCTTTCATAGAGTGCATTATACGGCGTTGTACTGGCTTAAAACCATCTTCAATAGCTGGTACAGCACGTTCTAAGATTACATAAGATGCATAATCTAAAAACCAATCTTTATACATTCCGGTAACCTTCTTAATAGTTTCTTGGCTACCGTTATCGTCATTTAACAACTCGTCATGTTCTTCTGTCATTTACCCTAGTTTACTTTTATTTTCTTTAATAATTTTTCTTAAAGACTGCTTAACATATTTTATCTTCTTACTTTTTAGAAGTGATACATTAAATCGTTCTTTAGAAATACTACCATTTTTATTTTTTCTAGAAATTACCAAAGTTTTGTAAACTTTATAATTATTAATCTTATAACCAATAACCTTGTGTTTAGCAATTTCTATTTTGCGCTCTCTATAATTGATATAATCTGTTAGAATTAAGCCTTTATTAATTATAACCAATTTAGTACCATCACTATCGTACTCAAAATAACTGGCCACAAAATGAACTACCACAACTGCTATAGCCAATCCTATAACAACCCATAATGAACTCCCTTCTAATACATGAAATGATTTAAAAACCGTTGCCAATAATATAGCAAAGACCAACAATATAAAATAGATAGAAATTATGGTGCTTTTTACGCTTCTATTGTCTGTTCTCATACGTTATCTTCAACAACATCAAGTTCAACTTTAAGATTGTCAATAATAAA
Organism: Winogradskyella sp. 4-2091; assembly: GCF_045765065.1. Lineage (NCBI taxonomy): Bacteria > Pseudomonadati > Bacteroidota > Flavobacteriia > Flavobacteriales > Flavobacteriaceae > Winogradskyella > Winogradskyella sp. 4-2091. The sequence continues at coordinate 38,785 of NZ_JBJKOD010000017.1, forward strand.
TTCTTGACGCGTAGGTGTATTTTTTCCCATATAGAAGGATAATAACTCTTCAATAGACATATCCTTATCTAACATTACAGGATCTAAACGAATATCGTCACCAATAAAATGCACAAACTCATCTGGCGAAATTTCACCCAAACCTTTAAATCGTGTGATTTCTGGTTTATTTTTTAATTTCTCAAGAGCATCTCTTCGTTCCTCTTCAGAATAGCAATAAATGGTTTCCTTTTTATTTCTTACTCTAAATAAAGGTGTTTGTAGAATATATAAATGACCTTCTTTAATCACTTCTGGAAAAAACTGCAAGAAAAATGTAATTAACAACAAACGAATGTGCATACCATCAACATCGGCATCAGTTGCAATAACCACATTATTATACCGTAAATCTTCTAAGGATTCTTCAATATTTAAAGCCGCTTGTAGTAAGTTGAATTCTTCATTTTCATAAACAATCTTCTTACTTAGTCCATAACAGTTTAAGGGCTTCCCCTTTAAACTAAATACAGCTTGCGTATTCACATCTCTCGATTTGGTAATACTACCAGAGGCCGAATCTCCCTCAGTAATAAACAAGGTCGTTTCAAGATTACGTTCATTTTTAGTGTCACCAAAATGCACTCTACAATCGCGCAACTTCTTATTGTGTAAACTCGCTTTTTTAGCTCTATCCTTAGCTAATTTTCTAATACCAGATAATTCCTTACGTTCACGTTCTGCTTGAAGAATTTTACGTTGAATTTTCTCTGCAGAATCCGGGTTTTTATGTAAATAGTTATCTAAATAGCGTTTAACGTAGTCGTTGATGTAAGTTCTAACGGTTGGCAAATCGCCTCCCATATCTGTAGAACCTAATTTGGTTTTTGTCTGACTCTCAAAAACAGGTTCCATTACTTTTATAGCAATGGCAGAAACAATAGACTTTCTAATATCTGAAGCCTCATAACTCTTTCCGTAAAATTCTCTAATGGTTTTTACAATAGATTCTCTAAAAGCCGCTAAGTGCGTACCACCTTGTGTGGTATTTTGTCCGTTTACAAACGAACGATATTCTTCACTATACTGTGTTTTACTATGTGTAATTGCTATTTCTATATCTTCTCCTCTCAAATGAATAATAGGATACAACATATCAGATTCATTAATATTTTCTGATAATAAATCCTTTAAACCATTTTCACTATAGTACTTTTCACCATTAAAAACAATGGTTAATCCAGGATTTAAATACACATAATTTTTAAGCATCTTAACAACATACTCGTTACGATACTTATAATTTTTGAAAATAATTTCATCCGGAATAAAACTAACCTTAGTTCCTTTACGTCTACTTGTTTCGTCTAGTAATTCTTGATTTGTTAGGTTTCCTTGTTCAAATTCTGCAGAAGCCGATTTGTTATCTCGTGTAGATTCTACTCTAAAATAAGATGACAATGCATTTACAGCTTTTGTACCAACACCATTTAAACCAACTGATTTTTTAAAGGCTTTAGAATCGTACTTTCCACCAGTATTCATTTTAGAAACCACATCTACTACTTTTCCTAAAGGAATACCACGACCGTAATCTCTAACAATTACGCGTTCACCTTGTATAGAAATCTCAATGGTTTTACCTGCTCCCATTACAAACTCATCAATAGAGTTGTCTAAGACTTCTTTAAGTAGTATATAAATACCATCATCTGGTGAAGACCCATCACCTAACTTTCCGATATACATACCTGGTCGCATTCGGATGTGTTCTTTCCAATCGAGTGAGCGTATATTATCTTCGGTATAGTTAGACTGTTCTGCCATAAAGTTGAGGTCGAAATTTTGTTGGAACGCTAATATAATACTATACCATAAAAAATAAAATATGGTTTTAGTAAAGTAATTAACAATAATGCATTAAAACTGTTGAGAACATTGACTTTGCTTCAATTTTTGCTCTAAAATTTGAAATGACACCTAAAAATCCTAATTTTCTTTCCGTTTTGAAATTAATAGTATGCCAGAAATAACCACTAATGTACCAACCACTTGAAGCACAGTTAAGCTTTCATTCAAGAAAATAACCGCTAAAATTATGGTTGTGATTGGCCCAATACCTGCCACAACTGCAAAATTTGAAGAATTGATTAATTTAATTGAAATAGACACTAAAAACGATGGAATTACAGTTGCAAAAACCGCAATACACAATCCTAATGCATACACTTGCCAAGGATAATTAAGAATATCTACTCTAGAAAACAAGCCATAATGCACAAACACACAAATACAAGAAACCAACATAGCAAATGCCGTAAAACGCATGACACCAAATTTAGGAATCAACCAACCACTACCAACTAAATACGAGGCGTAAGTCACGGCACTCAGCAACACAAAGAAACCGCCTAAGTAGGTATTAGATCCTGATATTGAAACCTCACTACCAAAGGTTATAATAATACCAATGTACGTGATTAGTATTGCTAATTTCTGAAGTTTAGTGATTGCTTTTTTAAGGAATAACTTGTTAAACAGCAACACAATCGTTGGATAAATAAATAAGATAATACGCTCTAAACTGGCTTTAATATAGGTTAAACCAACAAAGTCAAAATAGCTAGCGAGATAATACCCAACAAATCCAAAAAACACTAACCAAAGGTAGTCTTTGCGCTGTGTAATTTCTTGTTTTTCATTTCTATATACATAAGCAATAACCACATAAAACGGAAACGCAAATAGCATTCTAAGCAACAGCATACTAAGCGCATCAATATTATAGCGATATGCCAATTTTACCATAACAGCTTTAGAAGAAAATAAAACAATCCCTAAAACTCCAAGTAAAACGCCGTAAATGAACGTTTCCTTCTTTTTCATTGAACGAAAATAAGGGTAAACTTTTTAATTGAAAATGAAAAATATAAGATTTACGATGTTCAGTTTAGAAAACTAAAACCTAAAACCCAAGACTAACAAGAATTCTATAAACCAAGTAAGCAAATTTTTATTTCTTCCTAAAATCGAATCCCAAATTAAGCTGAAACATTATTGGCCAAATATTTCCATTTCCTTTAGTATCCATATAATATTGAGGTCCAACATCGAATAGTAAATGAAAGCGCTTTCCGTATTTTCTTTGAATTCCCCAAGTTGGTCCAAACGCAAAATCAAAATCTGAAGTTCTATTTACATTTTCTGCTATAGAATTTCCACGCGTTACCAATCTAAAGGATACAAAATTTCCAGAATTGTTTGTTGTATTTCTATTTTTGTCTGTTCTCTTATTTAGATTGTAAAACCACTTATGCTGAAAATCGGCAAATGGACTTATAACATATATAAATCCGCTTCCTCCTGACGTTAAATCAGGATAGCCTCCGCCATATCCAACACCTAAGGATGAAGAAAATGTAGAATATTGACCTGTAGGAATTTCGAGTTCAACTGCTGGATTTAAAAAATTGACACGCCAAACTTTTTCAGTACCAATGTCGTTAGTGTTTTGGGCGTAATTTAAAGTGGTTATCAACCCAAAAATTAATGCAAATAGGATTTTTCTCATTGAATGTTGGTTTTTGAGATTCTAAATATTGGACAATTTGAATCAAAAATTATGCCGTTAAGACGTCATTAATGATTCTGCCTTTATTTTTAAGAATTCATTTCTAGTCCTTAATAAATTGGTCATATAACGTTTTAGAAACAAAACATCTGCCAATTGCCCTAGAATACCAAAAGGCGATTGAAAATGAAACACATCAACCATTAAGGTTTTATCTTGTTGTGTAGAAAAAATATGTTCGTGTTTAAAACTTTTAAAAGCACCAGAAACCATTTCGTCCACAAAATACGTAGGACTTTCAAACGCTGTGATTTTTGAAGTAAGCTGCTGTGTAACACCAAAATGTTTAGCTTCCCAAGTTACCGATTCTCCCAACGCTATTAATCCTGAAGTTTTACCAGCTATTGCCTTCTCTTTAGAATGCGCCATGGAATCTTTATGAAAATCAATATTACGCGCTAAATCTAAACAGGTTTTTAGGTCTGCTTTAATTAGGGTTTTGATTTCAATTTTTGGCATTTGGTAAATTTTAATTCGTCATTAAAAGGAATACGAAACCAATGACAAGTTAACCTATTACAATTATAGCATAAAAGGTTACGACTGCGTTCAACCAAACAAATAAGCTAAGTTAATAGCCAATACCTAAAAGCAAAAAGCTACTTATACATTAAACAAGAAATGCATTACATCGCCATCCTTAACAATGTAGTTCTTCCCTTCTACGCGCATTTTACCAGCTTCTTTTACTTTGGCTTCACTTCCGTATTCTACGTAATCATCGTAAGCAATAACTTCTGCTCTAATGAATCCTTTTTCAAAATCGGTATGAATAACTCCTGCTGCTTGTGGACCAGTTGCTCCAACATTTACAGTCCAAGCTCTCACTTCTTTTACACCAGCTGTGAAATATGTTTGCTGATTTAAAAGTTTATAAGCCGAACGAATTAACTTCGCCGAACCTGGTTCTTCTAATCCTATATCCGCCAAGAACATTTGGCGCTCTTCGTAGTCGTCTAATTCATTAATATCTGCTTCTGTACCAACAGCCAACACTAAAACTTCTGCGTTCTCGTCTTTTACAGCGTCTCTCACTTTTTCTACGTAAGCATTACCAGTAGTTGCAGCACCTTCATCTACATTACAAACATACATTACAGGTTTGTCTGTGATAAACTGAGATGGTTTTACAAACTCCTCGTAATCTTCTTCTGAAAACTCTAATGCTCTTACAGAAACACCAGCTTCTAAGCTTTCTTTTATTTTAAGAAGAATAGCTTCTTCTTTCTGAGCTTCTTTGTTTCCTGTTTTTGCAGCACGCTTAACTTTATCTAACTTCTTTTCAGTTGTTTCTAAATCTTTAAGTTGCAATTCCATGTCAATAGTTTCCTTATCTCTAATAGGATCTACAGAACCATCAACGTGAACAATGTTTTCATTATCAAAACAACGCAGTACATGCAAAATAGCATCAGTTTCTCTAATATTAGCTAAGAATTGGTTACCTAAACCTTCACCTTTAGAAGCGCCTTTCACCAAACCAGCAATATCCACAATCTCTACAGTTGCAGGCATTACACGTTCTGGATTTACCAATTCTTCTAATTTCTCTAACCTTGGATCTGGTACATTAACCACACCAATATTAGGCTCAATAGTACAAAACGGAAAGTTGGCACTTTGCGCTTTAGCGTTAGATAAACAGTTAAATAAGGTTGACTTTCCTACGTTTGGTAATCCTACAATTCCAGCTTTCATCGAAAAACTTGTTTTTCCTTCTCACACAAGTGAGAATCTTGTTAAATATTAATCGCAAATTTTGCGTTTGCAAATGTAAGTTATTTGTGGAATAGTTATTTAAAAAGTTTTAGGAATAATTAGAAAGTGGGATTTTGGTTGCGGTTATCGGTCTTGAGTTTTAAATGAAGCCTATAAATAAACGCTAACTTTTCGGATTTAACACGAGCCGAATTTTTTATTTTTATGTTAAATTTTATTTTGCAGAAATCATCAAATAAAAAAATGCGTTTTTTCAATTATACAAAAGCCTCTCAGAATGTCTATGCTTTAAATACATTTGAAGCCATAGTTTTTAATCAATTAATTTTATGTTTTTAGCACATTCGCCCTGTGGATTAGAACCGATTTCAAAACTTACAAGTTGCCCATTTCTTATTTTTTTCCATTCACTTCTATTGTTAATATCAGTGAAGTCGAACATATTCGCATAATATCTTTTTTTATCATCTTTTTGTATAAACACAAACGGTTTACTTGCATTGTTTTGATTTCTACTAACACTGCCCATATGTCTGTCAGATGCAGATTGAGAATCTTCTAACAAATTACTTAAAGAATAATCATCGAACTTTTCAGAAAACCTATGTATTATTTTGTGTTTCATATTAGTTAATCCAATCTTACTATCATTTTCAGTGATTAACTTTTTAAAGTAGTCAACATCATCTTGTAAAGATGTTAATGGTAACATTTGAAAACAAGCCAACAAAGTTTCAGAAAAATTCTTTATCATTTTTGGGTCAAGAATTTTCTTTTCAGAACACTCTTGATAAACGGTTATAGATCTTTTAAAGTGCCTAAGTGAGTTATCAAAATCTTTTTCAATGTTCGCAAAACTTTGTCCCATATGATTATATAAAGAAATAAGTTCTGTATAGGCGATTCTTTCATTTTTCGAATCTAAAGGATTTTCTAACAAGGATTTAAGTTTGTTTATTCCTTTGTTATATTCTCGTTTTGTATTGAAAATTCTAACGAACAGAAAAGCAACAGATGGATGTTCTACATTTTGCTCTGCTAATTTTTCTGCACATTCCAATGCTGAATCAATGTCTTCCATTTGAAATAGTAAAAACTGTGAATAGAAATAAAGGAGTTTATGATTATTTGGTTCTATTTCTAAACCTAATTTATAATCATCATCGGCACCTAATAAATCACCAGAAGTTGCTTTTATAAAACCACCAACTCTATAAGATTCAAAATGACTAGGAACTATATTTCTAGCTTCCTTAACTTTTTTTATAGCTTCATCGTATTTCTTTTTCCAAGACAGAGATAAAGCATCTTGTAAATATTTAGCGGCAATTTTTTCATTTGAGTTCCTATAAATAATGGCATTTATCTCAAAAATATTATAAGCATTCACTTTTTTAAGTTGAGCAGTACTTAATGTTAACTCTCTCAACTTGGAAGAGATCCTTTTGATAAAATGTGCATCTATCGTATGATTTTTAGTCAGGTAATCTTTTGCAAAATCAGATATGTAATAATTTGTTTCTTCTATATTTCCACCGTCTGTAATCTCTGAACTAATTAGAGTTGTCCTAAATAATTCTAAAAGACACTTTCGCACTTCAAGCGGTTCAAGCTCTGATAAATAAATAATTTCAGCTGAACGTAAACTTTTCCTGGCGGCACGTAATGTACTTAATATTTTTATAGCTCCATCACTTAATTTTCCGTAAACATTTGTTAAGCAAAAGTCTAAAAGGTCATCTTTGTTGTTTAGTACTTCTGATGGACTTATACCTGCTTCTACTGTATTTACAAACCACTTAATTGCAAGTGGATTATGATAAAGTTTATTAGAAATATCTATTAAAGTTTCCTGTGGCAATTTTATTAAAGTATCACTGTCTCTTATTCTAGCGATTTCACGTATAAGTTTGGCCGATTCTGCATCTGAAAACCCCTTTAATTTACGCCTATATTCGAGTTCTCCAAGTCCAATTCTAGAAGTAATGACAATATTGCACTTCATTTGAGCTTCTCTTATGAATTCGATTACCTCTTCGCTTTGAATTGTTTCTAAATTATCTATTATTAGTAAGGTGTTGAACAAAGAGAAGTAATCTAGTATTTCAGCAAGTTTGTCACTTGTGGTTTTTTCAATTTCTAATGTATCTGATATTAACTCAACAAGTCCAGTATAGTTTGTAATAGCATCATAAATTTCCTCAATACCTTTTGAGGTTAACATTGTAGTTTTAGCCGACGTCCAAATTACTAAATCAAAAGGGCTTTTGTCGTTCATATCTACGATGTCATATGCAATTTTTAATGCTAACGCAGTTTTACCAATTCCACCATCTCCTATAATACTAACAACTTTATTTGAGAAAATTAATTTTTTTATGTCTTCAACATCATTTTTACGACCTATAAAACCTGTTTCATCAAAATCAGGAAGAGGCAAGTTGTGAATTACCTTCTGTTCAGAATTTTGATATTCAATTGTAGGTAATGTAAGAGTTAAGACATATGATGGGTCATTCTCAATTTTAGTTTTTGTTTCTAGAGTTATTAACCAATCTATTGGATCTTTGCTAGATAATTCAGATACAAAATTGTAAACGGTAGTAAAGTCTCCACCTAATAATGGGCGTGTATGCATAACCCTATTTCTAATTGGTGTTATTTCTTCAAGACTTTTAAAAATACTTTTTAAATAATCACTTCCTTGTTTAGTTAAGAATGATTTGTTTTTATTTAAAATTACAAAAGTGTCATGAAAATCGAGAAAGTCTATTGAATCCTCTATGTTTAGCAAAATGTCAATACCAGGGTTTTCTTTAGAATATCTTTCCGAAACTTTATCAATTAATTCCTGATTCTGAAAAAAATTTAAATCCGAGAAATATGGTACAATATTTTTATTAATCGTCGATTTTAAATCAATTTCGATTCCATAAATTAATGCAGCTAATGTTAATCTTACTTCTGTTACTTTTGACATTTATCTATGTTGATTTTAAATTATGGCTAACTTTTATGAATTGAGTCCGTTTGAATGACCTATATCAGTTGATACTGAAGCAAGCTCAGCACGAGTAAGCGAAGTTAACGATTATAAAACAGAAAATCTATACGTAGAACTACGTATTTAACAAGAAAAATCCCAAGCCAAAGACTTAGGATTTAATATTATATTTCGTAATCTATTTTATATTTTTCTAATTCTGAGTTTTGGCTATTGTATTTAAGTGAGAAATTAACTCCTTCGTAAACTTTTTTGCTCCAACACCATTTAAGTGATCAATATTAAAAAAGAGCGAATCTGGGTAGTGATCTGTTGTTCTATCAAAAACTATATGGCTTTTACTGTACTTTATATTTAGTCTTAAATATTCTTCCATAATGTCAATTGGAATCTCATTTATATATTTTTTATGCAAAGGATGACTTGTAAGCACTAATGATATATTTTTAACTTGACACAAATCAACAATTGAATCTAAGTAATTTTTTGAAATCTCTGAAACTTGCAACTCTTTTCTACCATCAAAATAGTGCGTTTTTACTGTTTTTTTCCATTTAGAAAAATTAGTAGACGTACTTTCATTTGAAAATTTTGATAAATATATGATGTGATTCTGCTTTGGATAAAATGCAGTTTGTTTCCATAAAACTTGACGATAAATCGAATAATCTACTAAAGGAGTATCAAATTCAATTATAGGGTAAGCTCTTTTCATCATTTCATTAACCCATGGTTGACGTGTAAATTTAAAATCATTGAATTGAGAAATATTATGTGGAGCAAAACCAAGAATCAAAGTATCCGTCTTGATAGTATTCAATATTTTTTTAAGTTTCCAAAAGGTTAAAACATAAGGCTCTGCAGTTTGCGAAATATTTTGAGCGTTGCTAAAATAATTCTCATTAATACTTAACTGTGGATGTGAATCTCCAGCTATGAGAACATTTTTATAAGTCATTGGCAACTCTTCATTGACATAAATAAATCTATTAATAAGCATATTTGCACCAAAGTATATGGATGGAATTGCTAAGAAAATTATTAAACTTTTTATGAATTTTTTCATACTTAGAATTGAAAATAAATAAACTCTTGTTCCCTACCTCCAAACCAGAGTATCGCCATAACGATAGCGTAATAAAATATATACCTTAAAGGTTTTACCCATTTAAAACCAATTGTTTGTATTGCAAATTGACCTTCTCTTCCAACCCATTCAATTAATACGAAAATTCCAATAAGAATTATCGTAGGGATTGCTAAGCTACCATTTACAAAATACGGAAGAGCAAAAACCTGTGTAGAAAATATTTTACTAATAATTTCAAATGCGTGATGAATGTTTTCAGCTCTGAAAAATATCCATGCAAAAACTACTAGAGAGAAAGTCATAAACATACTAAACAACTCCTTTAGTGATGGGAAATTTTTACCTTCGGCAATACCATCAATAAATGTTCTGTTTTTATTTAATAAAAGTAATGGCAAAAAATAAATTGCATTTAAAGCTCCCCAAGCAATAAATGTCCAATTTGCTCCATGCCAAAAGCCGCTGACTATAAAAATTATAAATGTATTTCTAACTTTCATCCAAGTCCCACCACGACTTCCACCTAAAGGAATATATAAATAATCCCTAAACCAAGTTGAGAGCGATATATGCCAACGTCTCCAAAACTCAGCCATATCCCTTGAAAAATAGGGGAAGTTAAAATTCTGCATTAGGTCAAAACCAAATAGTCGCGATGTACCAATAGCTATATCTGAATAACCTGAAAAATCCCCATAAATTTGAAACGTAAAAAATATAGCGCCAAGAATTAAAGTGCTTCCGTTTAAATCAGCGGAATTATTAAATATCTGGTTTGCAAATTCAGCACAATTGTCAGCAATGACAATTTTCTTAAATAAACCCCAAAGAATTTGGCGTAATCCATCAACAGCTTTTACATATTCAAATTTTCGCTTTCTGTTAAACTGAGGTAGTAAGTGAGTTGCTCTTTCTATTGGCCCTGCAACCAATTGTGGAAAAAAACTAACAAAGGATGAAAATGCAATAAAGTCCTTTGTAGGTGTTAATTTTCGTTTATAAACATCTATTGTATAACTCAAGGTTTGAAACGTATAAAAGCTGATTCCTACTGGTAAAATAATATGTAAAGAATTCGCTTTTATATTTGATCCAAAAAACGAAAAGACAGTGACGAAATTTTCAAGAAAGAAATTATAATATTTAAAAAAGCCTAAAAACCCTAGGTTCACTAAAATACTTGTCCAAAGTAAAATTTTTCTCTTAGTTTGATTTTCTTCTTTATTAAGTTTTTGACCAATTGTGTAATCAACAATTGTACTGAATAAAATCAACAATAAAAACCTCCAATCCCACCAACCGTAAAAAAAATAACTTGATGCAACTATTAGAAAATTTTGGAGTTTTAAACTTTTATTAAATACAAACCAATATAGTATAAAAACTATAGGTAAGAAAACAGCAAAGTCTATTGAGTTAAATAACATTATTTTCTTTTATGCTTTATTGTTAATCTTTAAATTGATAGTTAATTCATTAGATCCAAAACTATAATGGGAGTCTGTTTAAACATCTATTAGCCTTTGCAAATGTAGAGAATTTGAAAAATAAAT